>DAOVGF010000037.1 GCA_030672545.1 Candidatus Aerophobota bacterium
ACTGACAGGGAGAGAAAAAAAACGAGAAATAAAATTAGGATTAAGCAGCAATTTGTCGGCATAAACTTTTCCATTTGCCAAAATTATAAGAAGAAACAGAGTTTTGTCAAAAATTATTCCTTTGGGGAGGCCCGCTCCTCAAAGGATAAGGCTTGTCGACTAAGCACCTGGGAGATATTACGCAAGTAACCGGCTCCGAGGGAACTCTTTCTGGAGGTATCAACAAGTTGTGGAGCAGCTTCTTTCCCCTGTTCATCAGGCAGGACCTTGATAATTGGGTGTAGGGAATCCTCTGGATTAACTGCCGTGACCACACCAACTTCGCCCTGGTCTGTTCGCACCAGGGTCCCGATAGGATAGAAGCCTACCACACTGACAAAAACTTTAACCAGGACAGGATTAAACTGAGTACCGGCACCACGCAACAACTGAAGGATAGCTTGGGTAGGAAACATCGGCCTGCGGTAACTGCGAACGGTAGTAAGAGCATCGTAAACATCACCTAGGCTAACAATATGGTTTAGGTGATTATCTTCCCCTCCGACGGCCAGAGAAGGATATCCGCTACCGTCATAATAAACGTGATGCCCCAGGGCAACGCCAGGAGTTAGAGAATTAATCCCCGGAATAGTTAGAAGTATTTCTGCTCCCACAAAAGGATGACGATAGATTATCTCCCATTCTGTTCTATTGAGACGCCCTGGTTTAGTAATAATTTCCTTTGGTATCATAATTTTGCCAATATCGTGCAGGAGAGCTGCCTCACCTAACATAGCTAATAATTCTCTATCAAGTTTTAATCTCTTACCTAAGAGAAGACTCAAGAGAGCCACATTAACCGAATGCCGAAAGGTACAATCTTCGTAATTTTTTATGTTCAGTAGACCGCTCAAGACAACCTCATCTTTTATTACTTTTTTGAGCAATCCCTGAACAATCAGGCTGACACTCTCGGGACGGAAGGAGCTTCCCCGCATAACTTTTGTGAAGATACTCTCGATTCCCGAGACAGCTCTCTGGTATTCGCTCTTTGGTTTGAGGAATCGTCCCATCAGTTCTTCCTCTTTCCCGGAAATCTCCAGAGGTAGTATCCTGCCTACGGTAATGTGAGTTATTCCTTTCGCCTGAAGTTCCTCACTGAGTAGTCCGGGAACAGAATCAGTCTGTTGATACTCATTAAGATAACTCATCAGGGAAATCAACTCTTCCACTGTGGTGTCCGGCGCGAAACTAAAACTGTTAATTTTGGTGTCGGTGATTTGTCTGACTAAACTTACCGATTCAAGGCTCTCCCGGCGCAGAGAATGCCTATTCACATACACTTCTTTATCTATAATACTCACTTCCGCCTGATTTTCCTCTTCCCTCAGAGTTTTAATGACGCCCAAAAACTGCTTAGCCCGCTCTCGAACCAGAGGATGCTGGTGGGGAAAGAGGGAAAGAATTTGCTTTAATCTAACCAAGCCTCTGACCAACTCAAATCTTTCCATTTTCACTCCCTCGGTCAATCTTTTCTAACCACTGAATAGAACTATCGAAATCTTTACCTTAAAGAGTTCTCTTCTGTCAAAAAGTTCTTCTCATTTTCCTTGAAGATTCTCCGGGCTACCAGACCAACCCGTACTAATTTCCAGTTCCAAAAGAAAAAGCGCCAGCGACTCAGCCGACGGAACAATTTCAATACCTCTGGCCCTTTCATTTTTCCCAGAATCTCCAGCGATTGAATAGCAACGAAGATATCTCTTTGGAGAAACCTCTTCCTGGAGAGTATTCGCACTAAATGAGGTTGCAGTAATTCCCCAGGCAGAGACGAAAGATACTCAGCAGCTATTCTTCTAACCACCCGATCAGCGGATTCCAGGACAAAGACAATCTGGTCAATAGCGGCTGGACTGGCAATTAGAGCTAAAGACCGGATAGCTTCTTTCTTCACCTGGAGATGTTCATAGCTGAGAGCCTGAGCAATGACCTGTTCGCTACCCGGCCCAAAACGCCCCAATAACCAGACTACATTACGAACCACATACCAATGCTGATGATTTATATATAAGGACAGAGAATCAACATAAGCAGAGGTAACCTTAAGCATGATATTTAGCACCGTCCGCCTCACCGAGAGACGTTCCTCGTAATCAAGAAAATCAATAAAAACAGGAATACTGAGTTCACCTAAGGCACCCAGAACATCCAAATATTGCTTTCGTCGTCCCTCATCCTTGTCCAGGTCATATTTCTCTATTAAACAGCGAACAAGAGTGTCGGTAGCCAGCGAAGAGAGCATCTTTTTAATCAAGACAATAGTCGAAGAGTTCTCCATAGATACCCCCGCGGTTATCTGCTGCAGACGATTTATCCAGAGAGTCAGATCTTCCCATTGCTCCCCGTAAAGAAATTCTTCCAGCAGATCGGAAATCCTTTGAACAAACTCCTGGCAAATCTTTGAATCCCCTTCCAGGTAGCTTAAATTGAGCAGGCAGCTCAGCTCGGCGGTGGTTGAATTAATTTTGGTCAGTTGACGTGGGAAGAGTTTTAACTCTTCCCTGTCCTGAGAATTTAACACCGGGTCCAGATCTTGTAACTGACCCGGATTAACAAGAAAAGAGAGCTGGTCTTTATCTTGACCCTGGGCTATCGCAGCAATTCTTTTCTCCTCCTTAAATAGAGGGATATCGTCTGTTTGAAATCCTTTCTTTTCTAACTCTTTTTTTAGCATCGGTAAAAGAAGAGCCTGACGTCTTTCTGGAAGGTGAAGTTTCCTCACCGCTGCACTAAAGGTCTCCGGCAAAGAAACCCCACTTTGACTGAGCATTCCCAGAGCCTGAGTTAAATCAACATCGGAGAAAAAACGCAAAATCTCCGCTTCCTCTCGTCCTTCCAGAAGACCGGGTAGTAAGCAATCACGGATTAGTCGCTCCTTATTTTCCGGATCCATCCTTAAGATTGTGCTGGAGACCCTCCTAAAAACCTCCGTTTTCTCTTGCCCATCAAGTTCTCCCAGAAGCTCTCGGGCTTCCCTTAGCTTCTCCCCCACGGAACGTCCCCACTCCTGGACATCTTTTGAGTACAGCTTTGATAAACGGGACAAGATCCCCACCAACCCGCCAGGATCATCAATCAATTCATTTAGCTCCGGCAAGGAGAGAGAGGAAATATTCCCATCAACACCAATTTTAATAACTACTTGGGGTGGTCGGGTAGATAACTTTGGGGTGACCATCTTCTGAGCAAGATCCTGATGGAGCTTGCGTTCTCTCTGGGCAATCATTTTAATTAATAGTTTCTCCGAAACTTGGTCAGCCTCAACTATCTTGGGTGGCCGGGATTCAGTTACCCGGATGTGTTCAACACCCTCTTGAGCTAACACATTAGAAAAACCCTTTCTTTGAGCAACCTGCCGGGGATCAAGTCTTAGTAGTTGGCAGAACATCCTCAAATCACTCTCAGTAGTATCACTCTGGAAGGTTAGTTCCTCCACCAGCAATAAATAAAGCTGGCGAGCTAACTGCTGCGTTCCGGGATAATCTGTAGCCATCGGGCTTTCTTTAAACAGGAGAGTCTCCAAAGTCACCTGGAGGGTAAGTTCTTTGGGCAACCTAAGTTGTACCAGTCGCTGTAGGCATTCCTTCACAGCTACTTGACCCATGGGATTGTTTTCCGGATAAAAACGCAAAATCTTGGCCGCTTTAACCAGAGATTTGAGAAAAATCCCAATTTTCTTTGCCTCTAACTCAGCTAACTCCACCAAACGTCTACCTCTTGCTGAACTTGAATATTAATCACTTAGCCTATCTGAATGCCAGAACACCAGTCTACCTTTGACTTCTCGGTAAAAACATACTATACCATTTTAGTCGTTAGTCAAATCAATGCACTGAATAGCTATAATGCGGCTGAACTTATCTATTCATCTTAAATCTTCTCAAAAATTGTTCTCTTACCATAGGCGGAAAAACAGGAATTTTCTTTGATCAAAAGCTGCATTTTGAAAGATAAATTTAAGCGGCGCCTGCTTGACAGATTTGAAGAACCAGCTATCTTTTTAACCTTAAAGCTAAATTGAAAGGAGGTCTTAGAAATGAAAGCGGCGGTCTTAAAAGGAATAGAAGAGCTGGAAATTAAAGAAATCCCCCGACCTCATCCTCAAAAGGGAGAAATTCTTTTAAAAGTTGAGGCTTGTAGTATCTGCGGAACAGATGTACGGGTTTATCACCACGGACACAAACACATCAAATTTCCCACCGTCACTGGCCATGAGGTCTCGGGAGAAATTGTTGAGCTAGGGGAAAAAATTAAAAATTACCGGGCCGGGGAAAAGATAGCCGTAGCTCCCGCCATTCCTTGTGGAAAATGCTACTACTGTCGGCGAGGTATGTCAGGTATGTGTCTGAATCTCCGGGCTATCGGATATAACTATAATGGTGGATTCGCTGAGTACATGATTGTTCCGGAAATTGCTGTTCAAAATGATTGTGTTAATCTCATCCCGGAAAATATCTCTTTTGAGGAGGCAGCTTTAGCCGAACCCCTGGCTTGTGCCATTAATGGGCAGGAACTTTCCAAAATTAGGCTGGGGGATAGTGTTCTTATCATCGGGGCCGGACCCTTAGGATGTATGCATATTCAACTGGCCAGAGCCAACGGAGCAACTAAAGTTATACTCATGGAACTCTCTTCCTATCGGATTAATTTTGCCCGTAAGTTTGCCCAGCCAGATTTAATCATCAATCCATCCGTTGAAGACGGAATAAAAAGGGTGAAAGAAGAAACTTCGGGTAGAGGAGTAGACAAAATAATTGTGGCTTGCCCCAGTGGCCAAGCCCAGGAGAACTCTCTAAAAATGATTGCTCCCCGAGGAATAATAAATTTTTTTGGTGGACTGCCCAAAGATAAGCCCTATATCAAGTTTGACAGTAACCTGGCTCACTATAGTGAGTTCTACGTAGTGGGTACTCATGGCTCAGCCCCCTATCACGATGAGTTAGCTTTAAATCTTATTTCTCAAGGAAAGGTAAAAGTAAAAGAACTAATCACTCATCGTCTGCCTCTAAGTCAAATAAAAGAAGGATTTCGTTTGGCTGAAAGTCAAGAGGGAATGAAAATAGTCATCTTACCCAGTCAATAGGGGACGATTCTCCACCTCTATTTTCAGGGTATTATCTTTGATAAAGTTGAGAGCTTCCTCCATAGTAAAAACTCCAGTAGTACAGCCCATGGCTGTCACCGAGGAAGCTCCAATGGCACTGGCAAATTTCAGGGTTTGTTCAACGTCCCACCCCTTGAGCAAACCCACAATAAAGCCGGCGTCAAAAGCATCTCCTCCTCCAGAAGGATCTACTACTTTTACCGGGTAGACTGAAGCTCGAACGATCTTATCCCGTGTTCTCGCCAAGGAGCCTTTTTTGCCCTTAGTTATTACCACCGTCATTTCCGGATTGAACTTGAGAAATATCTCGGTTTGTTTGAGAGGATCGCTCTCTCCGCTAATAATTCGGGCCTCATCATCATTGGGTAGAAAGACATCGGTATATTTTAGAACCTCACAACATTGGGCAAGCAAGTTAACTCCGGAATGAGGAGCTACCACATCTAAAACGGTGGTGATTTTACCCTCTCGAGCAAACTTAAACAACTTCACCAGGGAAGATTGAGTCAGACGGGGCATAGCAAAGTATCCCCCCAGGTAAAGTACTTTAGCTCCCTTAATGTATTCGAAGTCAAGGTCATCAATAGAAAAGTCTGCACTAGCTCCCAGGGTATGAATAAATCTACGGTCCTCCGATTCGGTAAGAATTATCATAGTACTGGATGTACTCGCCTCTTTAGAGCTTCTAATACCCCGGGTATCTACTTTTTGTCCCTTCAGATAGTCAACAATAAAGGGTCCCAGGGGGTCATTCCCTACTTTACCTACTACTCCAGCCTCAAACCCTAACCTGGTTAAAGAGACCGCCGTGTTAACCGGCAAGCCCCCGGCGGAGAGTAAAATACGCTCGGTCAACATAAGTTCTCCGGGACGGGGGAGACGAGGAAGAGCCCCTGAAATAATATCAGCTACCAGAATCCCTATACAAACAACCTCTGGTTTATCTCTCATCAGTTTTTCCTCTCAAAATTCTATCATCTTATTTATCTTTGTCAAAAAACTTGTTCTGTTGACTATAATGATACTGCCCATATTTCACCTGCACAAGGGAAGCAAGGTGATTACTTCAAACACACCTTTGTATTTCTAAACCCTTTTTAACCTCCCATCTCCACTGGCTGACTTGTTTCAATGGAGCGATTAGCCGCCAGAGAGACGGGGAAACAAAATTGCATACTTTATGATCACCGGGTTAACTCGTAAAGAACAACTTCGTTTGATTCATGATTTGCGCTGAGGATTAGATCACTATCTCCTTTATGAACCACGGCAATCTGTGTTGGACCAACATCGCTGTCCAGAATTTCTCGACTCATAGCCCTTAAATCCCTGGTTTTTGGACGAAGAAGGAATAGTTCTTTTGAGCCCTCTCGGCACCCCCCTAAAATTACAGGTTCGCCAAGTATTTCTCCGGCCCAGACAACATGACCAAAATCCATAGATGTTTCGAATACTGGCTGCCAGTGCTTAAACATACACTTATAAATTACCAGTCTATGGCCGTGGAATGGCTCTATGGTGACGATTTCAGGTA
>DAOVGF010000021.1 GCA_030672545.1 Candidatus Aerophobota bacterium
TTCTTTCCCCTCTTTTTGGAGAGATAATTACCCAGCGGTCCACCACTGGATCTTTCCTTAACTCAGACATTTTGCAGCTCTCTTTCGCCTGGAGTATTCTCCTATTTGTTTGCTATTTTCTCTGGAATGGAGCATATTATAAGTGAATAATCCATATTTATCAAGGAAAGGGGGAGGCTAGAGCCTCCCCCTTTCAGAACCCGAGATTGCTTCGCTTCACTCGCAATGACAGAAAGATAATGTGGTAGGGGCAACTTTACCTACCCACAGTCGTCATTGCGAGCCTGCCGTAGGCAGGTGTGGCAATCTCATGAGATAGAATACAGAATGAGGACTTTCTCCTTGGGTAGGGGTGGTTGAAGTTGCCCTGGGATAATTTATAAATTCCTATACCTCAAGGAAGTTGAGGATATACAAAGATGAAATGGGCTAGACTTATCTTTCATACAGCCACCGGGGCAGCCATTGTCTCCATTTATGGTTTGAGCAATATAGACAAAGGTTTAGCTCTGATAATCCTGGGAATAATAGCTATTTTTTTCGTAGCTGGAGATCTTTTACGCCTGGCTAATTCGAAAATCAACAATTTAGCTCAGCGAATCTTCAAATTGCTGATGCGATTTGACGAAAGAAACAGGGTTGCCGGGACAACTTATTACGTAATTGGCTGCTGGCTTAGTATCTTAATATTTAGTAAACTGATTGCCTGTGTTTCTATATTGTTCTTGATATTGGGTGACGGAGCGGCTAAGTTAGTGGGGAAAAAGTTTGGCCGAATAATTATTTACGGAAACAAAACTCTGGAAGGAACTCTAACTAACTTTCTGGTATCTCTGGCTATAGCTTTATTCCTTTGCAAGTTGGCCGGGTATCCCCATTTCTTTCTAGGCTCACTGATAGGAGCTGGAGCGGCAACCTTAGCTGAGCTAATTCCCCGGGCAGACAATCTATGCATACCGCTCTTTGGTGGAATCGGTCTCACGGCAGCTTTATACTACCTTGGCTGAGAAACTGAAACCTCCTGGATAGCTCCACAGGCATTTTTTTATGAAATCTAAACTATTACTTTTCCCTACTCTCCAGCTAAAATTTCAACCACTCTATCGGGATAATTAGTTATAATACCGTCCACCCCCATCTCTAGACATCTTTTTATCAATCCAGGAGTATTTACCGTCCAAACCCAGACAAGCTTGTCTTTTTTATGAATAGCTCTTGTTAGCTCCGAACTAATCCGCTGGTAATGAATCCCCAGAATATCGGCCTGAGTGCGCAGACGAGTAGACTGCCGCAGGGTCATAATTTCAGGATTAAGCCTTCTAACATTTTCAAGAAAGTTATCTCCCGGGCAGGCTATGATGCAGCACTGGCTCATTTGATATTGGTCTATAACTTTTAATAAATTCTCCTCTACGGCCGGCACCTTAACATCAATGAGCAAACGAATTTTCCTTTCTCTGGCCCAGCCAAGCACTTCCTCTAAAGACAGTATTTTCTCATTTTCATATTTTTCTTCAGGGCAAATCCTAATAGATAAAGATTTCAGTTCGGACAAGGTTTTATCCGCCACTTCTCCTCTTTCCTTAGTAATTCTATCAATTCTTTGGTCATGGATAACCACCAGTTGGTTATCTCGCGTTTTGCGTAAATCAAACTCGATAACATCAGCTCCCATCCTCACCGCTAGTTCAAAAGCAACCAAAGTGTTCTCCAGGCAATAACCTGAGGCTCCCCGATGGGCTATGATCAAAGTCCTCCCGGAATGATTTAGGCCAGGGATATCAGGAGATAACTGGGTAGCGTATGCTATGCAAAGGAAGCTCATCCCTAAAAAGCTGATCACACCCCAGAAAAAATATCCCAAGTTCTTAATATTCATTTAGACAGATAGAGAAAACTTTTTCCTCTCTCCCTATCTATGATACCTATTTATGCTCATTTGTCATTTTATTCACCCTTATTTTCCTGGAAAAATCTAAAGACGTGCTTGTCCGTCGAGTATGTTCTTCTCTCATAGTGTCTTTGACTTTTAACCGTTCTCTTGTATCATTTTATCCAATAAATTCTGACTTATTGGCTAAAAATAATAAAGGTGATAACAAATGTACCAGGCACTGCGAAAGAGCGCTGAAAAGAGATTAGCCGAAATTGGAACTGCCCAAGTGGTAGTGGGAATCCCCAGTTGTAATGATCAAACAACCATTGCCAACGTGGTGCGGAGAGTTTCCGAAGGATTGAGAATACATTTTTCGGCTCATCGCTGTGTTTTAGTACTTGCCGATGGTGGCTCTACTGATGATACCCGGGAGGTAGTAGAGAACCTTCCTCTCAAAGGGATAGAGAAAATAGTCACTATTTATCGGGGAATTCCGGGAAAGGGCTCTGCTATAAGAGCTATTCTGGAAGTGGTAGTTAATCTGGGGGCGGGGACGGCAATAATGGTTGATGCTGATTTGCGCTCTGTCACCCCCTCCTGGGTAAAGATGCTGGGTGAGTTAGTTCATCTGGAGAAATGTGATTTTATGACTCCTCTCTATTTGCGCCATAAATTTGATGGAACCATTACCAACGATATTGCCTATCCTTTGACCAGAGCTTTGTACGGAGTTCGTATCCGGCAACCCATCGGGGGAGACTTCGCCTTGTGCGGACAACTGGCCCAGGAGCTATTGGAAGAGAAGGTCTGGGAAAGTGATGTTGCTCGCTTTGGAATAGATATTTTTATGACTACCACTGCTCTGGCCAGAGGTTACCGTACCGGTGAGGCCGCCCTGGGAGTTAAGATACATAACCCCAAAGACCCCATTCATCTTACTCCCATGTTTCGCCAGGTAGTGGGAACAATGTTTGAGTTAGCCGGTAAGTATTATCCCCATTGGAACGAAATTAAGGGAAGTGTTCTTCCTCGGCAGCCGGGGGAAATGAGATTTGCCGAGCCTACTGAGGTAAAGATTTCCCTGGAGAATTTGAAAGTGGGCTTCAAAGCAGGATGGGAGAGATTTTATCCCTTATGGAAAGATATTTTAAACAAGAATAATTTAGAAGAACTCAAAAAAATAAGAAGTAAAGATGGTCACCTTCCAGCGGAGAGTTGGGCCAGAATCGTCTATGATTATCTGGTAGCTTATCAGATTGAGAGGAAGGTAGACAGGTTTTTCTTTATCTGGTCTCTGGTCCCCCTTTATCAGTTGCGAACCGCCTCTTTTGTAGAAGAAGCCCAAGATATGACTAATCAGGAAGCGGAGGTTCTAATTGAGAATCAGGCCAGAATATTCGAAGAATTGAAACCCTACCTGCTTAAGTCCTGGTCGCAGAAAGTGGTGATGGGAAAAAATGGCTCACTTTTTTGATTCAGCGAAAAATACCTGAATTCTTTCTTGCTGGGAATGCGAAGTTAAAAAGGAAACTAAAAAGGTTAGGATAGTGGCTATGATTACCCCTATTATAGAGGGGTCCCATCCTCCGTACCGAGAAGGAATACCCGGAATAAATTTACTGGCCATATAAAAGCCCTCGGAGACAATTAGTGCGGTTATTACTCCCACCACAGTAGTTCTTTTCCAGTAGAGAGAGATTAATAAAATCGGGGTAAGCTGAGCAAACCCGCCAAAAGCTACCAGACCTATACCCACCAAAGATCCCGGCGAGAGAAGACTGGCCACATAGGCCAAAATGGCAAAAACGGCTACCATTAATCTGCCCACCCAATGTTCTTTTCGGCTGGTAGCTTGGGGATCAATTACCCTTTTGTAGAGGTCGTGGGTAAGATAACTGCTGGCCGAAAGGAGCATCGAGTCCGAGGAAGACATCATGGCTGCCAGAGCCCCAGCGACAATGATACTGGCGAACCAGAAGGGAGTGTATTTGTCCAGCATTACGGAAAGAACCATATCCGGTCTTTTCAGACCAGGGACTACTCCTGCTCCCCAGGCTCCGACGAGAAAAGCGGGAAGGAAAAGGAGAAGACAAAGCAATGGCCAAATAATAAAGGCTCTTTGAAGGACTTTTTCTGACTTGCCTACAAAGAAACGTTGGTTAATCTGGGGAAAACAGATAACTCCCAAGGCCGTACTCACGGCGGCTGACCAGATCATCTGGGGAGTCCAGGATTTTCCCAGAGTGAATACTCTCTCTGCCTGGGAAAGTACCTTTGAAGCAGCCACCTCTGGACCACCAATACTTCTTCCGATGAAGATTAGGGCTAACCAGATACAAATGAGCATAAAGAGGCCCTGAAAAGTGTCGGTCCAAGCTACGCCTCTCATTCCTCCCAGAACTACATAAATAAGCATGAATAAAGTAATAAGTCCCGCTCCTATCGGGTAAGAAATGACTCCCCGGGTGAGACCCTCCAAAGCGTAGCCGGCCCCCATCTGTTGGATCATCACGTAGGGAAAGAGCCAGAATAAAGAGACAACCGAAACGAGTACTCTCAGGGTAGCTGAGCCGAACCTGTGCTCCAGCATCTCTCCCACGGTAATATAGCGATGTTTCTGTCCCAGTCTCCACTGACGAGCTCCAATGACGTACCAGAGGATAGCCACCAAGAAGCCGTCCATTATTCCCATCACCAGCATCCACTCCATTCCCGTGGCGTAGACCTTGCCTGGTCCACCAAAAAAGGTAAAGGATGACATCAGAGTGGCAAACATAGTTAGTAAAAGAACCAAAGTTCCCAGGCTACGATTGGCCAGAAAATAGTCTTCTACTTCTCTTTTGGTCAGGCGATAACCCCGGAGGCCAATAAAAAGAGCTACCACCATAAACATTAGTATAATGGCAAACTGGATTAATCCTCTAGTCATTAATTACTCCTCTCTTTAGTCCAATAGGTTCTTACAAATAGCCAGAAAAGAAAAACGGAGAAAAGAAGCCACCCAACATGATACCAGACCCACAGAGGTATTCCTATAAAAAGAAGCGAGGACCCCCAGAGAAACCAGGGTATCCCCATTACCATAGTGATAAAAAACACCCCCATCCAAACAATTTTCTTTTTTAATTTGGTCATTGATTACCCCTTTATTCCCGTAAGAAAAAAAAATTATACCTTTTTTCTCTTCCCTGTCAAAGATTTTCTTTGGTTTCTTCAGTTTCAGTCTTTTCTTATTTACTAATATTCTCTATAGGATATCTTTCCAAAGCGTTATTGAAATTACAAAATTGTCTCGTAGAGAAGCAGTCTCTCAACTGTCTCGTTCAGCCCTATTTGCCTGGTCAAAGTTCCATCAATGGCTTCGACGTAGGTTAAAATACGATTTTTTAGAGGATCGTATACAAGACTGGCATAGCCCAGTAAAGGGTGTTTCTTGTGTTCATATTTTGATTGAGGCTGCCATGGTGTACGGAAGATTGTCTCCAAATTCATATTTCTATAGTCCACGTTGTAGGCAGCAAAATTGGGGATAGATCCACCTCCGTGTCCGATCTTGTATTCATCGGCATAAACGACCCGATTCTTACTCACCCGGGAATCTTCCATTTCGCTTTCCAATCCGAGGAATAAAGGACCATTGGTCCCCGCAAAAAGGGAACCGGAGAGAAACCGCAACCGGTCAGTTCCATCAATGGTAAAAACGCCGTGTTTACTCCAGGTAATACCGTCAATACTGGTAGCCAGAGCCGGTCGTTCTCGACGTTCTTTATCTATGGCTTTATAAAAACAAAACCATCGGCCATCTATAATATCGATGGTGGCATCCCGAGCCTGACCTGCATCATAGGACTGATCATTTTTGATTACCAATCCTTTTGACCGCCAGGGACCTTCCAACTTAGAGGAAGTGAGAAGTAGTGTCTCCCAGTACACTCCTCCCCAGGCAAACTCGGAACCGGTATCCACCGAGAGATAGAAATGCCATTCTCCGTTCAGGGGATTCTTTAAAAGTTGGGTTCCTTCAATGCTATGGATTTTGAGACCACTCTTCCGGCAAACTTCTTCTTTACTAATACTCACAATTAACTCAAAGTTTTCTCCATTTTTCGATCGATAAATATTAGCGGCAAAACCTCGTACTTTTCCTTCGGCTTTGCGTGGTCGGGCAGTCAATAAAAATTGTTCATTTTCGGGATCGAAGAGAGCTTTCCCCGCTCCAATCCAGGATCCAGGGTCAAAATTGGGCGGATCCAAAACCACTCCTTTAAAGTGCTGGTGAGAAAAAATGTACTGCGGTGGTACCACACCCTGCCAAAGTCCCGAGAAGTTTATCTTTTTCAGCATCTTTACCTCCAATATTATAGAAATTATTTACGGCGATTTGTCATTGCGAACAAAGCCAAGCGTAATAATTTAGATTTCATAAAGGTAGCCACAAGTTTTAACTTGCGCAAAGGAGCCATGGTAGCCGCAACCTTTAGATTGCGCAAATAAACGCAGGCTAAAGCCTGCGTTTACCACTCTATCTTCGCCAAAAAAAGATTTCCCTTGCTTCGTTTCATTAATTTGCCATAGCTCACCGACTTTGTCAAAATTTCTCTGAGAGAGTTGACCTCGGTAGAAGAGTTGATATTATAGCAGGTGACTTCATTATGGGCATTTAGCCAGAACCAAAAGAGAAATTTTCTATGATCATTCTTCATGCCTCCTGGTTTGAACAAAATCTCCACCTCTGGGCAGAGATGACCCCCGAAGTACCGTATATACCCCATCGGCGGCGGGGGAGAAAGCCCAAGATACCTCGACCGAAGCCATTTCCTTACGATGCCGGACCAAAAGGATTGCAGAACTCCTTGTCCTCGTTTGGGAGCGGGATTATCCGGGTCAAGAGACGAGTGGCTACGGTCTGCGCTTGGCTCCCGTCAGGTGATGGGATTCCCCTTGCCTCCAGTCCAATGATTGCCGAACCGCCAGCATCTGTTGCCCAGGTAGAGCTCTTGCCCTGGCTGGTGACGGTACTTTCCTTAAAGTGGGAGGAAATAGGTGAGGTACTGTGTCGCTGTCTGTCCGGAGACTTGCTGGCTCGGGGGGTGCTGGCCGGTACGGATTTTCAATGGTGGTCTGAGAACCTACGGTTAGCCGGAGCTCTGGTAGTGCGACAGGCATATCTGCCGGGGGTCGAAGAAGGAGAAAAAGGTCTCGAGGCTCGATGGCAGCCCGTTTTTGAGGGGGCTAACCAGGATCGTCTAACAGTTCTGGCCCGCCACATGCCTCCCTCGGCGCGCTGCCTGACCAGTACGGACACCACGACACCTCCTAACATACCTCCAGAGTTTTTCGCTCGTGTCTTTATTAGCCGAACAATGGACTGGATGATCAGAAGATCAACTAGGATCAGGGACGTCTCACCCGCAGCCCGTAAACTTAAGAACAATCTAAAGTTTGACAGTGTCCACGATGCCTGGTTGCACGCTCTGCAATCCGATCCTGCCTTAATCCCCTGGGATGACCGTAGTCATTTAATTGATCTGGCTAATCAGATAGACCAATGGCGACGTCCTATTCAAATAACTGCCCAGGCCAAGTGTCGCTTGTGCTTTCGTCTGGAAGAACCTAAATCCTCAAAATGTCCAGAAAGCATCTCCGTCAGAGTTCCAGGCGGAGACTGGTACCTACGCTATTTACTGCAGCCCCACGCCGATCGAAGTCTCCAGGTTCCGGTAGCAGAAGTCTGGAAGACACGCAGCCGGTCGGCCAGAATGTTGAAGAAACTTGCTGGTGAGGTACAGGAGTACTTGCTAACAGCGCTGGGACAGGCGTCCGGATTATGTCCGGACATCGCCGTTAGCCTGGAGTCCAAACACCCGGGTGGATGTATCCTTGGTACGGAAAATGCCTACGAGTTTCTGAGGCGACATGCGCCGGCTCTGGAAGCGGTCGGATTTGGCCTTATGTTGCCGGCCTGGTGGACCCAGAAAGGTACTAAGCAGCGTTTGTCGCTCCGGGCCAAGGTGAAGAGTCCTCAAATGCAAAGCAACAGCGGGCTGACGCTGAGCACCATTACCGAAGTAAACTGGGAATTGGCCCTCGGGGATACCAGTATCTCCCTCAAGGAGATCAACCAGTTGGCCAAGATGAAAGTACCCCTGGTCCAGCTTCGGGGCACCTGGGTAGAAGTAGATGCCTGTCAAATCCAGGAAGTAGCCAAGTTCTGGAAGGAGCAATCCCGCTCGGAAATGTCCGCCGGTGAAGTGGTCCGAATGGCACTGGGGGCTAAGGATGAGAGGTACGGTTTACCGGTTGGTCATGTTGAGACCGAGGGCTGGGTTGGAAAACTTCTTGACCGACTTCAAAGTAATGAACTATTTGAGGAGTTGGCCGTTCCTGACCAGTTGCAGGGTACTCTCCGTCCCTATCAGAGGCGAGGATATTCCTGGCTGGCTTTCCTGCGGCAATGGGGGTTGGGTGCCTGCTTGGCCGACGATATGGGGTTGGGTAAAACAGCACAGGCGTTAGCTTTGATTGCTCGAGAACGGGGAGTGGGCGAAACCCGGCCCGTGCTAGTGATTTGCCCCACCTCCGTAATTAACAACTGGGTGAAGGAATCCCAGAAGTTCACCCCCGAACTCTCGGTTTTGGTTCACCATGGGGTGGGACGAAGGAAGCGGGAAACCTTCATTAAGCAGGTGGCAGATCACGCCCTGGTTGTTTCCAGTTATGGTCTACTTCACCGAGATCTCCAGTTCCTGCAGGCCGTCCCCTGGGCCGGTATTATCCTGGATGAAGCGCAAAACATTAAGAATCCCGAGACTAAACAGTCCCGGGCAGCCCGGGCCCTTTCCGCTGATTATCGGATTGTCTTGACGGGCACACCGGTGGAAAACCACGTGGGTGATCTCTGGGCAGTCATGGAATTTCTCAATCCCCGTCTGCTGGGTACCCAAAACTCCTTTAAGCAGCGGTTCTTCATTCCCATTCAGAGAGACCGGGATCAAGAAACAGCCGAGCAACTCAGACGCTTGACCGGTCCGTTTATCCTGCGCCGTTTGAAAACAGACAAATCCATTATTACCGATCTACCGGAGAAGATGGAGATCAAAACTTACTGTACCTTGACCCGGGAACAAGCTACGCTTTACGCGGCCGTGCTTCGAGAAACTACCAAGGCACTGGAGGAAACCGATGGTATCCGGCGTAAAGGTGTGATTCTGGCCACTTTGTCCAAGCTAAAGCAAATATGCAATCATCCGGCCCAATTTCTGGGTGATAACTCTGTTATTGAGAATCGTTCGGGCAAAGTGAGCCGGTTAGTAGAGATGCTGGAAGAGGTCATTGACCAAGAGGGGGGAGTTCTGATTTTTTCCCAGTTTGCCAAAATGGGTGAAATCCTTAAACAGCATCTCCAGGAAGTCTTTGGGCGTGAGGTCCTGTTTCTCCACGGCAAAGTGAGCAGAAAACGGCGCGACCAAATGATAGAAAGATTCCAGCAAAAGAATGGTCCGCCAGTCTTTGTTCTCTCTCTTAAAGCTGGAGGTACCGGTATAAATTTAACCCGAGCTAACCGCGTCTTTCATTTTGACCGCTGGTGGAACCCGGCCGTGGAGAATCAGGCTACCGATCGTGCCTTTCGGATTGGGCAAACCAGAAATGTGCAAGTATACAAATTCATCTGCGCCGGTACCCTGGAGGAGCGGATTGATGAGATAATCGAGTCCAAAGAATCTATAGCCAGGGAAATAATCGGGACCGGGGAAAGCTGGCTAACCGAGTTATCCAATAGCGAACTCAAGCAAGTTCTTCTCCTGGGCCGGGAAGCAGTGGGGGATTGAGATGACCCGTCGACAATCCTACTGGAACTACCAATGGTACGAACCCACCCACCCTCGCCAGGTCAAGGGTGGAATTAAGGCCCGGTCTAAGCGGGGTGCTTTCGCCAGTAAATGGTGGGGTCGGCGCTGGATCCAGGTACTGGAAAGCTTCAATATTGGGGCTCGCCTCTCCAGAGGTCGTTCCTATGCCCGCCGAGGCCAGGTGGCGGATTTGAGTATCGAGAAGGGGGAGGTCCGGGCCCGGGTTCAGGGCTCTCGTTCCCAGCCCTACCGAGTAGTCATCAAACTTAAGACCCTGGCCAAGAAAGACTGGATTAGAGTGACAGCGAGTCTTACGGAGCGGCCAATCCTGGGGGCGCGGCTTTTGGCGGGCGAGATGCCGGAAGACATCGAAACAGTATTCCAGAAGACTGGCCTTTCCCTCTTTCCCGGGAAGAGAGGTGATCTTGAAACAGATTGCTCCTGTCCGGACTGGTCCAACCCGTGCAAACACATAGCCGCCGTGTATTATCTGCTGGCCGAGGCCTTTGACCAGGATCCCTTTTTGTTGTTGAAACTTCGTGGGATTACCCGAGAGCAGTTTATCTCCCTTCTAAGTGGAGTGGGGGGAACGGAGAAACAAAAGATAGATACCTCGGGCAAACCGGAGTGTTCTTCGTTTCCTCCCCAACCACTGCCGACTAATGGGGAGGCGTTCTGGAGGGGAGGTGAATCAGTAGTGTTTGACGCCGGACCGGTGGAGAAGTCTACTCTCACTGCCGTTCTTCCGAGAAGACTGGGGGCTTTCCCGTTCTGGCGCGGCCGGGAGGATTTTCTGGAGGTCATAGCGGCCATCTATCAAAAGGCTACTCTCGTCGGTGAAGCTGTCTGGGAAGGAGAATGCGGCCCGGCGAAGCCTGAGAGCAAGAGCTAATCTGGAAAAAAATAGAGTTTATTCTGTAGTTTCCACAGGTTCATTAGAATACTTTCTTCAAATTCTACCTGACTTAGAGTAAGGTAATCACCTTTTTTCACCTCACTTTTCAGGACAGCCCCCTCCGCCAGACCCAGAGGTAAGAGGCTTTCCTGTCGGGAAACCGCGGCTCTTTCAATAGATCCATAGATGTCAAACTTTCCTATACCATCAATTTTCTGCCCAACCTTCAAATCTCTTTTGGCCACAGTAATTACCTCGGCCACAGGTTTTCCCGAAGAGACTATGGTTGGTTCCTGATAGATAACTGCTCGGGCTACCGAAAGAGGGACTTCTATACTGCAAAGATGATAAGGACGATAAAGAAGATAGTTGGGACCTTTTCCCATAGACATATATTTTAGGTCTCCTATTAGACGCTTATTATGGGTAGTTATCACCACAAAAACTCCCGGGGCTATTCGGCCAATGCCGTAGTCAACTACTCCTGGTTGATTAAGAATCCCTCCTTTCTCCTTCAGGGCAAAAACAGAGGCAAGTTCTGAGGCATCGCACTTGGGACCATGCATTCCTCTCACATCCGGAATGAGACCGGTGGCGTTGGCCACGGCACACATCTCAATCATAGTTTTGCTGCCGTCCACAAATTCGCAGAGCATTCGGGGATTCACCCCTTGCTTTAAGGCAGTGCTTCGTAGACTATCCGGTGTTGCTTCCCGATCCAGGGGATTATTTTTCCCCTTTCCAGCCGCTACGATTTCAAATCCCAAAGCCCTGGCAAAATCGTAAAGTTCCTTGATGACACCCGGCTCATCTCCTGCTCCTACCGTATAAACCACCCCAGCGCTCTGGGCCAGCTCAGAGAGAATGAGACCTACGGTAACGTCGGTCTCCACATTCATCATAATAATATGTTTCTTCTTCCGTATTGCTTCTAGAGCCACTTCGGCTCCTACGCGGGGAGTCCCCGTAGCTTCAACTATAACCTCAAGAGAAGTAAGGTGAGGAATAAGAGTAGCTTCTTCGCTTACCACCCGCATCCCCTTATTTAGGGCCTTATTACACTCCTCTGGATCATTTGAGCAAAAAATATCTTTTCGGGGAATTCCTATTTCCTCAAAAATATTTATGGCTCTTTCCCGGTCAAGGTCGGCCAGGGCTAAAACCTCCATGGCTTTCATCCGAGAGAGAACGCCGGCTACCCCCGCTCCCATTTGCCCTACTCCCACAATTCCTACCTGGATAGTCCGACCTTCTTTTTCTAACTGAGCTAATTTGTCAGGTAAATTCAGCATTTGTAATTCTCCTTGAGAGTGAATTTAATTATGAACAAATTACTATCTATGGCTTGAGAACTACCTTCAGAGCCTCACCTCTCTAACTATCCTGGCAATAACCTGCTGAATTTTTCTCCAGACAACATCAGCATCTTGCTCCGCCCAATGAGGATGAAGGCTGATGACCGGGTACTCCTCTCTTGCAAGAGCAAGTAACTCTCCCGGAGAATTGAAAAGGGCGGCTTTACACACTGTGGTTCCCAGATCAAGACTTAGAAAGGATACGGAATTTCCTCCCCATCAACTGCCTACGAGGCGATAACGTTCCCGAAAATCATCCTTAAGATGCTCATAAAGCCTTTTATACAGTTGAAAATAATTGCCGTAGAGCTGGTAGGCTTCCTGGTCCGGCTCGTTTTCACCCTTTACTGATAGCCAGTTCTTTACTTCCTCACCACTATGGATAAGCTTTGCTCCCATAGCGGCTAATACGGCATTCCCCAGAGGCGCTCCCTCTGATTCAGTGTAAGAAAGATGCATACCGGTAATATCTGCCAAAATTTGTCGCCAGATGGGGCTTCTACCCCCGCCATTAACGAGAGTTGCTTTTTTTACCTTAACTCCGTGACCAGCTATGATCTCTAACATATGCCGGTAGCGATAGCCAATAGATTCCAGCACCGCCCGGTAAAGATGTCCTCTATGGTGATTTAGGGTTAGGCCAAAGAAAACCCCTCGGGACAGCCGGTCCCAGTTAATGGTAAGCTCTCCGGCGAGAAATGGAAGAAACAGCAGTCCCTCCGCTCCCCGGGAGATACGGGAGGCTTCCAAATCCAACTGCGGGTAGGAAATATCAAATTGGTGTCCTGGTCCAGTTAGAACTTGCCGCAACCACTGAAGTGAGCCACCAGCATAAGAAGTAGCAAAGCTTATATATCGGTTGGGCAAGGCGTGAGAAGAGTTAATGAGACGGGGATCGAAGTTCGGCTCATCCATCGGTATAAGCAAATTTCCAGCCGTTCCCAGCATTACGCAGGCTTCTCCTTGAAGGTAAACCCCCGCTCCCAGGGTTGAGGAAGCAAAATCCCCACAACCAGTAACCACCGAGACTCTCTGGTCAAGGCCGGTTTCCTCGGCTGCCTTTTTGCTTATCCGGCCAACTACCTCATGCGAAGGTCTCAGGTCGGCCAGCATCTCCAGAGGAATTCCCATTTTCTCGCTCATAGCGGGAGACCAACATTTTCTCCGGTAATCATAGAAGGGTACAGACAGATTACCGCAGGTGAAATCAGTCACCACTTTTCCGCAAAGTTTTAGGACAATGTAACTGTGGGCTTGGAGTAACTTCCAGGTTCTCCTGAAGGTATCCGGCTCGTGATGCTTTATCCACAGTACCTTGGGACCCCAATAGTAGTGATCGATCCGGTTGCCGGAAATCCGGAAACAAGCATCCGTCCCGATGTGCTCCTCCATCCAGGCACATTCTTGATCGGTCCGCCGGTCACGCCAAATAATAGCTTTACGGAGGGGATTCCCCTGGTGATCTACCGGAAGACAGCAGGGTAGAAGACTACTCACTGATATGGCCGCAATATCCCCACCGGACACTTTGGCTTTAGTAAGAGACTGCTGGATTATGTAACAGACTGCCTGCCACCAGTCCTCTCCATCGACCTCATCCCAGGAAGGATAGGGAGAGTGAATGGTATAGGGAAAAGAGGCCTTACCCAGGCATCTACCCCGAGGATCAAATACTCCGCCTTTCGCCTGAGAAGTCCCAATATCGATTCCCATTACCAGTTCGCGTCGACCCATTACTTTTCCTGCTAACCTGATTTGTCTTTCTCACTTCTGAACCTGCGGTCTTCCCAGACCTCCGGATTGAGGAGAAATCGGGGTTGGCGACCAGCCAGAAAATCTTCGATAGCCTCTCGGGCCAGAGGAGAAGCTATCCGATAACAATCATAACTGGCCCCGGCAATATGAGGAGTAAGCAGGACGTTATCCAGATCCAGCAGGGGATAATCCGGAGGTAACGGCTCTTCTTCGAACACATCCAGAGCGGCACCGGCAATCTTCTTGTTCACCAATACCTCATTGAGAGCATCGTAATCAACCACGGAAGCTCGGGCGGTATTAATGAAGTAAGCAGTGGGTTTCATTAGTGAGAAATAGTGTTTCCCCACCAGGCCACGAGTTTCGGGACTGTCCTTGACGTGTACGGTCAGAAAATCCGATTCTCGGAAGAGAGTATCACCATCAACCAGCTTTACCCCATATTCTTTTCCCACTTCTGCTGAGACGTAAGGATCGTGGGCAATCATCGCTACCTTAAAACCCCGAGCTCGGCGGGCTACTTCCCGACCGATGGCCCCGAATCCGAGAATCCCCAGAGTCCGACCAGCCAATATGGGACCTTTGAAACGCAAGAAGGTAAAATTTCGAGGATCATTCATAATCCAGATATTATCACCTTTAGCAAAACCCTCTCGTTGGGGATTTTTCTCGGTCAGCTTTCGAGATTTAACCAGGCAGTGAGTTTCAGCAATATGTCGGACCAGGGCCACTATCACCCCCAGGGTAAAATCGGCTACCTGATCAGAGCCGCGACCAGGACAACAGGCCACGGGAATGCCTCTTTCGGTGACCGCTTCCAGGTTAATGTTGCGGCCGGCCCCCGCCCGTAGTGAGACTATTAGCTTCAGATTGGGAGCGGCATCCAGTACCTTGGGCGTCACTTGATCAAATTCTACCACCAGAACATCAATGTTTTCCATCTCGACGGATAGTTCCTCCGGCTTAAGAATCTTGGAACGCACATAAAGACCACGAACTCTTATCTCCTCAAAGTAAGACCTCAATATCTTGAGGTCTTCGGCCTCCAATCTACTGGTCAACAACAGTTTCATCTTCAAAACCCCTTTAATTCTTTATCTGTCAAACCCAGCGTCCTAGCAGCCTGTTGAAAAACCCTCTTTTAGTATGAGTGATTCGAGCAGCAACTTTTGATTTTTCAGATGACACCGGGCCACTCAACCGATGGTCTGAGTATTTTGGAGAATATTACCCCGTACTTGTGGGGAATAACCTCGTTTGATAATGACTCTATTATACCACAGATAAGGATTTATGTCCAATTGAGACCCTCTTGAGAAAGAACAAAGTTAACCTAAGATGTCAGGAGACCATAGGAGGTTTTTCACCAGTCTTCTAGACCGGGTTCGGATATTACCATAGTAACTTTCTCGGCCATGCTGCTCAAAGTGATGGAGGCTGCCGAAATCCTCCACGTAAGTCTTTTAGGTCATAATTTCTTGACACAATGGGGAGGGGTATATAAAATAGGCCAAGATTACGGGGAAATATGAAGCGGAGAGGGCAAAAGTAGCCGCAAGTTTTAACTTGCGCAAAGGAGCCATGGTAGCCGCAACCTTTAGGTTGCGCAAATAAACGCAGGCTAAAGCCTGCGGCTACCGGATCATAATAGAAGGGCTAAAGCCTACGGCTACCGGATCATAACCAAGGAGTTAAATCCTGCGCCTACCAATTGCCAGGAGACCAAAAAATTTTGATAACACTTACTAATGAGGGAGGATAATCCTAATGGAAAAATATCGGGGAAGAGAAATTTTGGGAAGAGAACCCCGGGAAACCATTAACCTGGAATCCCGGCATAATCCGGAAGAATCTATTTCTTTGGTTTACTATATTAAAACCCGGCAAGATCTGGTGAAAACAGCCAAAGAGATAGCCCGGGATGAGACTACCGGTAGTTGGATAGGTCAGAAGGCGGTAACTTCACTCTTTCGGAGGTCACAAGCCGACGTTTACAAGATTGAAAAGTATGGTCCTTCCGAAGGAGTTATTTACATCAGATCCCCCTTAAGTAACCTCAACCCGGAAGAGGGCCTTCTCTACCAGTTGATGATGTTAACTATTGGTGGGCCTGTTCTGGAATTTGTTTATTACGATGAGGTAGCTTTTCTTGACTTTGAACTTCCTTCGAAAATTCTCAGTTTTTTCCCCGGTCCTCAATTTGGTATTTCCGGAACTCGCAAATTACTGGGGCTTGGTCCTGAGGAACTCATTGTGGGGACGATTGTCAAACCCTGTGCTGGTCTCTCAGTTGAGGAAGTAGCGGAAAAATGCTATCAGGCAGCTCTGGGTGGGGTTAGATTTATCAAAGATGATGAGAAAATGCTGGGACCGGAATATTGCCCTCAGGAGAAAAAAATTCGTTTGGTAACTGAAGCCCTGAAGAGAGCTTATGATAAAACAGGCCAAAATGTTCTTTACGCTCCCCATCTAATAGCCAGTCCGGATAAAATGAGAGACTGGGCAAGAAAAGCTATTGATTGGGGAGTTACTGCCCTAATGTTTAATCCTCTAATAGCTGGAATGGGGTATCTGGAAATGCTGGCCCGAGACAAAGAAATAAATGTTCCCCTTTATGCCCACAGCGGAGGAAGATCAGGTTGGTCAACCGGACCGCGTCGAGTTGATGATGTGGTTCTGGCTAAGCTTTTACGTCTGGCTGGAGCGGATTACTTCCAAATTGGGGTTATGGGACAGGAAGAATGCCACATAGCTTCTCTCATACCCGAGCTCTTGTTGAGGCTCAAGGAGGTTTTCACCAATGATTGGGAAGGAATAGAAGATACCCTGCCGGTGGCGGCGGGAGGACTAAATGCCCGAAATTTGGTGGAAAATATCAAAGCCTTCGGAAGTAGTTTTATGGGGTTGGCCGGCTCCAGTATTCTAAAACACCCATTGGGAATAAAAGCAGGAGTAACGGCTATGAATCAGGCCGCTCAGGCTTTCAAGAAAGGGATTCCTCTGGAAGAATACGCTCAACAATGCCCTGAGCTAAAAACTGCTTTGCAAATGGAGTGAGATAGAGTGGTAGCCGCAGGCTTTAGCCTGCGTTTATTTGCGCAGCTTAAAAGCTGCGGCTACCTTTACGAAATCTAAACTATTACGAAAAATGTTCACTCGGACTTAATGAGCCGAGCGACTGTATCTACCAAAGTTTCTAGATCCAGCCCCTGGAGTTTAAATAATTCATCCGGTTTGCCTGAACCACCGTATTTAACCACTCCTAACTTGCGGAAACGGGGATTAAGAGAATTTTCAGCTAAGAAGTCAGCAATAATGCTCCCCAGACCGGTATGAACATTGTGATCCTCGTAAGTAACTACTACTCCTGTATCGGCTGCCTCTTGTAGAGTGGACCTATCCAATTTACTCAAGCAGGAGACATTTATCACCTTAACCCGATACCCTCTCTCTCTGAGAATTTCTCCAGCTTTAACTGCCCGATGTACCATACCTCCGCTGGCAATAATAGCTCCATCCTTACCATCTCTTATCAAATCAGCTTTTCCGTACTCAAATTGGTAGTCTCCAGCGAAAAACGGTTCTCCTTCTTCACTCAAGATGGCCGGAAGTTTGGAACGTCCCGCAGCCAGGAGAAAATTCCCCGGCTGAGTGGCTAGATATCTTACGGCCCGGTCGGTTTGATTGGGATCAGCGGGAATAATTATTTTGTATCCATAAAGATTACGCATTATACCTACATAATCAATACACTGGTGAGTCTTCCCATCCTGACCCACATCAATGCCGTTGTGAGTACAAATTAGTTTTAGATTAGCTTTATTGATGTCATTTAAACGATGCTGATTGTAAGTCTCATCCACACCAAAAACACCAAAATCAGCAAAAAAGGCGATTATCCCCTCAACAGAAAGAGCGCCCGCAACAGTAGCAGTATTATGTTCCTGTATTCCTGCCTCAAAGAAGTAGGTGGGATAGCTATCAGCAAAACCATTAGTTTTCACGGAACTCAAGAGGTCACAGTCCAGCACCACCATCGGCGTTCGGCCCTCTCGGCCACAGTTTCTCTCTCCCAAATCCTTAAGAGCTCTCCCGAAAGCTCCTCGATTATCCATTTTATCCTCGGCTTTATAGGTAATAGGTTGGCCGGTATCAAAATTAATCTGCCAGAGAGGATTTTTTCTTCGATATTTCTCAGTTTCCACAGCCTGGCGTAGATCAATGTATTTCTCCAGGTCATCCTCAAGGTTGAGTTGAGAAAGGGCACCACGGCATTGTTTTAGGGAAAGAGGCATCCCGTGAAACTGGCATTTATTCTCCATAAAGCTGATGCCTTTACTCATAGTAGTGTGAGCCAAAATCATCACCGGACTTTTTTCATTTCTCACCGCCTGACCCAGGGCTTGATAAATCTCTTGATAGTTGTGGCCATCAATTTCCAAGACTTCCCAACCGTCAGATTGATAGTTCTCCTTAATATTCTGAGGCATAATCTCGGACAGAGGGCCGCTTAATTGAATCCGGTTGTAATCAATAATCACGGTGATATTGGTTAGAGTATGCTTACGGGCAAACCGGCGGGCTTCTCCTATTTGACCCTTGGCTTGTTCCCCATCGCCCATTACCACAAAAACCTGCCAGTTTTTCTTATGGACTCGAGCGGCCAAAGCAAATCCGCATCCGGCTGAAAGTCCCTGGCCCAGATTACCGGTACTCCATTCCACTCCGGGCACATCCCGCTCGATATGTCCCTCAAAGATACCCCCCGTCTTACGAAATCCACTAATCACACTATCCAGATCAAAGAATCCCAACCGGCCCAGAGCAGCATAAACTCCGGGAGAAGTATGACCATGACTGATCACAATTCGGTCTCTCTCCGGGTAATTAGGATTATCAGGGTAAATATTGGCACAGTGATAAAGGGTAAGGTAAATATCAATGGAAGACATAGAGCCTCCCGGATGACCGGAACCGGCTACGGTGGTCATTTTTAAAATATCACCCCTGGCTAATCTACCCAACTCTTTGAGTTTATTTAATTCCTCTTCCCCCAACCTTTCTTTATTAAATTCCCATGACATTTTTTACTCTCCCTTACTGGTAGCCAACCCTATTTTATAGCCTCAGCGACTTATTCTTCCTGGTAGTGAATGGCTTCCGCTGGACAGTCCTCCGCGGCTTCCTTTATCTCATCTTCAAATGCATTGAAGTCAGCATCATCCTTTACTTTAGCTGTATCATTTACTTCAAAAACTTCCGGACAGGTATCCTCGCAAAGACCACAGACAGTGCAGAGATCCTGGTCAATCTTCACTTTAGTGATGGCCATGATTTTCCTCCTTTTTTTCCATCAAGTCTTCTTAAACCCCATTTTTGTCATAGAGAATAGCAAGGAGGAAAAAAATGTCAAATCGATGAGGCTGTATATTAACCAGATATATTAACCAGAAAAGTTATCTTAGATGTTGAATACAAAGGGATTAAAGGAGATACCTTTCCGGGTTAAAGTTATGATAGGGATCCAAATTACGGTATCATTATCCATATAGGAGAAGTCCAGGCTATTTCTCCGTTACACTGTTGAACCCGAAGGTAATAGAATTCTACCCCGCTTTGCTTCTTAGGCCGGAGGGAGAATTCAACCTGTTCGGATAAAGATCCTCCTCCCGGCAATGAGATGGTTTCATTGTCCCTGATCAATTCAATTTTTTCGATTACGTCGCTTCCAGCGATAGAAACAGTTATTTTTAGAGGAGCTCCCGGACTTACCTGTATTTGCTCTCCCATGAAGTGTCCATTGATTCTAAAATCAATGATTATTCTGTCGCCAGTAGTTCCATAACACCTTCTTTGGCGAATAGCTTCAAAGATAGACTCTCTGGTTAACTCAGGGGCCATAATGGCAGTTAGGCCTCCTCGGTGATAACTTAGATTTAAGTAAGGACTTCGGTATTGTCCACCACCGGGCATTCCACCATGATTATCGCTGCCACATATAAAACCAAATTTGTACCCTCGGCTCAGTATTTCTTGCACAGAAAGACCTCCCTTCCAAAACTGGCCGCTGTCTTTTTCCTTAGAACCAACCCACAAAGGATTTCCTCTATACTCGGAACTCCCCCAGCAGGAATAGATTTCCACTACGGGTTCTAAATCTTTATTGAAATTGTAATTCATACAGGCCAGGGGATGATGGGGAATTACTATGGCTTCTATTCCCTTTAGAGCATTCCATAACTCTTTGGCCGTGCGATAAGGAGTGTCTGTCTGGTTATTCCGGCCACCCTGCATAGGGGCAAGGTTACTATACCTAAATATGGGGGGATCATCATCAACGAAGTAGACATTTCTATTTCCGTCCTCCTCCCAATTAGTCCATTCATAGCCAATCAAGGTTACAAATTCACCAGGTTTATGGTACCTGTTGGTTATTTCTTTAAATTTTTTCCATCCGTCATCCGTCATTCCTGGCCCCCAATCATGGTTGCTGATGGAAGTGAAATCGAGTTTTTGTACATCCCGACAGTACGGGTAGATATCTTCCGGAGTTTTTCTCCCATCACACAAGGAAGAATGGATGTGGATATCACCCCAATAAACATTCCATTCAGGTTTATCTTTTACCACGATGGGATTACTCCTGCCATATAATCCGTTTCTGCTTCTAATTTCAATATGATAAGAACCGGGTTTTTCGAATTTAATATTTTTTACTACTTTTATCCGGGAAGATTTTTTCTCAATAGGGTAGTGCTGATTTGGCCAAGCCAAATTTTCTATTTCTTCGTCTTCCGGAAAGGGGGAATCGTACCCAAAGCGGTCAATTCCTATTACATTCAAATTAAAGCTATTACCCAAGGGGACAATAGAGGGAGCAATGGGCATCAAAGCCACTGGTCTGCCGGAAAGTATTTTTCCTTTCCAACGATGGTTTTCTTTAATGCTTTGATACTGTCCTCTTCCCTCAAAGTCGACCCATACTAAAAAGTAAAGAGAGGGACTGCCCCACCATTTTTCGTCATTTTCAAAATAATCCTGAGGGTAGGTCTGACACAGGCTTCCTATGCTTCCTTCCCTGGTATCTCCGTAGATAATCCTTATTTTATCTCCTTCCACCAGGTGACCTTCTTTGAGTTTCACATATAGATATTGAAAGGCATTAGGGTTAGAGGAAATTCCTAAGGATGTTTCTAAATCTGCCTGGCTATTTGTGGAAATAGTCGTGTATCCCTCGAGCTGGGGATTCTTCAGTTGAAATGAACTCCAGATGCGGGGTAGAGATATACGGATTCCTCCTCCCTTCTTTATTCTGGTCTTTCCACAAATATACTCTATTCTCCAGGTGTTTAGTTCTCCTCCTATCAAAGGACGATTTGGAGATAGAGTAGCATAACCTAATTTTTCTGCTTGGTTCATCTTCCACTCCTGCGGTTATTCTTTCAAGGCTCCTCGCACTAATCCGGCGATGAGATATTTATTCACTACTATGGAAAAAATAATTATGGGGAGCATAATAAAGGTACTACCGGCAGCAATCGTTCCCCAGCGGATATCTATGAATCTCATAAATACGGTAACCGCAACCGGAGCTGTTTGGGATACTCTCCGGGTAAGAATTAGAGCATATAGAAACTCGTTCCAGGACATAATCCAACAGAATATGGTTGTAGCAGCTAAACCGGGACTCACCAGGGGTAGACTGATTTTCCAGAAACAGCCCCAGGTAGAACATCCATCGATGACCGCTGCTTCTTCTAAAGACAAGGGTACGTCATCAAAAAATGTTCGCATAATCCAGACTACCAGTGCCAGATTAAAGGTTAAGTAGATGATAATGAGAGCAAGATGGGAGTCTAAAAGATGCACCTGCTTAAAAAATAGAAAAAATGGTACCAATAAAGCCATGGGAGGGATCATCCGGCTGGTCAAAATCCAGAAATAAATAAACTTGGCTCCCCGAATATCAATTCGGGAAAGAGCATAAGCGGCGGGAACTCCCAGGATAAGAGATAAACCGACCACGCACCCACTAATGATAAAACTATTCAAAATATTGTACTGAAAGTGCTGAACCCGGAACAGTTCGAGGTAATTTTTTAGAATCGGCTTGAAGATCCAAACAGGAGGTACAGAAAGAATATCTACCGGATTCTTAAAGGAAGTGGCCATGAACCAGTAGATGGGGAAAATAAAAATAGCGGTAACCATAATGACAAACGCATAAAAAAAGATTCTTCGGATTGTTCGGTGATAGGGACGAAGTTGTATTGTTTCCATCTTTTATCTCATTTCAATTTTGAGGTACCAATGATGCCTACGCTTAGCAGGATGCAGATGGCAAAAATGGTGAAGCTTAAAGCCGAGCCGTATCCAAATCTGCTGTACTGAAAGGTAGTCCGAAAAGCATAGAAATTCATAATTTCGGTAGCGGTTCCCGGTCCACCCTCGGTCATAATAAAGATTTTGGGAAAGATTTTAATAATATCAACGGCTCGGAAGAGAAGGGTAATAATAATAACGGGTTTCAACAGGGGGAGCAAGATATAGCGAAGGATTTGTAATTGATTAGCCCCGTCAGCCTGGGCAGCTTCAGAAAGTTGTTCCGGGATACTGGCTAAACCGGCCGTAAACATAAGGATAACAAAGGGCATCCACTCCCAGGTGTCAACCAGGGCGATGGTAAGCAAAGCAGTTTTGCTGCTGGCCAGCCAGGCAGTATGGATACCTACTAAACTTAAGAGATAACTCACCATTCCCAGGCGAGGTTGAAGGAACATGCGCCACATAACCCCGACGACTACTGGTGGCGAAACCATGGGAAGCAAGAGGAGCATCCGGAAGATTTTTTTCCCTTTGAAAACACGGTTTAGTCTTTCGGAGATAAGTAGTCCCAGGGAGATTTGTATACCCACGGCCATCCCAATTAAAAAAAGAGCCAGGGCTACAGAGTTCCAGAATCGGGTGTCATGCATCATTTTGGTGAAGTTGCCGAAAAGGATAAATGTTTTCTCGGCAGCTCCAAACTCCCACTTATGCAGGCTGGACCAGAAAAGATATATCAGGGGAGGGATAGTAACTGCAATCAGTACGACAAGAGCGGGCATGAGCATGACTAAAAGAGTCTGTCTCTTTTGTATAAAGATATTATTTGCTTTTGAGTTCATTTTCGAGTTTACTTTTCGTACTTGGTTCTGGGAGAGGATTAATCCCCTCCCAGAACTATAATTTTCCTCTAGAAACCAAATTGTGAGCTAGGTTTGCCCACATAACCTGCTTCCTGGAGAATTCCCAGAATTACCTCATTGGCCGAATCAAGAGCTTTTTGAGGGGTTTGGTCACCCGTAATAATGTTCTGAAGTGCAATACCTAAGGTATCTCCTATTTCTTTGTACTCGGGTAAATTATAGGGAACAAAATAGGGATTCTCTACTGCCGAAGCAATTTTCAGTGATGCAGCATTTATCCCACCCCAGTCACCAAAGTCAAAGGTGATGGCGTATCGTGGATCTTCCAGAGTACTTGTTCGGGTCACCGATCCTCCACCAAAGAGCAGGGCCCGCTTCAGTTGAAATTCTTTGCTGGTCATATATTGAAGGAAAAGCCAGGCGGCTTCCTTGTGTTGGGCCACGCGAGGAATCATAAGACCGTGCGTGTAGTGGCTGAATTGGTGTTTAACTGGACCCTTGGTCAGCATGGCTGCTTTCCATTTGCCCACCACTTTTGATTTCTCTGAATCGTTAAAAGTTTTTCCCCAAGGTCCCGCATCCTCGATCATGACGAGCTGCCCTTGAGCAAAATCCTGCACCAGTTCGTAATGTTTGTAGGCTCCTATTCCGCTGGGTCCATACTTATTATTGAGGCCGGCATAGAAGGTAGTAGCTTTGATCCATTCCTCGGTATTTACGGTAGGACGCATGGAATCGTCAAAATAACTGCCTCCAAAAGATCCGCCGTAACGACCGAAACTCCACATGTTGATTCCGTATCCCCGTACCGATCTGAGAGCAATGGAAGGAATATCCTTGGTATAGACTTTCTTACAAATATCTTCCATCTCCGCAAATGTCTTAGGAGGACCGGGAATACCGTATTTCTCGTAGAGGTCGGTTCTGTAGTAAATCAAGCCGGTTTCGGTGGACCAGGGTAGCCCGAGAATCTGCTCATCTTTATCGGTTAGTGCTCGGAGAGCATTATAGACAAAGTCGTCAAGATCAAAATCAGGACCGGTTAAACTGGGGTCATTAATGTATTTCTGCAGTGGTTCTGCCCAGTTTCTCCTGGCGTATCTAGCCGTTTTCCATAAGCCCATATGCATAAGATCGTATGCTCCGGTCTCGGCGGCCAGTTCTGTCTCGGCTTTGATGTCCATTTGTCTCCGAACCAGGAGATCGAACTGAACCTTGATTCCTGTTTCCTCTTCAAATTGTTTGTAAATAGGAAGAGTGGCTTCGATATCAGGGTGAAAATTTACCAGAATATAAACTGTCTGTCCCTGGTAGGGTTCCGCGGCTTTCTTCCAGCTCCACTCCTGGGCTTGGGCCGGAACTACTAATAGACAAAATAATATCGTCACCAAAAACCATAAGCCTATCTTTTTCATTTTTTTCTCCTTTCCCCATATGGTTGCCCTATAGAGGTTTCTCACTAAACGATTTACTTGGATATTCCTTTTCCTTGGAGCTTTAGTCTATCTATGTCCAAGTTAGATGGTTTTGCTATTTCCTCACCTCCTTGTCGACTCTTATTGTAACCTAACAAGTTATCTTTAATACCAAAGATATAATTTATTGTCAAGACAGTGCCACGTCAGAAAAGTCTTGAGGGCGGTTTTCTCCCCGAGATTTTTCCTGAAACCGGAGAGAGGTACCGTTGACCGGTGACAGTTTAAATGCTACTCTAATTAAGAGGGTAGGAATGGATGTGATTGGGCTAGGTGCTCTTAATGTGGATTTAATTTATGAGGTGGATGACCGGCTGCCTGGGATAGAACCGGGTAGGGAGAGAGCCGGTAGTCAAGGGGAACTTAGAAGACTTAGGGAAATTCTAAGAAAAAAGGGAAGGCTCAAATGTCGAAGTGGAGGAGGCTCGGCTGCTAATACCATCTATGCTCTGGCCAAAATGGGTTTTCAATGCGGATTTACGGGAAAGGTTGGATTGGATGAAGAGGGTAACTTCTTGTTAGATGAACTTAATGGGGTGGGGGTGGATACGGTCAGAATTAAAAGGGAAGGAGAAAGTGGATTTTGTCTTATTTTACTGCAAAAAGGCGAAAGAAGCATTATTATTTATCCTAATATCAATGATGATTTTCGGTTGGAAGAAAACGATGTTTCGTATTTAAACCAGGCCACTTTTGTTCATATAACCTCTTTTGTGGGAGAGACAGCCTTCCGTCACCAGATGAGAGCGGTCTCTCAGGTAGAAGCTAAGATCAGCTTTGACCCGGGGGAACCCCATATTAGTCGTGGTTTTGATGAATTGAGGCCAATTTTCAGACGGTCTTTTATCGTTTTTCCTACCGGGAGAGAAGTGGAAATACTCACCGGTCAGGATTATCGAAAAGGAGCCCATGAACTTCTTAAGTGTGGGGTAAAAATTGTCGTCTGTACTCTGGGAGATAAGGGTTGTTATCTTCTTTCCCGGAAAGGAGAGTGGGAGGTTCCCTCCCCCCCGGTGGAGGTTAAAGATACTACTGGGGCGGGAGATGTTTTTGCGGCCGGTTTCCTATCTGGGCTTCTTCGGGGGCTTTCCTTACTTGATTGTGCCAATCTGGCTACCAGAGCAGCGATATTTAGCCTTGGTACCTACGGACGAGGGAGGTATCCGGATAAAAGATTCTTACTGGATTATTTGGAGCAGGAAGTTCTTTCCTCAGACTCATTAAGGGAAAAGTGATGATGTTCAGAGTGGGTTGGTTTTCTACTGGTCGTGACCGGGCGGCTCGGGATCTACTCCGCATAGCCATGGAGAATATGGAGAGAGGGACAATTCCTGACTCGAGAATTTGCTATGTTTTCAGTAATCGTGAGTGGAAAGAATCTCAAATTAGTGATAGTTTTTTTCGTCTGATAGAAGATTTAAGGATACCCTTGATTTGTTGCTCTTCCCGGAAATTTTTTCCTCAATTAAGAAAAAAGGGTCTGATAGAGCAAAAAAAGGGGAATTTGCTTTTGATTAATCGCTGGCGTCTACTTTATGACCGCAAGATAATGAGACTGGTCAGAGAGCATCCGGTAGATATAATTGTCTTAGCTGGTTATATGCTTATCCTGGGGGGAAAATTCTGTCGAAACCATCCGGTAATAAATCTACATCCAGCACTTCCGGGGGGACCCCGGGGAACCTGGCAGGAGGTAATTTGGCAACTAATTGAAGAGGAGGCGGATAGAAGTGGGGTTATGATGCATCTGGTCACTCCTCTGTTGGATTCAGGTCCTCCCCTAACCTATAGTAGCTTTAGTTTGGAAGGGGAGGAATTTACCTCACTCTGGGATCAAATGAAAAAGAAGATTAAGAAAAAAGGCCTGAAGCAAATTAAAAAAGAAGAGGGTGAGGATGAGCCATTGTTTAAGGCCATCAGAATGGAAGGGGTCAAAAGAGAGTTCCCGCTCATAGTAATGACTCTTCAAGCCATGGCTGAGGGAAAAATAAGAATTGAGAAGGGAGCAGTTCTGATTGGGAAAAAAAGAGATCAGCCTCTCTGTCTGGATGGCCAATTTTCTGTTTTATGAATTTCTACCTTCGAGTCGTGGTAGCCAATGATAAATAAAATGATATTTCTGGATTGTGAGGGTCCGATTACTCTGAATGATAATGCTCTGGAGTTATGTGGTCACTTCATGGCGCGGGGAGAACATTTTTTCTCTCTTTTAAGCCGCTACGATGACTATTTAGCTGAGGTGATAAAACGGCCGGGTTATCGAGCCGGCAATACTCTCAAGTTCATTGTTCCCTTCCTTAAGGCCTTTGGGGTCACCAATGAGAAAGTCAGGCAGTTCTGCGAAACCCACATTAGATTTGTTCCAGAAGCTCCCAGAGTGGTTCGAGAATTAAGTTGCCTGGCTACTGTTTCCATTCTCAGCACCAGTTATTGTTTCTACGTAGAAGCTGTTAGTGAAAAAATAGGATCCTCCCTTTGTATTTACGGTACAGATTTGGATCTGGACCGATATAGTCTATCGGAGGCAGAAGCTCGAATTCTTCGGGGACTAAAGGAGGAAATCTCTGAATTTCCCCTTTTCAGCCTAAAAGGAGTGGTGAATATTGCTCAGCTTACTCCTTCGGCCCGGGAAGTTATTGACCGACTGGAGGATGTCTTTCAAAGGAAGATGGCTAAAATGAACTGTCGGCATATAATAGAGAAAATCCAGCCGGTGGGAGGTAGTGAAAAGGTGAAACCCTTGCTGGATTTGTGCGGGACCTCCAGCTCGATGTCAGAGATAATGTATGTGGGGGATAGCATTACCGACCTGGAGGTGCTTAGATTGGTTCGCCAGAGAGGTGGGGTGGCTGTCTCTTTTAATGGGAATCGCTACGCGGTGAGGGAAGCAGAGTTTGCTTGCACCTCTTTTACTGCCTTACCTATTCTATTCTTAGGAGAAATTTTCCATGGGAGAGGGAAAGAAGGAGTGCTAAAAATTAGCCAAGATTGGCCAAGAAATCTTCCCGATGATTGGAAGAAGAAACTGTTTTCCCCAGCGACCAATGCTTATCTGGCCATGGTAACCGAAAAGAACCGTTGTTCTTTGATTGAAAGAAGTGAGATGGTGAGAAGGCGGGTGCGAGGGGAGAAAATTGGAATGCTGGGATGAAAAGATCATACATTTTGTTGAGCCGGAGAAAGGATTTTATGGCGGTAAAACCATCAATCAAGGGCCAAAATAATTATGATAAAGATAGACAGACAAAGATGCAAAGGTTGCGGTTTTTGTGTGAAGTTTTGTCCCCGGGGATTAATTCATCTGGACAGTAATTTTAATGACAAAGGTTTTCATCCGGCTGTTTATGATGAGACTGGCAGGTGTAACAGTTGTGGTATATGTGCTCTGGTCTGTCCTGACGTGGCTATTACTGTTCTGGAAAAAACTGAGGAAGAAAAAAAATGATTGAATATCTCAGGGGAATTCTCAAGGAGAAAAGCCCCGGTTGGGCGGTAGTAGAAGTAGGAGGAGTGGGATATCGGGTTGACCTGTCTCTCTTTAGTTATGAGGCTCTTCCTCCCCCGGGTGAAGAAGTAAAGCTCCACACTTATTTGTATCTGAAAAAAGATAACGGGATAAACCTCTATGGTTTTTGCCAGTTAGAGGAAAGAGCCCTTTTTTATCTTCTTATCTCTGTTTCCAGTATTGGTCCTAAATCTGCCCTGAGAATTTTGTCAAGAGCTACTCCTGATAGATTTAAACAGGCCATTGAGAAAGCGGACCTGGATGCTTTGACTCATATTCCGGGAATAGGGAAGAAAACTGCTCAGAGATTGATTCTGGAGTTGAGGGAAAAAATGGGAGGAGAAGTTGGTTTTATTGCTGAAGAAGGAAGTCTGCTGAAAGACACCCTTTTGGCTTTAGTTTCCCTGGGGTATACCAGAGCTCAGGCGGCCGGGGCCGTAGAAAAAGTTCGTTATTTAGCCGATGAAAATAAGAAACTGGCTGAATTAATCAAGGAGGCTCTTAGGTATATTTAAGATGAGACAAGAGAGGATTACTACTCCAGAACTTCAGGGTTCCGATAAGAGATTTGAGACTACTCTTCGGCCTCAGTACATAACTCAATTTGTGGGCCAGGAGAAAGTGAAGCGAAATCTGAGGATTTTTATTCAGGCAGCCCGGGAGAGGAAGGATGTTCTGGATCATACGCTGCTTTATGGACCACCGGGATTGGGTAAGACAACTCTTGCTTATATCATTGCCCGGGAAATGGGTGGTAAGATTCGGGCTACCAGCGGCTCAGCTATCGAAAAACCCGGAGATTTAGCTAAAATTCTGACCAGCGTTGATCTTAAGGAAGGGGATATTTTGTTTATTGACGAAATTCATCGGCTTCATCCCCAGGTGGAAGAAGTTCTTTATTCAGCTATGGAAGATTTTGAGGTTGACATTATCCTGGGTAAAGGGGCTGCCACTCGTTCGGTCAAGTTACCCCTTCCTCAATTTACTTTGGTAGGGGCGACTACCCGAGCAGGCCTTCTTACCTCACCTTTGCGTAACCGTTTTGGAGTAATTGGACGTCTGGATTTCTACGAAAAAGAGGAACTTTATCAGATTGTTATCCGCTCGGCTAAGATTTTGAAAATAGAAATTAAGGACGAGGCTGCTCATCAGGTAGCCAGTCGTTCCAGAGGAACTCCCCGCATTGCCAATCGGTTACTTCGCCGACTAAGAGATTATGCTCAAGTTAAAGGGGATGGAGTAATTACCATTTCTATTGCCCAGGAAGCATTGAGACTTTTGGAAGTAGACAAGAAAGGATTGGATTCTATGGACAGAAATATTTTGGAGACAATTCTTTATAAGTTCGGAGGTGGTCCGGTGGGCCTCAAAACTCTGTCCATGGTGGTCAACGAAGAACCGGAAACCATAGAGGAAGTCTACGAGCCCTATTTAGTACGCGAGGGGCTGATTAACCGCACTCCCAAGGGAAGAGTGGCTACCCAGTTTCTTTACGAGTACTTGGGAAAACCTTTTCCCCAACCAGACCAGGGTCAGTTTTTTTGACAATCTCAGTGATGTTTGAGATTGGACCGTCGTCCACTTCTTAATTTTACTTTTTGGGAAGGAGAGATCCAGCAAGAGCGCAGTTTCTTAATTAGAGGTATTATGATTAGAAATATCATCAGAAGCAGTAGATAAGAAAAAATAGCTATCCCGGCAGCAAATATACCGCTACCCACTAACCAGGACTTTATCTCCATCAAAAAGGCCCAGAGGACACTGAGGTCACCGGCAAGCAACCTTAAAAATCCATTTCCTACAGATCTCCACACCCCCACAAAAAAATGCCAATCAAGTACATTCCAGGAAAAGTTGGTCCGGGCAGGTTGAAAAATCTCAGTTCCAAACTTATAACCCAGAGTGTAGAAAAAGACTACGGTGAAGGGGTTGGAAACAAAGGTTCCCAGTATTGTTGAGATTTTATTGGCTCGCAGCAGAAAAGCAATAGGTAGAGCGAAAATCCAGGCAAAACCAAAGGTAGGCATAATTCCCCAAAAGACGCCAATGGCAAATCCACGGGCAATGCGTTCCGGAGGATCGTTGATTAAAAATAGTTTCTTCCCCACGGTTTTAAGTCGACGCACCCAACTTTTCTTTTTTCTCTTACTCATTTCTCTCTCAACCTGACTAATAAACTGAATTACCGATATATTTTATCAAAACTAAGCAAAAAAGCAAGCGGCACTCGGGATATTCTGTCTCGCTCCGGTGATACTCTATTACAGTAATAACTGGTCAGTCTCCTCGCTTCGGGAAAAAATAAACTCGCCTCTTTGAGGTTCAGACAGAATTTTTTCTTTATCCTCCACTCGGAAGACTTCCTTAAGGTAGAGTATCAAAGTCGCTTCACCAGAATATCCCTCGCTAAAGTATAAACAAGGTAGCCGCAGGCTTTAGCCTGCGTTTATTTGCGCAGCTTGAAAGCTGCGGCTACCATATATTCTGTCTCGCTCTGTTGATTCCGTTCCTCTCGTTCTTCTGGTTCTTCTGGTTGAGTTGACTCCCAGTGATAGAACTGCATTGTTAGGAGAGGGAAATAACATCATCTGCTGTTGGCAACTTCGTTTTTGGACATTTGGATTTTAGAATTGTTTCGGATTTAGTATTTAGAATTTATCCTTAGTTATAGTGGATTATTAATATTCTTGCGAAAAAATAGTACTTACTTAAAGTGGCAAGGAAAACCAGGCACATTAGACCGAAAAATAAGGGAAAGATGAAACTAGATGGATGTTGCTCGAGCTTAGGACGACAGAACTTCACTCACGTAAACATTTCTTCTCTCTTTGTGCGATTGTATAGCTGCTCGAACAACTGCTAATACCCGAAGAGCCTCTTCACCACTTACTTCAGGTTTCTTGTTCTCTCGGATGCATTCCACAAATTCATCCAACTCTTCACGAATAGTCTCAGTATTTCTCGTATCAATTCCCTCCGAGTCCAGGCAATTTTTATGTTTTGAATCTTTTTCCTGTAGAAAAAGTCCTTTGGAATAGTCAAAAAATAAATTAGCCTCCGTACCGTAGAGGTTAAGATGAAGATTAAAAGGAATCACGTAGGCTGATCCAACATATCCTATTAAACCATTCTCAAAATATAAGGTAGTAGAGGTTACATCAGGAATCTGCGAAGGAGTGAAAACTTTACTAAAGACAGATGAGACTTGTTCTACAGGTCCAAAGAAGTACTGGAGTGTATCAATAAGGTGAATTCCTACCTGGATTAGTGGACCAGAAGGGGCTTGTTCTTCATACCATCGCCAGGTACTCGAAGTGAGTTCCAAACCAAGATTATGTGAATAGTTACCTTCAGCCATTACAGGAGTACCGATGGTTCCTTTTTCTATCAGTGATTTCATTTTTCTGAAAGGACCAAATCGGCGAGCATTGTGACCTACCTCTAAAATGACTCCTTCGTCCCGGCAAGTATTTATCATTTTTTTAGCTTCCTCAATGGTATTAGATATGGGTTTCTCTACAAAAATGTGTTTTCCTCTTTGGGCTCCTAAGACAGCATATTCACAATGTGTAGAATTAGTAGTTGTAAGAATAAGAGCCTCTATACTTTGATCTTCCAATATTTCTTCGAAGCTCGAGGCTGGCTGGCAGTTATATTTTTCACAAAATCTTTCCCTTTTCTTTGGTGTCCTGGTAAAAGCTTTGGCTAAGGAAATCTTTTTTGATCTTTTTACTCCCTCAGCTATGGTCTGGGCCCAATCTCCCAGACCAATCATTGCTACTCTCAGCCGGATATTATCTGAGTCTCCCTTAATCATCATAAATTCTCCTATCCTTTTTCCTTCCAAGTTTGTACAAACTGAATTTAAGCATGAACACAAATACAGGTACCCAATTTCTCATAAAGAATTAACTGGAATATTTAATTGTCTTCTAAGATGGAGTAGAAAAAACAATACAATTTCATTTAGTATTTAAGGACTCCTTTTGATAAAAAGATGTCCCTAATTGTCTCACAATACTTCAGGAATTTGGTTGAACCTTGAATCTTAAGATTCCTTGGACGGGGTAAATTAATATTTATGATTTTATCTATCTGGCCTGGTCGAGGTGTCATTACAATTATTTTATCGGCCAGGATTACTGCTTCCTGGATACTATGAGTGATAAAGAGGACGGTTTTTCTTTTCTTAAGCAAGAGTTTTTCCACATCGATTCTCATCTGTTCCCGGGTTAAGGCATCCAGTGCCCCAAAAGGCTCATCCATAAGTAAAAAAGGGGGATTATGAACTAAAGCCCGACAGATAGAGACTCTCTGGCACATTCCTCCAGAGAGTTCAAAGGGATATTTATTTTCAAAACCCTTCAGTCCCACGGACTCCAAAAGTTCAAGGGCGTACGATTCATACTTTTCGTTTTTCAGTTCCCGCATTTCAATTTGAAGCATCACATTTTTTATGGAGGTTCTCCATGGAAGAAGCGTAGAGTTCTGAAAGACAATTCCCACATTGGTTTGTGGTCCTTCCACCGAACGACCTTCGATCTTAACTACACCTTGCGTTTTGGGGGTAAGCCCTGCGATAATCATCAATAAAGTGCTTTTTCCGCATCCACTCGGGCCAACAACGACGATAAACTCTCCTTCTTTTATATCAAAGGAAACCTTATCAAGAGCATGACACTCATCGTGCCGCATAAGGTATGTTTTGCTCAAGTGAGATACACTCATATAGACCTTATCCTTATTCTTCCCTTTTTCATTTTTCTTATTTTCGTCTCTGGCAAGATATGAATGCTTTTGCATAGTTTCCATCTTCTTCAATTTCTCCATTCTTTAGTTTTCTCAACTTCGTTTTCAAGAGATTCTTTGAATGAGATAGCTCCCTGGGGACAGATATAGTAACAGGTGCGACATCCTTCGCACTTATTTACCAGAACCTTAGCCTTATTTATCTTTTCCAAAAAAATAATCGCCTCATTAGTGCACGGGGAGATACACTTCTTACATCCATTACATAATTCCTCATCTACTATAGCCATAGGTTGGCTAACTTTATCAACTTGGTCTGGTTCCACTAACCTAATTATGCCGGAAAAATCACCGGGACTATAATACTCTTTTTTTTGCATCCACTCTTTCATTTCTTTCAGTATCCTCTTAACCAGACTATATCCTTCAACAAGGATTTGCGTGCAGATCTCTACTCCATTAGCACCGGCTAAGATGAGTTTTACTACATCATCTCCGGAGCTTACGCCTCCCGAAGCAATGATGGGAATAGTGATTTTCTTGTAATATTGACCTTCGTAAGAACTTTTCCAACCTAATTTCTCGGTACCTGGCTTTCTTTGACGCATACGATAAATATAGGCACTCAAAATAGGAACGGACCAGTTTCCTCCGTATCCCATCAGGCCTGGCCAGAGAGAGGTTTTTTCCTGGCCGGTATCAATATTAATAGACATCCAGCGTGCCGTGGGAACAATAGCATTAGCTCCGGCGTCCTCCGCGATTTGAGCTAAAGAAATTACATCACAGCAGTCTATCGGAAGTTTAACCAAAATAGGAAGATTGGTTATTTTTCTTATAGTCCTTATAGGGCCCCGGAGGTATTTTTCTGGATCAGCTTGTATGTATCTACCTGGTTCAACAGTGGGACAGGGTCCTGTGTGAAGCTCCAGAGCATCTACCCCTGCCTTATCCATAGCAATTGCCTCAGCTTCCCACAGATCTTCAGAGGAAAAATAGTCTCCACACCACCCTATATTGGTAATGATGAGGGAATTATACTCATGAGCATAATGAACCATCCTTTTTACCTCGGATGTCCATTCTTGGAGTGTGGGACGGGGACTTGCCCCTCCTACTCCCGGAGAAATATCTCTATTGACCCTTAAGGCCTTTACCGCAGCCGATTGAAAGGAATAAAGCCCTCGCCTAAAAGTCTTATCGGAGTGGTAGATATTCCAAAATTCACGGGTAGATGGAGGTTTCTCATCCAGGTTTCTTAACTGCAAACCTCTCACCACAATAGCTCCACAGCCAGCATCGATCCCTTTCTTGACAATATCATAATTCTTAGTATTTGGTCCGGCGGCTGCTATAATAGGATTTTTTAGCTCTAATCCGGCACATTTTATGGACAAGTCAACCATTTTTCCCTTCTGGATTAGAAAAAACCACTTTAGTATTTCTTTACATCTTTGGACGGATGTCTCATTATCAGAGATATGTGATGCATCTCTTAATAAAGAAGTAGGCTTAATTTCTACTTTAGTGGTATGTCCCTCCACTCAGAGTGAAGGGACATACCACTCACTTAATCAGTCTTTTAAAAGCCATTATTAATTACCAACACTTTCTTGGTCAGTTTCCCAACAAAGTCGGGCAAGGGACAAACTCATTAATGTGAAAGTCCTGCCAGGTCTTGTTAGTTTTTAGGTCTTTGAATTCCTTAAGCATGTCTACCATGGCTGTTACCCGGTTGGGATCTCCATAGCCAAACCGAGCCGGCCTTTTTAGTTGGAGGAGGACGGTCAGAACTTTTTCCAGTTCAAGGCTTATGTGCTCCCTATCCCGGTCTGGATGTGCCGCCATGAAAACATCCAGAGCTGCTTCAGAATCTTTTTCTGTTTCCAGTATTCCCTTTACTGTTGCCTCCACAAATCGTTTCACCAAATCCGGCTTGTTGGATATTGTGTCACAATGCGTAATTAGCGTGAGTCCCATAGCGGCGATTCCCATATCACTAAACAATATATATTCCGGTTCAAAGCCCTTGCTTTTAAGTATCGAAGGTTGGTCTGATATCCCGCCCAGCAGAGCATCTACCTTTCTCTGCATCAAGGCAATTGGTTTAGATGCGGCATCCATAAGGATGACGTTTATCTTGTTCGCATCGAGATTATTCTTGGCCACAACGGGACCAAAGGTTCTATACGGGGAGCCATCGGCAGTGGCAGCGATAGTTTTTCCTTCCAGATCCTTAGCACTCTTGATATCTGTCCCCTTAAGAAAAATAACCCCTTCGGCTTGATCCTGGGATATTACGAGAACACTCTTTATGGGAATACCTTTGGCGATTGCTTCACAGGCAATGGGGGCCACGGCTAAGGCGAAATCATCAGACTTGTTTCCCACTAACTGCGTAGAAATGCCTGAACCACGTCCTTCGATAATCTCCACGTCGATTCCATATTCCTCATAGTACCCTTTCTCTTGAGCTACCACATAGGGAACGTGGATCCCTCCCCAATACCAGTTCATCCTGAAGGTTACTTTATCCAGAGATTTGGCCGGAGCTCCGGCGGAAAACAGAATGACTACCAAGCTGAGAATAGAAAAAACAGTAAAGACCTTTATTGTTTTGCCTCTTTTTGATACTGTTAACATTTTTTCACCTCTTTATACATTTGGATTTAGTAAAGAACTTACCTGGTTAAAGTAACTATCACCTCCTTTTTGCTTGATTTTCGATCCATATTCTCAGAGTCTATAACTAATTAGTACATAGTTTTCTGAATAATCTTATAACACCATGATTTGTTACTACGAAACTGCCCGAGGCGAGCGTGGCAATTTGTTGAGATTACGGAGACTATCTCGACTCTATTTTGGTTCCCTCTTCACCAGTTTAGACCCTAAGTAATATCATATTGTTTCTTCGGTAACCCGTTGGGAAACATGCCAAGGAATAGTTATTCTTTCTATAAGTTCAATAGAATAAAAAAAGACCAGACCTATGGAAATAAGCACTATAAGAACGGCAAAGAACAACTGGGTATTTAAATCCCCCTTGGCCACTAAAAGGAGATAACCCAATCCATCCGAGGCTCCTATGAATTCAGCTACTATTGCTCCTATGGTAGCTGAGATTGCCGAGAGCTTCAATCCAGCAAAAATTGTAGGAAGAGCACTGGGGATTTTGATCTTTATTAGAGAAGCCAGAGGTTTACTTCCCATAGAAAGTGACAAACGTTTTATATCCTCCTCGATAGAAGCAAAACCAACGATGGAGTTGATTACGATAGGAAAAAAACACATCAGGAAAGTAAGCAGGAGCCGAGGTTTATAGTCGAATCCCATCCAAATGACAAACAGGGGACCAAGAGCAATCTTGGGAATGAGTTGAAGGAAAACAATTACCGGATAAACGGAGCGAGTAAAGATTTTTGAAGAGGTAATACTTAAAGCAAGAGGTATTCCTACAATGACTCCTATGCCGAATCCTCCCAGAATGATTTTGGTAGTGGCAATAGCATTCCTGCTTATGGTATTTCCCCACCTACGGAATAATGTTAAGATAACTTCTACCGGGGTAGGCATAATCCAATCCGGGATTTTCAGAACGGTAACTATTACTTGCCAACCAACGACAAGAAAAAAAAAGGTCAAAAATACCTGAAGATATTTATTAAAAGACTTTTTCTCCATAGGCTATAAGTCCCTAATTTAATTTACCATTCATTTTACCATTTGTCAAAAATATTAAATTTTCTCTAACGCTAATGGCTACGTAACCTCGGCTTGACTTTTAGTAAAGAGAAGCCTATAATTTTATTTGTAACAGGTAAGCTTTACTAAAAGGCGAGATTCAGGGAGCTTTGGGTGTCCCTAAGGGAACCCCTTTTTTGGTGAAGATAGAGTGGTAGCCGCAGGCTTTGGTTCCTCTATTATGGTCTGGTAGCCGCAGGCTTTAGCCTGCGTTTATTTGCGCAAGTTAAAACTTCCGGCTACCAAAAATAGTGGTTGGTTACTTTGTAGATTTCTGAAAGCTTAGGGGTGGGTGATGATGGATTTTCAGGATATTTTTATTACTCTTCAGGACTACTGGAGGAAACAGGGTTGTTTAGTCCTTCAACCATATGATGTGGAAAAGGGAGCGGGAACCTTTAATCCGGCCACTTTCCTGCGAGTTCTGGGTCCACGTCCCTGGAGAGTTGCCTATGTTGAACCTTCTCGGCGACCCGCTGATGGAAGATACGGGGAAAATCCCAATCGCCTGCAGCTTCATTTTCAATTTCAGGTAATTGTGAAACCTTCTCCTGACGATGTTCAGGAAATCTATCTGCAAAGTCTGAAAACTCTGGGAATAGATGCTTGCCATCATGACATTAAGTTTATTGAAGATGACTGGGAGTCTCCTACCCTGGGAGCTTGGGGGTTGGGTTGGGAAGTTAGATTAGATGGAATGGAGATTACTCAGTTTACTTACTTTCAGCAGGTGGGTGGATTTGATTTGAGCCCCATTTCTGTGGAGTTGACCTATGGTTTAGAACGGATAGCTATGTGTGTGCAGGGAGTAAACAATATTTTTGACTTAAAGTGGAACGGCTATTTCACCTATGGTGATTTACGGCGGGAGAGTGAAATTGAGTTTTCCCGCTACAATTTTGAGGAAGTTAATCCTTCTGTTCAAGTTCAGCTCTTCCAGATTTATGAGGAAGAAGCCAAAAAATTGATAGACAAGGGATTGTTTTTACCAGCTTATGATTATGTCCTCAAATGTTCGCATACTTTTAATCTGCTTGACGCCAGAGGTGCCCTGGGTGTAACTGAGAGAGAAAGATTCATTAAGAGAGTGCGTCGTCTAGCCAACGGATGTGCCGCCCACTACCTGGATTATTCTTCCAGGTCATAATTTTACCTTCCTGCTTTTTAACTCTTGCTTCACCGAGGGCGACTGAAGTCACCCCTACCCACAAGTGGGTTGTTTAAGATTTTGGGGGTTGAATTAGACTACTCAAGGAGATAGAGATGCCCGGAACAGTGCTTCTGGAAGTAGCGGTAGAAGACTTTCCTCCTTTAACTGTCAAGACGGTCCTTACCCAGATGGAAGAAAAGGGTAGAGTTCTTCTTTCCTCCTATCGGTTGGATTATGAAAGAATTAAAGTTCTGGGGAGTAGCCGTCGTTTAATTTTCTGGCTGGAGGGGGTCCCTCCTCAGCAGAGGGACAGAGTAGAAAAAGAAATAGGACCACCCTATCGGATGGTTTTTGATGAGAAGGGAAATCTTACTCCTTCCGGGGAAAAATATTTACGGGCCCGAAGAGTCAACCGGAGCGAATTGGGAGTTGAGAGACTTCAGAAGGGCAAGTATGTCTATATAAGAAGAGTGACGGTCGGGAAAAAGACTGTTGACATTTTGCCTTTGTTTTTTCGGAAGCTAATTAAGTCACTTCGATTTACCAAGTCTATGAAATGGGGCAGCTACAATTTTTCTTTTGGTCGGCCCATCAGGTCAATTTTAGCTCTCTATGACTCTCAAATCGTAGAATTCCAGATTGCTGGAGTAAGTGCGGGAAGAAAAACCAGAGGCCATCGTTACTTATCTCCTTCTCCTATGGAGATTGCTACTCCCCAGGAGTATGTTTCGCGTCTCCGGAAAAGGAGCGTTATAGTAGATCCAGAGGAAAGAAGAAAATCAATTCTGAGACAGATGAAGAAGATTCTCTCATTCTTGAGTGAAAAGGAAGAAAAAGTTACAATTTTGGAAGATAGTCAACTTCTGGAGGAGATGGTTTATCTGGTGGAGCATCCCACAATTTTCTGGGGAAGGTTCGATTCCCGATTTCTTTCTCTTCCTTTTCCGATACTCCAGGCCTGTTTGCGGGATTACCAGAAACATTTTACCGTAGTCGGTTCTCATGGTCCCCTTTCTTACTTTGTGGGAGTGAGAGAGGGAGACGAAAATTACCTTGATGAAGTGGTTTCTGGTAATAGTCGGGTTATTGATGCTCGTCTCACTGATGCCAAATTTTTCTTTGAGGAAGATAAAAAAGTTTCTCTGGCCAAGCGGGTTCCTTCTTTGAAAACAGTGATTGTCCAGGACAAGTTGGGAAGTTATTATGATAAAGTTCAGCGTTTGATGGAGCTTTCCGCCCGAGTAAGTGAACACCTCTCCCTGTTAGAGTGCCAAAAAATTAGACTGGTCCGGGCCGCCTTTCTTTGTAAAGCAGACCTTCTTACTAATGTGGTTAAGGAATTCCCTGGACTTCAGGGGATTATGGGTGAAGTATATGCTCTTCAAGGGAAAGAGGATCCTACGGTGGCCCAGGCAATTGCTGAACATCGGATGCCTCATTTCAACGGTGATGAGTGCCCAAGCACAGTTGAAGGAGCTGCTCTGGCCATCGTTGATAAATTGGATACTTTGGTAGGTTCCTTTTGGGCTGGTTTTATTCCTTCCACTTCGGAGGATCCCTGGGGATTACGTCGAGAGGCTCAAGCGATCTTTGAGATTGTGGAGAAAAGAAAATGGCCGTTTTCTCTTGATTACCTGATGGGAAAAAATTTGGAACTCTACAGCCAAAGTGTGGAAGCAGAAGCCCGGCTTAGAGAATTCTTTCGCAGCAGGTTGATTAATTACCTTCGAGGAAAGGAACTGTCGGTAGATTTGATTCGGGCGGTAATAAAAGGTTTCTTTGGGGATCTGGGAGGGGTATTTCAAAAAGCTCTTGTTTTAAAGCAAATTTCCCTCCGAAGAAACTTCAAAGGGGAAGTAATAGCTATTGTGCGCCTGTTGAATATATTGAAACAAGCTTCTGGTCGGAGAATTATTATTCCCCCTAAAACAAGGGAGGAACTTCTTGAAATACAGGAAGAGAAGATTCTTTACGAAAAATGGGGAAAAATGAAAACGCAGGTGGAGAATCTTGTAAGTGAGGGTCACTATTGGGAGGGATACCAGAATCTTATTCAATTAAAAGAGTATATTCACAATTTCTTTGAAAAAGTTCTGGTTATGTGTGAGGATGAAAACCTAAGGGACAATCGTTTAGCTTTGCTCAGAGAAATTGGAGGCGTTTTTAACCGAATTGCTGATTTCACCCAAATTCAGGTAAATTAGGTACAGGAGAACTTAAATGTCTCTAATTGCCGTTGAGATTCACCCTTGCGGGAGAACTTTTCATCTCTTTACCCGTCACGCTGACCTGAAAAAAGGTGATTGGTACCTTTTTAGAGAAAGTGACGGTCTGGGAGTTGGGTTAATAAAATCGATTATCTTGGTGGAGATTAATGTTAACCAGGAGGACATTCTTGTAAGAAAGGCTGTTTCTGAAGATGTGAAGGAATGCGAAAGAAGGAGAGAGACTGAAGTTCAGGCCTTTGAGGTAGCTCGAGAACTAATCAGTCGACTGCGGCTTTCCATGAAACTTATTTTTATCCGCTACCCCCTGGAAAGCGACCGAATTACCTTTTATTACACGGCCGGGCAAAGGGTGGATTTCCGAAAGTTGGTCAAAGAATTGGCTTCGGTTTTCAAGGTAAGAATTCAAATGCAGCAGGTTGGAGTGAGAGATGAACCTCAGTTGTTAGGAGGATTGGGGATTTGCGGTCGAAGAGTTTGCTGTGCTTCTTTCTTGGCTTGCAAGAGGAATAAGTTAAATTCTGTGAGTTTGGAGGCCGCTCGGATTCAGAACTTGCCTTTGGTTTCCTCCAAGATTTCTGGAATATGTGGACGACTACGCTGCTGTCTGAATTTTGAATATGATATCTACCTCTCCTTAAAGAAAGATTTTCCCTCTTTGGGTAAGGTTATTTTCTGCCAGAAGGAACGGGTAAAGGTGGTGGGATATAATTACCTTCGAGGGACAGTCACTGTGGAAACCGAGGAAGGATTAAGGAAAGTAGTGAAAAAAGAGGATGTTATTGAGCAGAATTAAGGCTCTGGCGCTTCTTTCCGGAGGACTGGATAGTCTTTTAGCTATAAAATTGGTTCAAGCCGAGGGAATAGAAGTAGAAGGTATTTGTTTTACTTCTCCTTTCTTTGGAGCAGAAAGAGCAGAGAAAGGGAGCCGTTATTTAGGTATCCCTCTCCACCTGCAGCAAATTGGCCAGGAGCTTATTTCTCTCCTTCGTTCTCCTCCTCACGGCTTTGGTAAAGGGGCTAATCCGTGCATAGATTGCCATATTCTGATGATAAAAAAAGCCGGCGATCTAATACGCCGGAGAGAGCTGGATTTTCTTATCAGTGGTGAAGTACTGGGGCAGCGGCCCAAATCTCAGAGCCGTTGGGCTCTTGAACTGATAAGCCGAAAATCAGAATGGGGAGACTTGCTCCTGCGTCCTCTTACGGCTAAAAATCTTTCTCCCACTCTTCCAGAAAGAAAAGGCTGGGTGAGAAGGGAAAAGCTAGGGGGGATAAAAGGAAGGAGCCGTTTATCTCAACTGGAGTTAGCTTCAAAATTTGGTCTCAAGGATTTTCCTGCTCCCTCAGGGGGTTGCCTTTTAACCGATCCTATTTTTTCCCGACGTATGAAAGATATTCTCTCTCATAGTCAACTTGACCTCTGGGAAGCAGAATTACTTAAAGTGGGCCGACACTTTCGACTTAATGCTCACACCAGGGCAATTGTGGGAAGAAATCAAAAGGAAAATAGCCTTCTTTTGAAACTGACTCGTCCTGGAGAGCTTATTTTTAGAGCGAGAGATTACCCCGGCCCGGTGGCTCTTTTGAAAGGAGAGTTCGAGGAAGAGGAAATATTGAAAGTGGCTTCGTTAACTCTTCGTTACAGCGATGTTTCATCTGGGCCTGCGGTAGTGGAATATAAGTTTTCAGATAGTGAGGAGAAAAAATGGGTTGAGGTGGTTTCTCTCTCTGATAAGGAAGTGGATTCTCTGAGAATTGGGGGAGAAAAATAATGCTTTGGATTTTCGATCTGGATGGGGTAGTCTACCGAGGTAAAACTTTATTGTCCGGAGCTAAGAAAACCTTAAATATACTTGAGGAAAGAGGTGAGGAAATTTGTTTTCTTAGCAATAACTCTACTCAGAGTCGACGCAGTCTTCAGGGTAAGTTAGTCCGGATGGGAATTAAAGTGAAACAAAGTCAACTTTTTCCTTCTTCTTATCTAGCGGCAATTTATTTTTCCCAGAATCCCCGTCGCCGGAAAGCCCGATTGATGGTTATAGGAGAAAATGGGTTGGATGAGGAATTAAGAGGAGCTGGATTGAAAGCTATCCAGGAGTCAGACACGGCAGATTATGTACTGGTGGGTATGGACAGAAAGGTTGATTTTCCAGTTCTCTGCCAGGCTCATCGAGCTGTCTTGAAAGGAGCCCGGCTAATTGCTACTAATACCGATGCTACTTACCCCATAGAAGGGGAAACTATGCCCGGGGCAGGTGTTATCGTGAGAGCCCTGGAAGTATCAACAGGGAAGAGGGCTCTGGTGTTGGGTAAACCCCATCCTTTCGGACTTAGGATGATAATGAAGATCAAAGGATATAAGGACCCCCGGCAGGTAGTACTGGTGGGTGATCGTTTGGAAACTGATATAGCTACTGGAAAAAAAGTGGGAGTGATAACCGTGCTGGTCCTTTCTGGAATCTCTAACCGGCAAGAGGCAAAAGCTATGTATCCTCGCCGGCAGCCGGATTATGTAATTTCCTCTTTGAGAGAACTTCCTGCTTTGAAATTCTTTCGTCAATAAAGGGCTCGGGACATTCTCCTTTGCTCCGGTGATACTCTTCATAGTCCGCCCTGTCCTCGGTGTTTTCCCCGTTGCGAAACGGGTTCTACTTTTATCTGGGTACCGCGGCTCAAAAGATTGTCAACTCAGGGGCATTCATGATACATGAATGCCAGAGGAAAAAGAAAAGTGGAGCAGTGATGCCCCGCCCTAACTTTCGCTTTCTTAGGAAAACACGCTCGGCGGGCAGAGAGAATCTCTAAAGATGAAGTATCAATATTGCATCAGGAGAATGGGCCTCGCTGAAGTAAAGGGCAATAAGAGGGTTGGGACATGAGACAGCCTAATAACGGATGGAGAAGCTTTTGAATTCACCTTGATGTTTCTCCCAGTCTACTTCCACTTCGTCTACCCTGGCTCCCGGAGGCCCTTGATGAGACCAATCGATCATTTCCTTCACCTGTTTTTCCTCTCCTTCCAATGCGGCTTCTACTCCACTACCCCACAAGTTTCTAACCCAGCCGTTAATTCCAAGTCTTAGAGCCAGGTCCCGAAGAGTAGCCCGGAAAAAAACTCCTTGGACTCGACCCTTAATGAGCAGATGGGCTCGAACTTTCTTCATTATGCACACTCTTTTCTTGAATATACCAAAGATAGGCTATATGACAAGCCAGCGCTTGGCACATTCTCCTTTGCTCCGGTGATACTCTCGTTCCTCTGGTTCATTTCGTTCCTCTGGTTCTTCTGGTTTAGAAAGACTGAATAGACAAGAAAAACAAGAGCTGGGGACTTGACTATGAGTTATCTTCTGCTAAAGATTATTTGGTTGATTTTTGGAGGAAACAGACGAGAACAAGTGGATTTACCCTGGTAGAGCTTTTAGTGGTTATAGCTATCATAGTGGTGATAGTATCTATAGCCACTTTCAATTTTTTCCGGGTTACTCATCGAGCTAAAAGAGCTGCTGCAGCTTCTTTTATTGCTCAATTAGAGATAGCCATCAGTGCCTACAAAATAGACGTGGGCAGCTATCCTTCCGACAATAAGGGATCTGCTTCCTTAAAAGCAGCTCTGGACCCTGAACCTGAGGACCCTATCTGGAATAACCCCCGCTGGAGAGGACCCTATCTGGAATTCAAAGCAGCAGATGTTAATTCAGTCTCTGGGCACCTTCTCGATCCCTGGTGCCGGAATCGAACAGATAGCCGGCGCATCTATTATTACAAGGTTGATAGTGATGCCGATCCGTCAACGGTACCTCCATTTCACAATCGGAGTAGTTTTGATATTTACTGCCAGGGTTTTGATGGGAAAACCGGCACTAATGATAAAGACGCTGATGAATTTTTTGATGGAGCCTATTGCCAAAATGGGGTTGATGACGATGGTGATGGTGTGGTTGATGAAATTGACCCGAATGGAGCAGGAGCTGCCGATGGGTTTCTGGAAGATGATATAAATAATTGGTAATTTCTTGAAGATACCTGAACGTCGAGGAAAAAATGAACTTTCCTCTTTCCAACACAGGATTAACATTAATTGAGTTAATAGTCGTTCTAGCCATTATTAGTGCAGTGGTTGCCTTTTCGACTCTTTCCCTGAAGAATTTTACTTCGGAGAGATATCTCAAAACTTCGGCCCGGGATATGGCTTCCACCATAAAGCGGGCTCGGCGCCTGGCTATAACTAAGAGAAAACCACATCGGGTTGTTTTTTCTTGTTCGGATGATAGCTACTGGATTGAGGACGATGAGAATAATAAGATTGGTAGAAGCTGGCAACTCAAGAGAAGGGTTCACTTCAGTAATCCTCATTTGGGTAAAAAGGGTGAAGAAGATGGGATTGTGGAGTTTGACGACCCTGAGGATGGGTCGCTTTCTTTCTATCCCCGAGGGTCAGCAGAAACTGGATCTATTTACCTACAAGAAAAGGGTAAGGGAGGGTGGTATACCCTTACGGTGGCCGGAATAACAGGATATGTAAGAATTTATCCGGAAAAACACTGAGGAAACAAATTAAGAGAAGGTAGTTTGTGACCAAGATATTTAGTTTATTTTCTAAAAGTAAGGGATTTACTCTGGTGGAAGTTGTAGTGGTGATGGGAATTTTGTGTCTGGGGCTTCTGTTAGTGGCTAAGATTTATCCCGTTGGGTTCAGAGTAAGGGAAAATATGGAGAAAGATACTCTGGCCGTCTTTCTGGGACAAAGAATTATGGAGGAAGTCAAAAAAGGTGGCTATCAGAGCTTAAGTGAGAATTATCCTCCCTTGGAGCCAGGTTACGGCAGGAGAGAAGGAGAATTCGATGACCACCCGGGATTTTACTGGCAGGTGGAATGGTGGAATACGGATGTTCCCGATCTAAGAAAGGTTAAGTTAAAAATCATCCACTTATCTTCAAGCAACAAAGAAGAAAAGGAGGAATTTCCTGATTCTCTTGAACTGGTAACATATCTGGCCAGGAGAGAAAGATAAGAAGCCAAAAGACTGAAAAGGAAAAACTTGAAGTGGAAAAAGGGAAATAAAAAGATAGACCGATCAGGTTTTACTTTGCTGGAACTCATAATTGCTGTTTGCTTGTTAGCCGTGCTGTTGGTTGGTCTTTATGTTATTTTTCAACGAAGTCAGTCGGCTTCGGAAAAGGGATATAGGCGAGTGGAAATGTACCAGAACATCCGAGTCTGTCTTGATATGATGATAAGAGAATTAAAGTCTTCTTTTCTCAGCAGCGGTGATGAGCGACTGGTATTCTTGGGTGAAACTCAAAGTCTTACTTTTGCCACTGTTTCCCAGGAGATTAATCAGAGTAATGAATATGATTTATGTGAGGTCACTTATGATTTGAAAAATTGCCAGGTGCGAAGAAAAGTGAGAAAGCTCTCTACTTCTTCTGCTGGAAGTAGGGCTGTGTTGGCTGACTATGTTTCTAAGTTGGAATTTGCCTATAACAATGGAGAAGATTGGCAAAATAGCTGGGATTCTCGACAGGCAACCCCAGATAATCTTACGGATGATCTTCTTCCCAGGGCCGTGAGAATCATTATTTTTTTACAGCAGATGGAAGAAAACCCTATTAGTTTATCTACTACTGTCTATCTGCCTCAAAGTTAAAAAAGGATATGACTTTACAAGTATGGCAAATTATGCTAATTATTAAGAAGAGAAAGGAGTAGGATAATATGAGTATAACCAAGGAAAAAAAGATAGAGTTAAAAGAGCAGTTTGGTCATCATGAGAGGGATGTGGGTTCATCTGAAGTTCAAATAGCTGTTCTCACGGAAAGAATCAAAAATTTAACCGAACATCTCAAAGAGAACAAGAAAGATTTCTCATCCAAAAGAGGCCTTTTACGATTGGTCGTTCGGCGACGTAAACTACTGGATTATCTAAAAAGAGAGGATGCGAATCAATATAAAGAGATTATTAAGGTTTTGGGTTTAAGAAGATAAGCGAACTTATAAAAGGTGATATAAATGACAAGATTGTCCCGAAGTTTTGGGAAAGATACGATAATATTTGAAACTGGTAAAGTAGCTAAAAAGAGTGATGGAGCAATCTGGGTACAGTATGGGGATACCATTGTTCTGGTAACGGTAGTTGTCTCGACCTCAGCTCGCGAGGAGGTCAATTTTGTTCCCTTGTTGGTAGATTACAGGGAGAGGACTTACGCGGCGGGAAAAATCCCGGGAGGTTTTTTCAAAAGGGAAGGGGCCCCTGGTACCCAGGAAATTTTAGCGGGAAGGCTAATTGATCGCTCCATCCGTCCTCTCTTTCCTGACGGATTCAGAAATGAGACTCAGGTGGTGGCCACAGTTCTCTCGGCTAGTGAGAGTAATCAACCAGGGGTACTGGGTATCTTAGGAGCTTCTTTATCTCTGGCCATAGCTAACCTATCTTTTGCCAAACTTATAGGAGCGGTAAGAGTAGGCCGAGTGAAAGACAATTTCATCATAAATCCTACCGATGAAGAGTTGAAAGAGAGTCAAATTGACCTGGTAGTAGCCGGAGACAAAGAGGGAATTTTTATGGTGGAAGGAGAAACTAACAAGGTTGAAGAAAGTGTAATTCTGGAGACTCTTCGACAGGCTCAGTCAGCTATAAGAGAACTAATCAGCCTGGAAGAGGAATTTATCTCCTTGGTTTCTATCGATTCAGAAAGGCATTTTTCTATTTGTGATCCCACAGAGGAAATAGAAAAAGAGGTTAAAGATAGAATTTGGGAGCGAGTGAAAGCGATTGAATCCAGTTGGGGCAAGGAAAAGAAAGAAGCCTATCTGGAGAAAGTGAAACAAGATTTCCTGGAAGAATTCTTACCTAATGAACCCCAGAAAGAACAGGGACTGTTGGCTATTTTGGAAAAAATGAAGAAAAAGAAAATGAGGGAACTGGTTCTCCTGGAGGGCAAACGATGGAATGGCAGAGTACCGGATGAAATAAGGTCTATCGAATGCGAGGTGGGAATCCTGCCTCGGGTTCATGGCTCAGGATTGTTTACCCGAGGGGGGACTCAGTCTCTGACGGTGGTTACCCTGGGAAGCTCGGCTGATAAGCAGGTTGTCAAAGGACTTCATAAAGAGGAAATAAGTAAACACTTTATGTTTCATTATAATTTTCTTCCCTTTTGTACCGGGGAGGTTAAATTCTTAAGAGCACCGGCAAGAAGAGAGATAGGTCACGGTTTTTTAGCCGAAAAGGCTATTTTGCCTGTTTTGCCGGCTACGGATTCCTTTCCCTATACTATTAGGCTGGTTTCCGACGTGCTGGAGTCCAATGGTTCCTCTTCTATGGCCTCAGTTTGTGGAGGTAGTCTTTCTCTGATGGATGCCGGGGTTCCGATTTCTGAGACAGTTGCCGGAGTGGGAATAGGTTTGATCAGTGACCAGGACAAATTTGTTATTTTGACGGATATTGAAGGATTAGAGGATTATCTGGGAGATATGGACTTCAAGGTGGCCGGAACCTGGGACAAGATCACCGCACTGCAATTGGATATCAAAATTTCCGGAGTGAGCTTGGAAATAATAGAGGAAGCTTTAGCTAAAGCCAGGAAAGCCAGACAATTCATTATTGGAGAGATGAACAGGGTTATTGAAAGACCTCGGGAGTTTTTATCTCCTCATGCTCCTCATATTGTCACAACAGCAGTTCCCCAGGATAAGATCGGTGTGATTATTGGTCCAGGAGGTAGGGTAATTAAGAAAATCATTCAGGATACCGGGGCAGACATTGATATAGATGATGTGGAAGAATTGGTAACTATTTCCTCTATGGACGAAGAGTCCACTAACAGAGCTTTGGAGATAGTAAAGTCGATTATCCAAGAACCCAAGGTGGGCGACATTTACTCAGGTACGGTCAAAAAAGTGACCGATTTTGGAGCTTTTGTAGAAATAGCACCGGGTAGGGAAGGTTTAGTCCACGTTTCCGAGTTAAGCGAACACTTTGTAAAGAATGTTTCTGATGTGATTAAAGTCGGGGATAAGATCCGGGTTAAACTCATTAATGTTGATGATTTGGGTAGGTTGAGCCTCAGCAAAAGAAAGGCCGAGTCAAAATCTGATAGTAAAGATGATTCTTCCAGGGAGAGAGGTGGAAGGTCTCGAGCAAGGGACGATAGAAAGTAGCGGGGGAACGGTAATTCAATCGGATTGTTAAACTTTACTAATTAGGGCTGAGGGGGTGGATTGACAAAGTTGGTTTTTTTTCTAAACTATACGGTAAAAAGGGGGTGCTGAATTTTGGTTACTGTTTATATTAATAAATACAACTCCTTTTCTCAGGCTTTGAAAAGGTTTAAGATAGAGTGTCAGCAATCCGGCTTAACCTCAGAGATAAAAAGGCATCAAGAATATGAGAAGCCGACTGAGAGGAAAAGAAGGAAAAAACTCAAGGCCATACGAAGACAGAGAAGAAAAATGTTAAAACTGGAGAAGTTCAGGAATTATTAGTCCCTGCCCCTGAGGGTAGCGAGGGGAAACTTTGAGTCAACACCTGGGTCTAGGGAATCTGGCTTCGGGTAGGGTGTTGCACCTTTCTGGTGGGAAGATGTACTAAATATCCGAGAGGATACCCCCTTAAAATGAAGACTCAGAGGTTTTCCGCTTTACCCAAAGGGGAGGGATTTTTTAGTTTGAAAAAATCACACGTTCTTTTTCTGGGTACCGCCGAGTTTGCCTGCCCGGCCCTGGAAAAATTAATTTTGCACGAGAGAATTGTGGGAGTGGTTACCCAGCCAGATCGACCAGCGGGAAGAGGCTTAAAACTACAACCTTCGCCGGTAAAGCAAGTAGCTTTGAAAAAGGGAATGTCGGTTTACCAGCCTGAAAATATCAATGAACCCTCCTTCTTACTCAGAATGAGATCTCTAAATCCACATTTCTTGATAGTGGTTGCCTTTGGACAAGTTTTGGGAGAAGAATTTCTTTGCCTTCCTCGGCTCTACCCGCTTAACCTTCATGCCTCGCTTTTGCCTGAATATCGCGGTGCGGCACCCATTCCCTGGGCAATCATCCGAGGAGAGAAACGCACTGGAGTGACCATCCAGCGAATGCGGGAAAAAGTAGATGCAGGAGAGATAATTCTCCAGCGAAGCTTGCCCATCGAGGAAGAGGATACCACCGGCGGGCTTACCGGTAAACTATCTTTCCTGGGAGCAGAGCTTCTAATGGAGGCTATAATTAAGATTAAAGAGAGTAAAGTGGATTTTAAAATCCAGGAAGAGAGGGGAGTTAGTTACGCTCCCCGCATAAAAAAAGAGAATGGTAAAATAAACTGGCAGAAGTCAGCTTTGGTTATTCATAATCTGGTGCGTGGACTTAATCCTTATCCCGGGGCCTTTAGCTTTGTTCGACTTCGGGGAAAAAGAGAAAAAATGAAGATTTGGAAGACCTGGGTAAACACTGAGCAAGATATAAACATAAGCCAACGAGACTCTTTTCCCGGGAAAGTTCTCAGGATTGACCAGGGTGATAGATTTCTGGTGGCTACCGGAGAGGGTTCCCTCTGGGTGAAGGAGGTCCAGCTTCCTGGTAGGAAGGCTATATCCGGTGTAGATTTCATAAAAGGTTATCATATCAAACAAGGTTTTAATCTGGCGGGTTAGAAGACTAGGTAGAAGGAGAAAAAATTGAAAGAAGAAGATTTTCCTCCCCAGTTGGCCAGAAGGACTCTTGAGGAATATCTAACCAGTGGAAAGATTATTTCCCCTTTCTCTCCTGTACCCGAGAAATTTATAGGAAAGGCCGGTGTTTTTGTTTCCCTCCATAAAAAGGAAAAACTTAGAGGATGTATTGGCACTTACCTTCCTACCCAGCCTTCTGTTGCCGGCGAAATCATAAGGAATGCCATTAGTGCGGCCGTTCAGGATCCCCGTTTCCCCCCGGTAAGACTCAGAGAACTGGCCGATATTAAAATTTCGGTGGACATATTGAGTCCCCCGGAAGTAGTTCATTCCAAAGAGGAGCTGGATCCCCGTAAATACGGGGTAATTGTGAGCAGGGATTATCAAAGAGGTCTGCTTTTGCCCGATTTGAAAGGGGTAGATACGGTTGAGGAGCAACTGGAGATAGCTAAACAAAAGGCCGGGCTCGAGGGATTTTTGGATGAAGATTTGGGAATTCAGCGCTTTACCGTTACTCGTTACCAGGAAGGATAATCAATCTTTATTAAAACTCTGGTAGCGGTGCAGGGATTCGAACCCCGGACTCCACACTTCTAATCCACGAAGGTAATCATTCTTAAAAGGCCAATTTCTGTCGATAATGATGGACTTCTACCCTCTACAATTTTTCTTTTTGAGCAAAAACTGGGAGAGGGCAAGTGCTACACGTTATTGACAACCAGATATGAGCGAATATAATTATCACGGAACCCAAGGAGAAGCTACCGGACGTGATGCGAAAGTCCTTTACAGATCACTGTATGCACAGGATTCTTGAAAGAAAGATTAATATCAAGAGAGTTCATGAAACGGTTGATAATCCCGATAGCAAAAAAGATGTATTTTACGAGGGAGCAAAACGAGTAAGATTCACAAAAGAGTTTGAAGACGGTGTAAAGATTACCGTGATATGCGAGGCAAGGCCCGCAAAATGGTGGGTTATTACCGTTTGGAGCGAGGAGATCTAAAGTGATACAAATAAGTCATGATGAAGAAGTGGGCACATTATATTTGAAGTTATCTGAGAACGAAATTGCGCGCACTATTGAAATTGAGGAAAATGCTGTTCTCTTAGATTTGGATAAAAGTGGTGATGTAGTTGGTGTTGAACTGCTTGACCTCAGCGTCGCTGCTCAATATCTCACACCGGTCATTCAACAATATAACATTGATAAAACCCGCATTAAGAAAGAGCTAGAAGCCATACGGCACTTAGAGTCTATTTTTGCATAATTATCGCCATAGTAAAGGGTGTTCATCCAATTATACGGGGCTTGAGATAAGCCTTTCCGTTGAGGTTAGGGAAAAACATCCATAATTTTGGTAGCGGTGCAGGGAGTCGAACCCCGGACTCCACGGGTATGAGCCGTGTGCTCTAGCCGACTGAGCTACACCGCCATTTTCTCTTTATCTAAAATTGGTTGCGGGGGCCGGATTCGAACCGACGACCTCCGGGTTATGAGCCCGACGAGCTACCTGACTGCTCCACCCCGCTATAATAGCAATTCTCTTTTTTTTGGTGCCGGAGGCCGGACTTGAACCGGCACGGATATAATTATCCAGTGGATTTTAAGTCCACTGCGTCTGCCAATTCCGCCACTCCGGCCTCTCCTCTATTAATCAATCTGATTATACCATAAGTTTAAAAATGTGCAAGTTTTTTTAGCAAAAAAAAAGGGGACGGTTCTCTTTTTTCACTTCAAGGAGAAGAAAGGTATGATTTTTTTTGTGGGGAGGGAGGGAGGATTTTGTAAATTATTTCTCCTTTCCCGGCCAGGCTGAGTTTTTCCCGAGCTAGTTTTTCTCGGTAAAATTTCTGAGTTAATTTTTTCTCTGTTTCTTTAATCTCTGCATTCTTCTCTTTTACCCTCCGAAGTTGAGCCTGAGCTTCTCTTACTTCCTGCCGGGAACTCTCTGCCTGCCGGAGAATCCTGACGGTCCAGAAGGAGAGAAATAGGATATCCACAATCAGGACAAAAAGAAATATTTTTCTTCCTACTCTATTTTTCTCTTTATCACTGACGGCTGATTTTTTTTGCTTCATTTATGCATCCCTATCTTTACCAGACTAAACCAAAATAGAAATCAAGGAGATGTTCTCCAAAGAAAAGGCAAATAAAACCTGCCCCTACCAGAAAGGGGGCAAAGGGTATCCGGTCTCTTCTTCCTTTAAGATGAGTGACCAGAAGGATAGTAGCTATTACTGCTCCTAGGAGAAAGGAAAGAAAGAAACAGAGAAGGGCCAGTTTCCAGCCCAGGAAAGCTCCCATTCCGGCGGCCAGTTTGACATCACCCATTCCCATTCCTGCTTCTTTCAAAAATAGAGAACCGAGAAATAGGATGATTAAGAAAAGACCAGCTCCTATTCCTGCTCCCAGGACAGCGGGCAGGAAAAAGCGGGTGAGAAAACCAAAGATTAATCCCCCGGCCAGAAGAGTATAAGAAAACCGGTTAGGGATAATTTGTTCCTTGAGGTCGATGAACAATATGGGAATCAAAAGAGAGATAAAGAGGAGATTCTTAATAAAGAGAAGAAAAGAAGAAAGAGAAAGGGAGGAAAAGTAAAAATAAAAGGTTAACAAAAATAAGAGACCGGTTAGGACTTCTATTAAGGGATAACGCAAGGAAATAGGAGAGGAGCATTTTCGGCATCTACCCCTCAAGAGGAGGTAGCTTATAACAGGGATGTTATCGTACCATTTAATAGGAGTCTGACAGATCGGACAGTGGGAAGCAGGATAGAGAAGGGATTCACCCCGAGGGATTCGGTAGATACAAACATTGAGAAAAGAGCCTATAGCCAGGCCTATGGCCAGGATGAATAAAGCGGGAATAGTCAATGTTTTTGCCTGCTTTAAAGAAAATTCGCTCTGCTCCTTATATCTAACAGGTTTAGGGGAGGCTGTCAAGCCGGCGCTCGGGATATTCGGTTCCTTTGGTTCATTTGGTTCCTCTCGTTCATTCCGTTGACAGCAAACCATTCCGTTCCTCTCGTTCATCTGGTTCTTCCGGTTCATTGGGGATATTAGGAATTCGGATTTGTTTAGGATTTAGAGTTTGTCTTTATTAAGATGGATTATCAATCAATGTCGCCTCAGGAGAATGGGCCTCGCTAGAGTTATAAACAGGGTAGGCGCAGGCTTTAGCCTGCGTTTGGTACGCAAGTTAAAACTTGCGGCTACCCTGTGCTATTCTGGCTTCTTAAATAAGAAAAGCCGTGCAGGTTTTCCTGCACGGCTTTCATACTACTAATCTGTAATAGCTTTTTCTTACGGTCCGCCTCTTCC
>DAOVGF010000039.1 GCA_030672545.1 Candidatus Aerophobota bacterium
AGTGGCCAGGGTAATCTCTATTCCTCTTATTGTGGGAGGCGGTATTTCTGAACTGGAGGATATCCAGATGCTTTTGGATGGGGGAGCTAATAAGATATCCATTAACACGGCGGCGGTGAGGAATCCTGAGTTAATTGCCCAAGCGGCCAAGAAGTTTGGGAAGGATGCTATCATAGTGGCTATTGATGCCAAAAAGACCGAGGTTACGGAATCCGGCTACGAGGTTTATGTAGAAGGAGGAAGGACTTCTACCGGGATCGACGCTATCCAGTGGGCTAAAAAAATGGAGGAGTTAGGAGCCGGAGAGTTACTCCCCACCAGCATGAATACTGATGGAGTCCGAGAGGGTTATGACCTACCTCTTACCCGAGGAATTGCCGAGGCAGTTGAAATTCCGGTAATAGCCTCCGGAGGAGCCGGGACCCTGGAACATATTTATGAGGTTCTTACCCGAGGGAAAGCCACGGCTGCTTTAGCCGCTTCTATTTTTCATTTTCGCACTTATACTATTACTCAAGTTAAGGAATATCTTCGTCAGAGGGGGGTTCGGGTAAATTAAGGTGTGCTCTATCTCAAGGTAAGGATTCCAGAAAGATAGTTTGCCCGGGACAAAATTGAGAGGCAGTTTTCTTTATCTCATCTTTTACTGAGAAATAGAGAATTTGCCAGCCTTGATCAATTAGAGTAGCTAAGATTTTAAATTCTCTGGTTAGTCTTTTGGCATCGGAGGTGAGGAAGGCTTCATCTAAGATGAAGAATCCGGGTTGCTTTTTTAGAATTATTCCTGCCAGAGCGATTCTGATGGTCATATAGAGTTGATCGTAAGTTCCCTGGCTGAGCTGGTTAGCTTGTAAAATTTGTCCATCATTCTTAGTTACTTGTATGGTTTCTTCTTCGGGGTTAAATATTACTTTCCGGTATCTGCCTTGGGTAATCTTACGGAAAAGCTCGGAGATAAGACTTGTTTCGCCAAAAAGCTCAGTAATGCGAGATTCCTCGTCTTTCTCTATTCTCTCGAATATGGAGATGGCCTTGATGGCCAGGTCAAAATCACTCTGAATTTTTTGAACAAAAGTTTGTAAAAACCTCTCCAATTCTTCAAGTTGATCAAGATTGTTGACGGTTATTTGGTAGTTCTCGTCCAGAAAGTTGCCTAAGGGAAGTTTAGCCGCCTCTTTCTCCAAATCACTTAATGTATCCCGGTGTTGTTTGAGCTTATTCTCTATCTCTTTGATCTCTTTTCCCAGGGTCTGATATTTGGATTGAGTCTGCTCAAGCTGAAATCTGTCAAAGGGTATTTCCACTTCCAGTTTCTGAGATTCTTTTAACTTACTAATTTCCTCTTTCCAGAAAGAAAGGCTCTCTTTGAGGTCATCTTTTTTTCCCCATTCATTGGCCAGGATCTCCATTTTAGTGGACCTAGTCTTCTCGAACGCACCTTTTTCCTTTAAACAGGTTTGAAAAGCGGCCAAATCATCAATTTTTAGAGCTTGAATTTGTTTTTTGATTTCTTCCTCATACATTAGGGTACTTTCAGTCTCCTGGCTAATTTTAGTCTGAAGAATCTTTAGGTTCTGATTAAGGCTGTCCAGCTTTATTTCGTGTTCGTTGGTTCGGATTTTCATTTCCTCCCATCGACTTTTGAAATCAGCTATTTCTTTAAGTAGCTTTAGGAGAGAGTTGGTCTCGAGGCCGGAAGAAGCGGCCATTTCCAGAATGGCTACTTCTTTCCCCTTAAGTTTGTTTAAGGTTCCCTTGAGGAAAATAAATTTTGTCAGGAAGAGGAAAAATATGATGAGAGACACTCCTGGGGTTAACCAACCCGTCCATCCAGGTTTTCCAAACAAGCTTACCAGAATGGTAATACCAATAAATATTCCCAGGAATATAGTGGAAACAGTCTTGTATAACCCCATATTTCTGATTTTAGTCTCTTCTTCCTCCTTTCTCTGCTGAAAAACTGCTATCTTCTGGCTGAGTCTTTCCAGGGCGTCTTTTCTGTGGTTCAGAGGTGGGAGCTTAGCTTTCAGTTCACTTAATATTTCTTCCTTTTCTTTGATCAGCTTCTTTTTTTCCAGAAGTTCTTCCTGGTTTTGTTTGAGGGAAGATTTTAGATGCTCGATTTTTGTATGAAGACGGACCACCTGATGGTATTTTTCCTCGGTGAAGGAGGCCAATTTCTCCAATTTATTCCTGCTTTTCTTCAGTCCAAGTAGGGCAGTCGATAATCGGGTGTATCTTTCCTTCTTTTCCGCTTTGGAGAGCTCTTCTATTTCTTTTTTCCGCTTCTCCCTAATTTCTTGTTTCTCTATGAGAGCACTTTCAAGTCTATCCAATTGTTTTTCTTTACCTTGCTCTCGATAGTGGATGATTCTTTGCAAAATATCCTGGGCTTTTTTCTTTTCTTCTGCCACTTTGTTATGATCGGCACTCTTGGAGAGGGAAGCCGCACTGGTGGGATTGGTCAGTCTTCCTTTATCTTGAAGAGCCTTCATTACTTTTTTTATCTGGTCAGTTTTTACTCCAGTTAGTTTATCAGTAATCTTTCTCAGGTAACTGGACTCTTTGATAATGGTTAGGTCACTGTCTCGGATAACCAATACATTTCTTAAATCCTCACTCTCTATTCCCAGATAATGCGAGAGAGTCCGTCGGGAGTTAATTTTTATTTCTTGACCGTCTGCCTCAAGGATGACGTAACCCTCGGGTTTTTCCTTGACCCGATCGAGATTCTTGAATTCTTTGAGTTTTCTCGAGAGAAACATTTTTAGAGTAGCATCCACCGTTAGGGTTTTTCCTGACTCATTCATTCCCATAATTAGCTGCCAACCATTTTTGGGTTTCAGAGTTTTGTTTTTTAGAGGGCCATATTTTCTTATGTAGATTTCCTTAATTCTCATATCTCACCCCGGGCTTCTAAATCGGAAAAAACTTCCATAACTATCCTCTCGATTTTCTCTTTTTCCTCCTTCTCCAGCTTAGACTCCCTCAATTTAGCCAGGAACTTCTGGAAAAGCCCGTTCTCCATTATTGCTGATATATTTCGGTATCGGTGGTCAACCGTCCGGATTCCTCGGGTAATGTTGGAAATTTCTTCTTGGAGCTGTCTCTCGCTGCTGTTAATGAACCCCTTTAACCGAACTTCAAGCTCAGTCTTTTTGAGGTTATGTTTGCTGATTTCTTGCCGGAGGGTTTCCAGGCCTTTTTCCTCCTCAAAGGGATGAAATACCACTTCTATTTGGTCATAATAGAAGGTGTCGAGGAATATAGGATGGATTGTTCCTTTATTATCAATCAGAATAACCGATCTCCTCCCTTTTTCCTTCCGGGTAATGGAGACGGGAGAACCACTATAGACAAACTGGGAATTTGTAGAAAGAGAATGAATTACACAGCGGGAATGAAAATGTCCGGCTAAGAGAAAGTCATATTTTAACTCAGCCAATAAATCACTGGATAGAGGGAGATATCGGGGTTTTTCTTCTTCTCCAAAGTCCTCCTTTCTAATATCGGGAGCATCAAGAGTACAGTGGAGAAGGAGAATATTGGTTTTTTCCTTATCTCGGGCGACTTTAAGTTGGAGAAGTAAATCATGAATATTTCCTTCAAAGTAAGGAACTCCCACTATCCTTATTTCATGAAAATCCTTTATGGTATAAGGTCGGTTAATTAACACTTCCACATCTTCACCAAAGTAAAGGTCGGTCCGGAAGGAATACTCATCGTGATTGCCCGGGATGATTAAGATCTTGAAAGGATTACCGGAGAAAAGCTTTCTTAATTCAGGTCTCAGTTTGCCGGCTGACAGAGGGTTGTCAAAGAGATCTCCCGCGATTAAAAGTAGATTTACTTCTTCTTTTTTGCCCAGAGCTAAAACTTTTTTTAAGGCCTCTAATCTCTCTGGTTTATCCTCTCTCAAGTGTAAATCTGAGGTATGCAGTATTCTCATTTACTTTTCTCTGCGAATCACTGCGTTCTTTTACCCATTTACTTCCCTCTTCTTTCTGTCATTGCGAGCGAAGCGAAGCAATCTCGGGTTTTAGCTAAGAGAGGTTTTAGCCTCCCACTTCCTTGCTAACGCTGTTTTTTACGATTCTTACCACTTCTTCAGGCTCATCAACAACGCAAAAGAGTTCGAGGTCCTGAGGAGAGACCTTTCCTTGGGAGAGAAGAACATCCTGAAACCACTCGGTCATTCTTCCCCAGAAGTCAGATCCGACTAAAATGAGAGGAAACGGTTTTATCTTATCCGTCTGAATGAGCTCGAGAGCTTCCAGAAATTCACTCAGGGTCCCGAACCCCCCGGGAAAAGTAACAAAAGCTAGGGCATACTTAACGAACATTACTTTTCTGACGAAGAAATAGCGGAAGTTGATAGGAAGTTTAACGTAAGGGTTAATTTCTTGTTCCTGGGGCAAGTCAATATCCAATCCTACTGAAATTCCACCGGCCTCAGTTGCTCCTCGGTTGGCTGCCTCCATGATTCCCGGACCTCCACCGGTGATGATGGAGAAACCCTCTTTACTCAGGAGATGAGCAGTCTGGCGGGCTTTAGCGTAGTCTGGATGATCAGCCCGGGTCCGGGCAGATCCGAAAATGGAAACTCCGGGGGGGATCTTAGCTAATTTATCAAAACCTTCGGTAAACTCAGACATTATTCTGAAAATTCTCCAGGTATCCGTACTGGTGACGTCATCTACCACATATTCTTTGGTCATTTTTACCTCCTAAAACTAGGTCACTTTTAGTGGGAATATTATCATTTTTGCAAAGCCGGGTCAAATTTGATTGATGGTCAGGGCGGCCGAAGTCACCTTCATCGGGTAGGCCGGGTAGGGTGATCGAAGTCACCTTCGCCGGGTAGAGGAGGCTTTAGCCTCCCACTTACTTAGGGGAGATACCAGGGAGCTTAAAAGCTCCTCTACCCGCGGAGAGGAAGTAGGGGCGAACATTAAAGGCTTCCCTACTTGCACGGCAGGCAGTTTTAGGCTATTATTTTTTGGTGAAGATAGAGTGATAGCCGCAGGCTTTAGCCTGCGTTTATTTGCGCAGCTTAAAAGCTGTGGCTACCATAACCTTTTGCGCAAGT
>DAOVGF010000005.1 GCA_030672545.1 Candidatus Aerophobota bacterium
TCCAGCCTAACTTGATCATTTCCTTTACCTGAACAACCGTGAGCAATGGCCTGAGCTTTTTCTTTCTCAGCGATTTCTACCAGCCTCTTAGCAATCAGTGGTCGTCCCAGAGCCGTGGCCAGGGGATATTTATTTTCATAAAGAGCCCCCGCTCGCAGAGCAGGAAGCACATATTTCTCGCAGAACTCCTCTTTCAAATCTTCTATGTATACTTTACTGGCTCCGGTTTTACGGGCCTTCTCCTCAATTGAATTCAGAGATTTTCCCTGGCCTAAATCGGCGGTATAAGTAATTATTTCTGCCTGGTATTTCTCTTTTAACCAACTCAGAATTACCGAGGTATCTACCCCTCCCGAATAAGCCAGGACGATTCTTTTAATCTTTTCCATGTTCTACCTCTTTCCTTTTATAATAGTCTAATTTTCCTAAAGGTAGCCGCAACCTTCAGGTTGAGCAAAAGATAGGGTAGTCGCAAGTTTTAACTTGCGCAAATAAACGCAGGTTTTAACCTCCTTGGTTATGATCCGGTAGCCGCAGGCTTTAGCCTGCGTTTATTTACTCCTGATGGGATAAAAGCTTCACCAGAAGGGCCTTTTGTAGATGAAGTCTGTTCTCAGCTTGCTCAAAGACAATACTGTTAGGTCCGTCCATTACTTCGTCAGTAATCTCTTGGCCACGGTGGGCCGGTAAACAATGCATTACCAGGACGTTTTCTCTGGCCCGACTTAAAAGAGAAGAATTTACTTGATAAGGGCGAAATATCTGAGCTCGAAGGGGCAATTCTTGTTCTTTTCCCATGCTGGTCCAGACATCGGTGTATATCACATCGACTCCCGTGGCCGCTTCAGCCGGGTCCCTTATCAGGCTGAAGCTTGCCCCCATTTCTCTCACCGTTTCCTGAATTTTCTCAGCAGGTTCATATTCTGGAGGAGTACATATACGTATTTCCACTCCCAATCGAGCTGCTCCCAACATAAGAGAATGAGAAACGTTATTGCCGTCTCCCAGATAAGCTAATTTCAGTCCGGAGAGATTCTTTTTTCTTCTCCAGAGAGTGTAATAATCGGAGAGAGCCTGGCAGGGGTGGAACGAATCAGTGAGACCATTGATAATCGGTATAGAAGCTGTCCGGGCTATTTTCTCCAGTCGACTGTGCTGGAAAGTACGGATCATTAGTCCATCGACATACCGAGAAAAGATTCGAGCGGTATCTTCCAAGGTTTCCCCTCTACTTAACTGCATCTGATTAGAGGAAATGACTAAAGGGTAACCTCCCAACTGGTACATACCAACTTCAAAGGAAAGACGGGTCCGAGTGGAGGGTTTCTCAAAAATTAGAGCCAGGGTTTTCCCCCGAAGAGGACGGTGGGTTTCTTCTTCTCTCATAAGTTTTCTCAAATGATTAGCCTGACGGAAAAGAGCCATAATTTCTTCTTTTTCCAAATCCAGAATGGTTAAAAGATCTTTCTTCATTTAAAACCTAACTTTTCCCGGAGCAATTGGTTGACTAATTGGGGATTAGCTCGTCCCTGGGTCATAGCCATGGTTTGCCCAATCAAGGCGCCGAGAGCTCGTTGTTTTCCGGCTAAGAAATCATTAACTGCCCGGGGGTTTTTCTTAATTACTTGATCAATTATATCTCTCAAACTGTCTTGGTCACTAATCTGCTTTAATCCCTTTTGTTCAATTATTTCTTGGGCTTGTTTTCCGCTGAGGAACATTTCTTCAAAAATTTCTTTAGCTAAACCAATACTTACGGTTCCTTTTTTTAGTTCTTTTAAGAGAGCTGCCAGGGCTGCCGGAGTTACCTTTACTTGGTTTATGAAGGTGGCTTCTTTTTTAAGTAATCTGAGAAATTCTCCCATTACCCAGTTGCTCACTATTTTTGGGTAGGGATAGTATTTTAGACATTTCTCAAAAAAGTCGGCCAACTCGGGAGAATCAGTAAGAACATCAGCATCATATTCCGGCAGTCCATATTCTTCAACAAATTTTTGGTGGCGGGAAGAAGGAAGTTCCGGCAACTGAGAGCGAAGTTTCTCCAACCATTCCCGGCTTATTTTAAGAGGAAGAAGGTCAGGCTCGGGAAGATAGCGGTAATCATGGGCCTCTTCCTTCCCGCGCATAGAGAAAGTAGCCTTTCGTTTGCTGTCCCAGAGACGGGTTTCCTGAATAATTTCCCCCCCTTCATTCAAAACATAAGATTGTCTTTTTATCTCTGCGGTCAGTCCATCCCTAATTTCTTTGAATGAATTCATATTTTTCAGTTCTGTTTTGGTTCCCATTTCGGTCCCCGCCCTTATAGAAATGTTAGCGTCGCATCTCAAAGAACCCTCCTCCATATTACAATCACTTACTTTCAGGTACTGCAGAATTCTCTTGAGGGTAATTAGATACTGATAAGCTTCCTCGGGAGAGGTAATCCGGGGATGGGAAACGATTTCCATGAGAGGGATTCCCGTTCTATTATAATCAACCAGACTAAGGTTTCTTTCCTGGGTATTTTCGCTGGCGTCTCCATGAATGAGTTTACCGGCGTCTTCCTCCAGGTGAATTCTTTGTATGGCTATACGCCGGACAGACTCCTTTACCTTTATTTCCACCCAACCGTTCTCCGCCAGAGGCTTATCATACTGGGAGATTTGATAATTCTTAGGTAAATCAGGATAATAGTAGTTTTTCCGGGCAAACCGGCAAAAAGAGTTTATCTGACATCCCAAAGCTAAGGCAGTGGAGATAGTGAATTCCACAGCTTTGGCATTAATTACTGGTAGTACTCCTGGAAGGCCCAGGCAGACCGGACAAACCTGGGTGTTGGGTGGGGCCCCAAAGCAGGTGGCACAGTTGCAGAATAGTTTGCTTTCTGTTTGTAGCTCCACATGAACCTCCAGACCAATATTAACCCGATATCCCTTCACTTCCTACTCCTTTAATTATTAATGAAACGAAAACTATCCTTTATTTTTTTGGTCTAACAAATAAGCAGGAAAGCAATCTTAGCCTATCCAAAAAAGAGTATTTGTCAAGAAAACGCAGGCTAAAGTCTGCGGCTACCGGATCATAACCGAGGAGCTAAAATATCCCCTACTTTCTGCACAATGAAAATGTCATAGCCCTACCCACATTCTGTTTCTGTCATTGCGAGTGAGGCGAAGCAATCTCGGGTTTTGGATGGTTTTCTTGACAATAGCCCTATTTTTTGTAAGAATAGAAGCAAAATCGGATGACTAATCTAACATTTCATAATAACAGGTGAACTTTACTAAAAAGTAGATATGATAATTCCTTCCCCAGGCAATATACGCCATCAGGTTCATTCTCTTCCTTTGGCAAAGGAAGAAATAATTGTAAGGAGTAAGAGAGGTTATCCTTGAAAATGCAGAGAAAAAGAGTTAGTTACAAAAATATGTACTTAGAAACTAAGAAGAAATTTGACCAGCAATCAGAGGAGTTGAGGAAAATAGGAGAGAAATTAGCTCAAGTTGAGGAGGAATTGACCTCAACAGATAAAGAAGCTCAGGATTATTTAGGATACCTGCGTCGTCTCAAAGCTGATTTTGAGAATTTTAAGAAGCGCAACCAAAAGGAAAAAGAGAGAGCAATTTCTCTGGGTATTGAGGAAAATATTAAGCTACTTTTACCGGTAATGGATGATCTGGAAAGGGCGGTGAATTCCGTGGAAAAATCTCAAGATTTATCTAGTCTGGCTCAGGGAATAGGGCTCATCTATGCTCAATTCAAAAAAATTCTGCAAAAACAAGGTCTTCAGGAAATAAAAGCTAAGGGAGAGCCTTTCGATCCTTCTTTTCATGAAGCCGTTGGCACGGTTAATTTTGACGAGTATCCAGACAATGCAGTAGTGGAGGAAATGAGGAAAGGTTACTGTTTAAATAATAGAGTTTTGAGACCAACAATGGTGATGGTGAACCGTCGCAAAGCAGGTGAATAACTATAAATTTCTTTTGATTATCAGGAGGATTAAATGAGTGACAAAAAGTCAAAGAAAATAATTGGCATCGATCTTGGTACCACTAATTCTTGCGTGGCCGTGATGGAGGGTGATGATCCTCGAGTTATCACTAATCAGGAGGGAAGTAGAACTACTCCCTCGGTGGTGGCTTTCACGGATAAAGGTGAAATGCTGGTGGGAGGCACAGCCAAGAGACAGGCTGTTACTAACTCGGCTAACACCGTTTATTCCATTAAGAGGATTATAGGAAGGACTTTTGATGATCCAGCTATAGCCGTGGCTAAAAAAAGGGTTTCCTACCAGATAATTAGAGACTCCCAGGGCCGGGCTAAAGTGAAGATAAATCGAGGTGAGTTTCTTCCTCAGGAGATCTCGACTCGGATTCTTCAAAAGATGAAGCAAACGGCTGAATCCTATCTGGGTGAAAAAGTGGAGAGTGCCGTGATTACCGTTCCGGCCTATTTTAATGATAGACAGCGACAGGCCACTAAGGACGCAGGGAATATAGCTGGTCTTAAGGTAGAACGAATAATCAATGAGCCTACGGCTGCCGCTATGGCTTATGGTCTGGAGAAAAAGGGTGAGAAAAAAATTGTCGTCTATGACCTGGGAGGGGGGACATTTGATATTTCTATTTTGGAGGTGGGAGGTAATGCTGTAGAAGTACTGGCTACCAATGGAGACACCTATTTGGGAGGAGATGATTTTGATCAGCGGATAGTGGACTGGATAGCCGATACCTTTAAGGTAGAAAATGGAATTGACTTGCGCCAGGACAAAATGGCCGTGCAGAGACTCAGAGAGACAGCCGAGAGAGCCAAATGTGAGCTTTCTACCAGTATGGAGACTCAGATAAACCTTCCTTTCATTACGGCTGACCAATCAGGACCAAAACATCTCAATATGTCTCTTACCCGAGCTAAGCTGGAACAACTCACCGAAGATCTAGTGGAGAGAACTTTGAAGCCTTGCCGTCAGGCTTTAGCCGATGCTAAATTAAAACCTTCCGATATCGGTGAGGTAATCCTGGTAGGAGGTCAGACCCGAATGCCTCGTGTCCAGGAAAAGGTAAAGGGATTTTTTAAGCGGGAGCCTCACCAGGGAGTGAATCCGGATGAGGTGGTAGCGATAGGGGCCGCTGTTCAAGGAGGTGTTCTGAGTGGTCAGATTAAGGACATTCTTCTTTTAGATGTAACTCCCTTGTCTTTGGGAATTGAAACTCTGGGAGGAGTTTTTACTAAGCTCATCGAAAGAAATACTACCGTTCCCACCAAAGAGAGCAAGGTATTTACTACGGCGGCTGACAGTCAGACGGCGGTGGATATTCATGTCCTTCAGGGAGAGAGAACTATGGCTCAGGACAACAAGACCCTGGGAAGATTTCAACTTACCGGTATTCCTCCGGCTCCTCGAGGTGTTCCTCAAGTAGAGGTGAGTTTTGACATTGACGAAAATGGTATAGTTAGTGTTATGGCTAAGGATAAAGCTACAAATAAAGAACAAAGTATCACCATCCGGGAATCGGGTGCTTTGTCGGAGGAGGAAAGGGAAAAGCTAATTAGAGAAGCTGAGTTGCATACCCAGGAGGATCAAAAGAAGCGAGAGCTTATTGAAGCAAAAAACCAGGCCGATAATATCATTTATGCTACCGAAAAGGCCCTTAAGGAATACGGAAGCAAGGTAAGCGAGACAGATAAAAGTAGCATTGAGCAGGCTCTTGACGAGCTTAAAAAAACCATCCCGAGTGAGGATGCCAATCTAATCAGGGAGAAAATCCAGAAGTTGGGAGAAGTATCTCAAAAACTGGGCCAGGCTGCTTATAGCGGAGCAGCCCAGGGACAAACTGATGCGGGAACTCAATCTGAAGCCGCTCCTGGAGAACCGACGGGACAAGATACCGGTCAGAAGGAACCCGAAAAAGGGGAAGAAGACATTAGCGACGCGGATTATAAGGTAGAATAAAGATAACTATCAGTTGGATAAGATGAGGAGTCAAGGTGGCCAAACGAGATTACTATGATGTTTTGGAAGTGTCCCGGAGTGCTTCGGCTGGAGAGATAAAAAAAGCCTATCGTCGTCTGGCTCTTAAATATCATCCGGACAAAAATCCGGATGACCGTGATCAGGCCAGGGAAAAATTCAAGGAAGTTTCTGAGGCTTATAAGATACTCTCTGACTCTGAGAAAAGACAGATTTATGACCAATATGGTCACCAGGGTTTGGAAGCTCAAGTTGGAACCGGGGCCGGTTTTGGTGGATTTGATTTTGATCCTTTCAAAATTTTTGAGGAAGTTTTTGGAGGCCGAGATGTAGGTGGCGGTGATATTTTCAGTAGTTTATTTGGTCGGTCCAGAAGAGACTCGGCCACTCGAGTAGAAGCGGGTAGGGATCTTCAGGTGGCCGTGGATATTTCCTTTGAAGAGGCGGCTTTTGGTACCACGAAGAAAATTAGAATATCCCGCTACGAAAGTTGCCAGATTTGTCAGGGGAGTGGAATAGCTCCAGGATCTCAGCCTCAGACCTGTCCTGTCTGTGGAGGCTCAGGATACGTTCAGAGCCGACAGGGTTTCTTTAGTTTCACCCGAGCCTGCACTCAATGTCAAGGCCGGGGCAGTATAATTAAGAATCCCTGTACTCAGTGCCACGGAACGGGAAGAGTCAGAAAAAATCGCCAGATTCAAATAAAAGTACCGGCTGGTATTCATAATGGTGCTCATCTCAGGTTGAGAGGAGAGGGAGAGGTAGGCTTAGGAGGAGGGCCTTCCGGAGATCTTTTCGTTGTAGTGAAGGTGAGGCCCCACTCTATTTTTAAGAGAGAAGGGGATACGGTGATTGTGGAAGTGCCGATTAGTTTTTCCCTGGCTGCTCTGGGTGGAGAGATGAGTGTTCCTACTCTGGAGGGCAAGGTTAAACTAAAAATTCCTTCGGGAACCCAGACTAACAAGATATTCCGACTCCGAGGGAAAGGTATCCAACATCTGAATTCTTCCTCTCGGGGAGATCAATGGGTAAAAGTGATAGTGGAAACTCCGGTAAAGATCACCGCCGAGCAAAGAGAACTCCTTTTGAAGTTTGATCAGTTGGGCCGAAATAATGGACAACCTCGGATTAAAGAGTTCTTCAAAAAGATGAGTGGCTTCTTTTCCGGGCGGTCGGGCTAAAACCTTTGAGCCGGATAACTCAGAGAGCTTGCCTTATCAGTCTCGGCTGTAAAGCCAATCAGTATGAGATCCAATTTCTCAGAGAAAAGTTAGAAGAGACGGGATATCAATCCGTCCCCTTCCCTCAAAAAGCCGAAGTTTACATCATAAATACCTGCTGGGTCACTAAAGCGGCTGAGTCCAAATCAAAAAAGCTTATCCGGCAGGCTCTGCGGAGTAGTCCGGGAGCCTTCTTTGTAGTTACCGGTTGTTATGCTCAAGCTGAAAAGGAGGAAATCCGGCGGCAATTTCCCCAAGTTGACTTGATAGTGAAGAACTCAGAGAAGTTAAGAATTGTTGAGCTTCTGGGTATTTCTTCGAAAACGACTAACTTTGGCATCAGAAGGTTCTATCAGCATGACCGGGCTTTTGTTAAGGTAGAGGACGGTTGCAATCAGTTTTGCAGCTATTGCTGTATCCCCTATGTTCGAGGCAGTCAAATTCGCTCCCGGTCTTCCCGAAGTATTCTTTCCGAGATAAAGAACCTGGTCAATACAGGCTTTAAGGAAATTGTTCTGACGGGAATTAATCTGGGTCTTTATGGCCGCGATCTCAGTGTTTCTGAAGACCTGATTGGATTACTGAAGAAAATAGAATCTCTCCCGGGTCAATGGCGTCTCAGACTGAGCTCACTGGAACCCCATCTTGTTCCGGCGGAGCTGCCCGAATTTTTGGCTAATTCAAATAGGATCTGTCCTCATCTTCATCTTCCTCTGCAAAGTGGCGATGAAGAAATTTTGAAAAGAATGGGCCGCCGATATACTGTTTCCCGGTATGGCCGGCTGGTGGAAAAATTTAGAAAAAGAACTTCTTCTCTGGCCATCAGTACTGATGTAATAGTAGGTTTTCCCGGGGAAGAAGAGAGGCATTTCAATAACACTTATCACTTCATCGAAAATATGGAATTCAGCCGGCTGCACGTTTTTCGTTTTTCTTCCCGACCGGGGACATTAGCTTATCAGATGAGGCCGAGGGTTCCTGAGAGAATAACGAAGCGGAGAAGTCGGCAACTCAAAGATCTGGGGGAGAAACTGTCTCAGCAGTTTATTTCCCGATTTTTAAATCATCATCTGACCGTCCTATTTGAGCAAAAGGCTGAGAGAGAAACTGGATGGCTCAGTGGGTATACGGAGAATTATATTCGGGTTACTGCCTCTGGTGAGGAGGGACTGAAGGGGAAACTTATCCCGGTTAAACTGGTAAAAAGAGAAGGAAATCTGGCCCTGGGGGAGATTATCCAATGAGACGACCAAGAAAACTGAGTCAGTTAAGTAAGGACGAGTACCAGATAGTCGTTCAGAGAAGCCGCCGCAAAATAGAGGAAATTCTTCCTTCGGTTATCAGAATTATGAGGGAGATTAGAGAAAAGGGAGATGAGGCTCTAATAGAATTTACCCGGATTTACGATCGAGTTCGTCTGGCTGCTGAAGAGCTAAAAGTAAAGGAGGCAGAAATTAAAATTGCCTATCAGCGGGTTTCTCCTCATCTAATTGCCTCTCTGAGGAGAATGTGCCGACAAATCGAGTATTTTCATAAGCATCAAATAACTAAAGATTGGCTGATAGAGAAGTCTCTTTCCGGTAATAGAGAAGGTTCCTACCGATTGGGAGAAAAGTTTGTGCCGGTAGGGTCTACGGCCGTTTATGTTCCGGGAGGGAAGGCTAAGTATGTAAGTACGGCGGTAATGGGAGTCATTCCCGCTCGTCTGGCGGGCGTGGACAAAATTATAGTAGCCAGTCCTCCTTCCTCTGAGGGGTCTGTTCCTGATGAGATTATGGTAGCGGCAGATATGGCTGGAGCCAATCTTATCTTGAAAGCAGGAGGAGCTCAGGCCGTGGCGGCTCTGGCCTACGGTACCGAAAGTGTTCCCCGGGTGGATATGATGGTGGGTCCGGGTAATATTTATGTTACCGCGGCCAAATGTTATTTAGCCAGTATTGGTCAGGTGGGAATAGATTGTCCGGCCGGTCCCAGTGAAGTGTTGATTTTAGCTGATGATTCCGCTTCTCCGGATTATGTTCTCAAAGATATGCTGGCTCAAGCTGAACACGATGAAGATGCTTCTTCAGTTCTGGTTACTACCTCGGAAAAATTAGCTAGCGAAGTCTGGCGTCGGATGGATGGTTTGCTTGATCAGGGTTCTCTGCCTGAGATAACCGGAAAATCCCTAAAAAACAACGGATATATTCTTTTAGCTTCTGACGTGAAGGAAGCTATCCGATTTGCCAATGATTTTGCTCCCGAGCATCTGGAGATAATAACTGTTCAGCCGGAAGAGGCTATGGAGGGAGTCAAAAATGCTGGTTCAATTTTCTTAGGGCCATTTTCTCCCGTAGCGGCTGGTGATTACTTCAGTGGAACCAATCACATCCTTCCTACCGGAGGAACGGCCAGGTTTTTCTCGGGGCTCTCGGTGAGCACCTTTCTTAAAAGAATTTCTTATCAGCTTCTCTCGTGCCAGGCTCTTAGTGAGATGGAAAAGGATATTACTACCCTGGCCTCCTTTGAAGGCCCCTTTACCGCTCACATTGACTCTATAAAAGCTCGGAACAAATGAGTATGACCCGGTAGCCGCAGGAGTGTAGGGGAGGCTTTAGCCTCCCACTGTCATTGCGAGGAGCGGAGCGACGTGGCAATCTCAGGTTTCGGTAGCCGCAGGCTTTAGCCTGCGTTTATATAGGCAAGTCAAAACTTGCCACTACCCCGACCAAAGGTTGCGACTACCTTTAGGAAATATAGACTATTACAAATTGGGCCTAACAGCGGATAATCCTATGGGGAACAGAAAATCATTTTATTTCGTTTT
>DAOVGF010000017.1 GCA_030672545.1 Candidatus Aerophobota bacterium
GTATTTATTCAAGTATTCCTCTCTAATTCTCTTCAACTCAGTTTTAGGCATCATTTTCAAAAGTTCCCAGCCTAAATCAAGAGTTTGCATTACACTCCTGTCCTCATCTCTTCTCTGGGTTACAAATCGACGCTCAAATTCGTTAGCAAAGGAAAGATATTTTCTATCCATATCACTCAGAGTAGCTTCTCCCATTACCAGAGCTAACTCACGAATTTCCATTCCCCGAGCATAGATAGCATAGAGCTGATTGGAAAGCTCACGATGGTCCTCCCGGGTTTTGCCTTCTCCCACACCCTCATCCATTAGTCGGGACAGAGACGGTAAAACATTAACCGGAGGATAAATTCCCTTTTGATGAAGACTTCTCTGAAGGATAATCTGCCCCTCAGTTATGTATCCAGTTAAATCGGGAATGGGATGAGTTTTATCATCATCAGGCATAGTAAGAATAGGAATCAGGGTAATGGAGCCCTGTTTTTTCTTGATTCGACCGGCTCTCTCGTAAAGAGCAGCCAGGTCGGTGTAAAGATATCCCGGGTAGCCTCTTCGTCCCGGAACCTCTCTTCGGGCTGCCGAGAGCTCCCGGAGAGCCTCGGCGTAATTGGTCATATCAATGAGAATAACCAAAATATGCATACCCTTTTCAAAAGCTAAGTATTCTGCGCAGGTCAGAGCCATACGAGGAGTAGCGATTCTTTCAATAACTGGATCATCAGCTAAATTCAAAAAAAGTATAGCTTTCTCAATAGCTCCACTTCTTTGGAAATCAGTAATAAAAAAATTCCCTTCTTCAAAGGTGATTCCCATAGCGGCAAAAACTACAGCAAACTCTTCTTTTTTACCTCTTACCTTGGCCTGTCTGGCTACCTGGGCAGCTAATTGGACGTGGGGAAGTCCGGCCCCCGAAAAGATAGGGAGCTTCTGGCCTCGGGAAAGAGTATTTAACCCGTCAATAACGGAAATGCCGGTTTGAATAAACTCTTCCGGGTAAGCTCGCGCTACTGGGTTTATGGGCTGTCCAGCAATATCCATTTTTTTCTCGGCAATTATCCTGGCGCCACCGTCACGAGGCCGGCCCCATCCGTCAAAAACTCTACCCAGCATGTCCTCAGAGAGTCCCAATTGGATTCCCCTTCCCAGAAATCTTATGTGGGCTCCTTTTGTTCCGAGTTCCGTTGAACGCTCAAAAAGTTGAACCAGAGCTGCCTCAGAAGTTACCTCCAAAACCCTACCTCTTCTTTTCTCTCCACTGACCAGCTCAATTTCCACTAGTTCCTCGTAGGCAACATTGCTGACATTATCCACCAGCATCAGGGGTCCGGTCAATTCCTTAATAGTAGTATATTCCTTGCCCATTCTTCACCCCTCGGATTTTCTTTTAAGATCGGCTACTTCTTGGGTAAGCCTCTGACTAATTTTATTTATCTCACTTTTAAAATTTTCGTTGCTGAGGTATTTAGCTCTGGCGATAGCTTCTCTAACCGGAAGAGAGATAAGTGAGTGAAGATCCACCCCTTGATTAAGAGCTTCTATAGAAAGGTCATAATACCGCAAAACCAACTTGAGCATGAGATATTGTTTCTCCATCGGAGTATAGGTATCCACCTCATGGAAAGCAAATTGTTGAAGAAAATCTTCCCTGAGAGAGCGGGCGGTTTCCATGGCAATTCTATCCTGGCTGGAAAGAGTATCTAATCCCACCAATCTCACTGTTTCTTCCAGTTCATTTTCTTTCTGTAGAAGAGCCATAGCCTTACTACGCTGTTCCAACCAATTCGGAGAGACCTCTTGGCTAAAATAACCACCTACATCATCCAGGTAAAGAGAATAACTACGCAGCCAGTGAATAGCCGGAAAGTGACGTTGGTAAGCAAGCTCAGCCACCAGAGCCCAGAAGACTCGCACTACTCTCAAGGTAGCTTGGGTAACCGGTTCGGATAGATCCCCTCCGGGAGGCGAAACAGCTCCAATAGCACTCAAACTAGCCTCTCGTTTATCTTTTCCCAAACAGACAACCCTTCCGGCTCTCTCATAAAATTCAGCTAATCTTGAAGGAAGATAAGCGGGGTAGCCTTCCTCTCCAGGCATTTCCTCCAGACGCCCGGACATCTCCCGCAGCGCCTCGGCCCAACGAGAAGTAGAATCGGCCATCAGGGCCACATCATAACCCATATCCCGGTAATATTCAGCTAAAGTTATTCCGGTATAAATTGAAGCTTCGCGGGCAGCCACCGGCATATTAGAGGTATTGGCAATGAGAATGGTTCTTTCCATGAGTGAACAGCCTGTTTGGGGATCCTTTAATTCAGGAAATTTCCGGAGGACATCGGCCATTTCATTCCCCCTTTCTCCGCAACCCACAAAGACGATAATCTGGGCGTTCACCCACTTGGAAAGCTGGTGTTGAACTACCGTCTTTCCGCTTCCAAAAGGACCAGGAATGCAAGCTGTCCCCCCTTTGGCCAGGGGGAAAAAAGTATCAATTACTCTCTGGCCGGTGATGAGAGGCTCCTTGGGGGCCAGTTGTTTCTTGTAGGGTCGCATTTCTCTTACCGGCCATCGCTGGAGCATAGTGACTTCCTGCAGCTCACCTTTCTTATCCTCAATCAGGGCAATGGAGTCCTCTACCCTGGCCTGGCCGGAATGTATCTTTTTGACTCTTCCCCTCATCTTAGGAGGAAGCATAATATAGTGAGTAATTAATTCGGTCTCTTTCACCTGACCAAGAATATCTCCTTCTTCCACCTCATCATTTATCTTCACCACCGGCTCAAATTCCCATTCCTTATTCCTACCAATGGCTTCCGCTTCTATTCCCCTTCGGATAAACTCACCACTTTTAGCTCTAATTGAGTCCAGAGGTCGTTGTATCCCGTCGTAAATACTACCGATTATTCCCGGACCCAGTTCTACCAAAAGAGGCTGATAGGTAGATTCTACCGATTCTCCCGGCTTTAAACCACTGGTGTCTTCATACACCTGGATTGAGGAATTATCTCCTCTTATTTCCAGGATTTCACCAATTAACCTTCCCTGGCCAACCCGCACTACATCAAACATCCTGGCCCCAGAAACTCCTTGGGCTATCACCAGGGGCCCAGCTATTTTTACTATTTTCCCTTTTTCCATAACCAGATCCTTTTTTCTTCTACTAAGGTAAGGCTAGGCACTAAGTTTTTTCTTTAGAACAACCGGTGCTTTTTCTTTTCGGATAACCTCGGCATCGATAACACATTCTTTTACGTCATTACGGGAAGGAATCTCATACATTAAATCCAGCATAATTTCCTCTACTATGGAGCGAAGGCCTCGGGCTCCCATTTCTCTTTTTACGGTTAGCTCACTGATAGCATCCAGAGCGTCCTCAGTAAAAGTGAGGGCAATTCCGTCCAGTTTAAACAACTGCTGATACTGCTTAAGAATCGCATTCTTAGGCTCATAGATAATTCTTTTTAGTTGACTCTGATCGAGCTTCCCCAGGTTAGCTACCACGGGTATTCTTCCCACAAATTCCGGGATAAAGCCATATTCAATTAAATCCTCAGGCAAAAGAGTTTCTATGAGTTTTTCTTTTTCTTCCGACCTCGAACTGGAAAAGCCCAGAGCCTTTTTCCCCAGTCGATCTCCCACGATTTCTTCCAGCCCGGGAAAGGCCCCCCCGCAGATGAAAAGAATGTTGGTTGTATCAAGTTGAATGAATTGCTGGTGGGGGTGTTTTCTACCCCCCTGGGGAGGAATATTGGCCAGCGTTCCCTCCAGTATCTTAAGAAGTGCTTGTTGTACCCCCTCACCAGAAACATCACGGGTAATCGAGGGATTGGCACCGCTTTTTTTGGCAATTTTGTCAATTTCATCTATATAAACGATACCTCGGGAGGCTAAATTTATGTCAAAATCGGTCTTTTGGAGTAGTCCCAGAAGAATGGTTTCTACATCCTCTCCTACATAGCCAGCCTCGGTAATATTGGTGCTACTGGCAATAACCAGGGGGAGATGAAGAATCTTAGCCAGAGACTTAGCCAGAAGGGTTTTCCCCGAACCGGTAGGACCGATGAGAAGAATATTGCTTTTCTCTAATTCTACCTCCGGGGAGTCCTGAGCGGTTAACAGACGCTTATAATGATTATAAACAGCCACAGAAAGTACTTTTTTTGCCCGCTTCTGTCCTATTACCCATTCATCCAACCGTTTCTTGATTTCTTGTGGCTTGAGAAGACTATCCATCTGCATTTTTAGAGAAAAACCACTTTCTTTTCCTTCTTTCTCCAGAACTTGAGTGCAAAACTTGATACAGCGGTCGCAAATGTATACGTCAGGCCCGGCAATTAGTTGAGAAACCTCTTTCTGGGAACGATGACAGAAGGAACAGCAAACATTTTTTTTACCTCTCTCTTCTTTCATCGTTTTCTCCTTTCGATAACCTCATCAATAATTCCGTATTTCTTTGCTTCCTCGGCGGTCATAAAAAAATCCCGGTCGGTGTCTTTTTCAATCTTTTTTCTTGACTGCCCGGTATGTTTAACGAAGATTTCGGCTAACTGGTCTCTTACCTTGAGGATCTGATGAGCCTGGATTCCCACATCGGTAGCCTGTCCTCTAGCCCCTCCCAGAGGTTGATGAATGAGAATACTAGCATTAGGTAGACTGAATCTCTTTTTAGCAGTACCAGCGGCCAGCAGAAGGGCGGCGGCGCTGGCGGCTTGGCCCATGCAAATGGTAGAAACATCAGGCTTGACATACTGCATGGTATCATATATAGCTAATCCCGAAGTAACCAGACCGCCCGGTGAGTTAATATAGAGGTTAATATCCTTGGTGGGATCCTGAACCTCTAAAAAGAGCATCTGAGCAATAACAGTATTAGCCACATTATCATCTATGGGAGCACCAATAAAAATTATTCTGTCTTTGAGCAGACGAGAGTAAATATCGTAAGCTCTCTCTCCTCGGGCAGTTCTCTCTATTACCATAGGAATCAAAGTCATTTTCCCTCTCCTTATCTATTTCTCATCTCCGCCAGCTTTAGCGGAACTCTTAGAGTGATCATAAAGAAATTCTATTACCTTCTCATGGCGGATGCGCATTTTTATTTCTTCGAGCTGCCCCCGGGCAGACAGGAGTTCTTTAATATTTTCAATTTCTTCCGGCCTTTTTTCCTTGGCTAAAACGCGTAATCTTTCATTCAGTTCCTCTTCAGCCACCTCTATTTTCTCTTTCTGAGCAATGCTATCCAGAACAAATAGGCCTTGTAGGTTTTTCTCTACCTCCCCTTTCACTTTTTCATGGAATTGCTTTTCATCAAGTTTTTCCTGTTCAAGATATTCCGGAAGGGTTAATCTTTTTTCCCTTAGATTATCTACTATCTTTTGGATTCTCTCTTTTGTTTTTCTCTTCAAGAGAAGAGGAGGTATCTCGAGTTGAGCAGAATTCACTATTTGATCAACTAAGTCATATCTTTTTCTTTTCTCCTCCAGGTTTTCCTTTATCTTTTTGATTTGCTCTTCCAGATGATTTTTCATATCCTCCAGATTTTCGAATTTCAAATCCTTAGCAAAATGATCATTTAAAGGAGGTCTCTTCTCCTCCCGAATCTCCTTTAATCCTATCTGAAATCTAATTTTTCTGTTCCTGAAATCAGCGCGAGGATAGTCAGAAGGGAATTCTACTTCTATACTCTTGGATTGATTGACTCTCATCTCAATTATTTGGCTGGAAAATTCAACAGGAAAAACAGAAGAGCCAACTTGAAAGGCAAAATTTTCCCCTTCTTTTCCGGAAAGTTTCTTCCCCTGATAAAAAGCCTGCCAATCCATAATCAACCAATCCCGCTCTTCCACCTTATCTCTCTTTTCCACCAAAGGATACTGGGTATATTTTCTCTGAAAATCTTGTAGGGCAGACATAACTTCTTTCTTAGTCACCTTGATCTTATTTTTCTCGATCTTTAATCCTTTGTAAGTACCTAATTTCACCTCCGGTTTGCCCACTACTTCCATTTTTAAAATAAGAGGTTTATCTTTAGAAAACTGAACAACTTCTATTCCCGGTGTGATAATAGGGTTAAGCTTTTCCTTTTTTGTAGCCTGACGGAAAACCTCCGGAAAAAGACTTTTTAGAGCTTCTTGCTCGATATCCTTGGTGCCGAAGCGTAGCTCAAAAAGCTTTCTGGGAGCACGACCTTTTCTGAATCCCGGGATTCTGGTATTTTTAACCAGTCGGCGAAAAGCCAGCTCAAGCTTTCCGGCCACTATTTCCCAAGGTACTTCCACCTTCAGGCTTGTTTGGGCCCCACTTTTTTTGTCAACGGTAATCTGCATCTATACATTACCTCAACTTAAGTTATTGGTGCGAGAGGCGGGACTCGAACCCGCATGAGTTTCCTCACTAGATCCTAAGTCTAGCGCGTCTGCCGATTCCGCCACCCTCGCTCTTTAAGTAATTTAACTCCATTACAAGACTAATCTACACATTATATCAAAATTGCCGGCAATTACAACAATAGACAATAAAATCCTTTATCTTTAACCCTCTTTTTAAACAACAATTTATGGTAATAGTTTAGATTTCCTAAAGGTAGCGGCTACCCTCTATCTTGGTCAAAAAAAGGGTTCCCTTGGAACATCTAAAACTCCCTGGACCTCGCTTTTCAAGAAAAGTTACCTGTTACAATTATGAGTGAGACACAGAGAATTTGGAAGAGGTATGGCAAGAAAAAAACAACACCTGTTTTTTACGGCAAAAATGGAGCGGGAAACGGGACTTGAACCCGCGACCCTCACCTTGGCAAGGTGATGCTCTACCACTGAGCTATTCCCGCCTTGACCTCGATAACCACATCCCATTATTCATAACAACCTTAAATAATATACATGATTTTTCCGGTAAGTCAACGCCTGGCGGTTTTTCACCCCTCGCTGTTGAAGACAAAGACGTGCTGTGACCAGACGATTACCATACTCAAGCAAGCGGATAACCATCCTCTGGGCGGGAAAAAAGCCGGCTAGAAGCCTGGGGAAAAACCCCTTTGTCAAGACAATAGGGATCCATCTTACACTCTCTTTACTTAAATTTTCTTCGGCTCCCTTGGCAAAACCCAAAAATGTTAGATGAAATACGAATTTTCTAGAAAACATCTGGACATTCAAAAAACAGAAGGTAAAATTGAAATCAGGTAAGGAGATAATACAAAATGATAAATGTTAAAGAGCATACCAATTTATTTGGAGTATCACAGATCTTCTGAGAGGTGAATCAGTGACATACTTCCAACCGGAGCAAGTGGCAAGTTTCATCGGAATATCCAAACCCGCAATAAGATTGCTTGAGAGCACTATATATGAACCGCTCAGACATTGAAGAACTGCATTATATTACTCATATTGATAATCTCAAATCAATTTTACATAATGGGATTTATGTCTGTTGCCAGGAAACACGTCAAATAGTTAGTCATTTATTGGCAAGATTACCAATTGCTCAGAATGTACGGGTAAATCGCCAGCTCTTCTTTCTATAGGAGGTGCGAAATGGTGAAAGTTATAGTTAGTGATATTTTTGAGTCTAAAGCTCAGACTTTGGTCC
>DAOVGF010000019.1 GCA_030672545.1 Candidatus Aerophobota bacterium
CGCTGCGAACCCAACTTTACGGGATATTCATGAATATATTTTGGTTTTTTCTAAGAGTACGTTCAGCAGAAAAAATAATAACAAGAGAAGGAACACAATCTCAAAAGAGGATTTTCTTACGTTTACTAAAAGCGTTTGGACAGTCCCGGCCGAACCGGCTCGGAAAATTGGACATCCCGCCCCTTTTCCGGTAGAATTACCTTACAGGCTGATTCAACTTTATACCTTTGAAGAAGAAATAGTCTTGGACCCATTTATGGGGAGTGGCCAGGCCGCTATAGCGGCAATAAAAGCGAACCGGCACTACGTGGGATACGATATAAACGAAGAATACGTAAAACTATCGCAAAGGCGCATTAGAGAAATTTTGAGATTCAAATCTCAAGGATTACTTAATTTCGGGGATAACCAAGACTCTAAATGATTTAGGAGTCAAGGGCACAACGTTGCCTTCTTATAGTTGATGAAAAGGGCATTCACTCAGTTCTCCTCTGCCCAGGGTTGTATTTTACCCAAAATTTATATAATTAATAAAAAAGGAACCTTTCTCTCTTTAGGATGTCTAAGTAAGTGAAGAGGAAAAAATACTCAGGAGAGAGAAAGGATGAAAAGAATAACCAAAGAAAGAGTATTCAGAGGATTTCTTGTCCTACTTTTGGTGGGAGTTGTCGGAGTATCGACTACCTTGGCCCAGGCTGCTCCGAAAGGTTATGGGTCTTCTCCTGTCAGGTCTGACTGGAGAGGTTCATCTCACTGGAGAATTCTGGAGGAGCTGAACATTAGTCCTGGACAATACAAAAAAATTGTTAGATTGAAACTCGAGTTTCTGGAGCAAACTTTATTCCTCCGGAGTCGAATAGAGAAGCTTCAGCTTGAAGTGAAGAAATTGTTTTTAGAAAATTCTCCGGATCTGGCTACCATAAATTACTTGATTGACCAAATGGTACCTCTTCGGGCCGAAGTGCAAAAAAAAGGCGTAAAGTTTCTGTTAAAGCTAAAGAGGATTCTTACTCCGGAACAACTTTCTAAATTGCCCGTCCCCTTTCTGCGAAGAGGTCCCGGGTTTAAACATATAGATCTTCCCCTTCGTCCTGGGTGGTAGACACAAGGGAGGAGGGTATCCCCCTCCTCCCTGCCCAATCTGGCCCGAGACGTAGCCACCGCGACAGCTCGTGAAAACCAACAAGGACCTTCTTGATGGAATATTCGGATGAGGAGTTGATATTTAGGTTTAAGGCAGGAGAGAAGGATAGTTTTGAGATGTTAGTGAAAAGATACAAATCCCGCGTTTACAACGTGGTCTTCAGTCTGGTGAGAGATGGACATCTCGCTGAGGATATTACCCAGGAGGTCTTCATTAGAATGTATCGCTTCCTGCCTTATTTTAAGGGCAAATCCAAATTTTATACCTGGTTGTATCGTCTTGTGATTAATCTTACTCTGAATACTTTGAAAAGAGTGAAAAGGGATGGATTTTTTGCTCATACTCCCGACCTTGAGGGAGAATTAGATTTGGTGGAGAAAGTGAGAGATGAATCTTTTTCTCCCCAGAAGATTCTTCTCAATAAAGAACTGGCTAAAAAAATTAAACAGGCTGTTAGCTCGTTATCTGAAACCTTGAGGGCAACGTTTGTTCTCCGTGAATTTGAGGATCTATCTTATGCTGAATTGGCTGGGGTTTTTGGCTGTTCCAAAGGGACAATAAAGTCAAGAATCTTCCGGGCCAGAGAGGAGTTGCGCAGGAAGCTATCTCCTTATTTGGGGGAGGGAGCAACGGATAGCTTAGGAGGGTACAAAAATGACTTGCAAGAAGCTGAGAAATAAGCTTTCTGCCTATTTGGATGGGGAATTGAGGAACCGGGAAAAAAGAAAGGTTCAGTCTCATTTAGGACAATGCCGGGTTTGCCGTGAACAATTAGGGCAATTACAAAAGATTGGTATTCTGATGCAAAATTTACCCTCCCAGGAGGCACCTGCAGACTTAGAGGCTAAAATATTGAAAAGAACTATCCTGGATCAGGGAAAATCAAAGAAAAAACTAATTGATGTGAGAGTTCTTTGGCAAATCTTCCGGCCCGATTTAGAAAAAGTATTTATCGGAGCGGCTGTTCTGATGGTCATTGTGGGATGTTGTTTCTATCTCTGGAATTTTTCCTCCCGGCCGGAAATTTCCATAAATTATTTTGAAAAGGAATATGTTCATTCTCAGGGAATGAGTCCTTTTTCCGGAGAACTAACTATGCTGATTTCTCTGGAAGGCGAATAAAACAGAAAAAATGATGCCTAAAAATATTTTTTCAATAGTTTTACTGGGATTTGCTCTCACAGTTGGGAGCTCAGGTATAGCGGCTTCCCAAAATCCCCAGGAGATCTTAAAATCCTCTCTTAAGGCTCAGCTTCATTTGAGCTGGACCGGGGTTAGCCGGGTTGAGATTTTTCAGGAAGGGGAAAACGTTATTTTGGTTACCCAAATTATTCATCAGCCTCGACTTTTTCACTTCGTAAAATATCTGGAACCCCCAATGCTGAGAGGAAGAATTATCTTTGATGATGGGGTTTACGCCAGAGACTATGTTCCAGGGAAGAATAAACTGAATATTTCTCCTTCTTTCAATTCTTCGGAGGCTGGGAAAAAGCAGATGGAGAATCTGGCTCTGCTTTTAAAGAATTACCAGGTTTCTGCTTCTCCGGGAGGAACTCTGTTGAACAGGCCGGTCATAAAGATTTCTCTTAATCCACTTTATCCTGGAAATCCCCGGATGGTAATCTGGATAGACGAAGAAACCCACTTTCCGCTCAAAAGGGAAAGATATGGCGCGGAAGGAAAACTGGTAAATGTCACTACCTTTATGAGCCTGGAGTTTCCCAACCAAGTAGACCCCCAAAAGCTAATGAAAGGACTTTCTTTAAAGCTGAAGGAAAAACCTTTACCTCCTCAGTCCTTGGTTCTTACCATGGAAGAGGTTAAGAAGCAAGCGAAATTTAATGTTTCTTTACCCCATTATTTACCTCCTGGTTATTTTGTTCGGGAAGCTCGACTACTTGAGGAAGGTAAACTGGTTAAATTAACTTATACCAATGGTCTGGGGGTAATTTGCCTTTTCCAAAGACCCCGAGCTCACGTTAAAATGAGATATTACAGCCGGGTGAAATTTGGACAAATGGGAGCTCAGTTTCGCGAGAAAGGTACATCTCGAACTCTCGTATGGACAAGGAAAAATATTACTTATGTCTTAATTGGTGACATTTCCAGGGAGGAACTTAATCGGATAGCTTTATCCATAGAATAGATAATCATTTAAAAAAGATGGAGGTTAAAAATGATAAGTTTAACAAATGGTGGTAATCAAAGAAGAAAGACTTCTTACAAATTGTTGTGGGCGGTCCCGGTGATAAGTGCCGTTATAGTGCTAACGGTGGGCCTGGTATCTCTGAACCACCTCTCGTCCGCTGCTCAAAGGGAGAAGTTGTCCGGATCTCTTTATCAGGAGAGTACCCAACCCTATATGGTTGATCCGGAGAGTATCGAGGATCGAGTAATGAAAGTGGTGGAAAAGGTAAGCCCGGCGGTGGTGAGTATTAGTACGGAGAGGACCATATATCGGTCTTCACCTCGATCTCCTTTCCAAAAACCAGGTGATTCCTCCGATCCCTTTGAGGAATTTTTTCGTAGGTTCTTCGAAAATTACCCGCAGCAGGAATTTAAGCAAAAAGGTTTGGGCTCGGGAGTGATACTCAATGAAAACGGATATATTCTTACCAATGAACATGTGCTTCACGGAGCGGATCCGGACGAGATAAAGGTAACTCTTCCTGATGAACGGACTTTTCCGGCTAAAATAGTGGAGAAAGATGAGGAGTCAGACCTTGCTCTGCTCAAAATTGAAGGAGACCATTTCCCTTCAGTAGTTTTAGGTGATTCTGACCAATTAAAG
>DAOVGF010000009.1 GCA_030672545.1 Candidatus Aerophobota bacterium
GAGGCAGCTGGGGCAGCGGCTGCTTTAGCTGTTAAGAGAGATGTTACGCCACGAGAGATCAAAATAGAGTTGCTGCAGAAGAGTTTGGTTCAAAAAGGTGCCTATTTGGGCTAACAATAGAGGTTTTCACGTCAGTCTGGACTCAGAGGAGATAACTTAACGCACCGTCTTGACAAACATCGAGCAAAGTCTAAAATATAAGAGTTGGGTGAGAGCGAATAAAAGCAACCTATTTCAGGGTAGGGCACAAAGTCGGGGGTTATTTAGGAAAGGACCGGGTTAACCTAAGTTTTTTGCTTTCTTACCTGCAAAGCCCTACCGTTGAGATTCCCAAAGATGTTCTTAAAAGAGGCTCTCTTAATAATTTGACTCTTTAAATTTATCAACTGGATTGGTTACCTTATGGCCACTGGAAAATGCAGAGGTTTAAAATAGGAAAATCTGAGGGGTCAAAATCAATTGAGTTAAATCAACTGGAAAAAAGGAGGTGAAAAGTGGAAACTCGAGCGATGGAAGTCTTTGAAAAGATGGAAGCAGGTGTAGGAGAACTCCGGGAATTTGTAGATAAATTTATAAAGGAGACAATCACTCCCAGTTTTGATAACAGAAAGGGGTTTTCTCCTTCTGTCCAACAAGATATTGATATTCTAATAGAAAGAGCTAAGGCTCTTGACACATCTTTCTCCGGTTTGCATAGAACAATAAATGATGTGAACCAAAGAGAACTTAGCGTGTATGAGGTTGCTACTCTGGCCAATAAGATAGAATATGCTCTCAAGGACTGGCAATCGCGATTTGTTAGTTTAGATAGTGCCTGGGAGTCGGTACTGGAGGACTCAGGAGGAATTTCCCGAACTCATCCCGTTGAAATGACTGATGGGCGTGAACTTGTTCACTTTATGATAGAGGAATCGGGCAAGATTAATCGAATACTTCAGGAATCTTCCTTTAAACTGCAGATTTACAAAAAACTTGAGCCACCAGTCAAGGAAATAATTGATGAAGTGGATAAATTAAGAACCAGACTGGAAAATCTTGCAGAGGGATGGGAACCTGAAGGTCGGAAAGCAGATAGCTATGTCGATGCTCTTTTAACTCAAGCGGGACAGTTAGCCGAAAAGTTGGGATTGACTTCCTCTAACGGAGACGAATCTTCCGGTGATGCGACGTTAGAAAATATGTCAAATGGAGCTGAGGAAACCGGGCCGGAATTGGTTGAGAGACAAAAGGAATTACAGGAGTTCTTGGCTCGATCCCAATTGTTTAACAAGACTCGGCCAACCCTGGATGAGTCCGTCTCGCAATTAAATCAATTGTGTGATTGTCTCAAAGAGTCTTTAAAAGAATGGCGACCTAAAAATGAGGGAATTAAGGACATTTATCACTCTATGATGGAGAAGTATCGAAAGGAGAAGAATGTGCAGAGTGTGAAGAAATCATCTTCTCCGGGTCGATTTGAAAAATTGAATCCAGCTTTTGAGCAATTTCGGTTAGATTGGAAATCTAAAATAGAGAGCATTTCTAACGTCCTCAATAACTGGTCTGGAAATACCGGAGGAGAATAAGGCCACCAGTTTAGGAAGTCACATTTAGCTCCTTCTGTTGATGGTAGGATACATCGGAAGCGGGGGAGGGAGCCGACCCGAGTTGGTTGTATTCTTGAGAGAGGAGATAACGTAAGAAGCTGGACAGGAGAAAGTTATGGGAAAGGAAAGGATTAAAGAGAATTTTTACAGAGTGAGAGCCAAGATTAGCAAACTTGACCTTTTAGTTAAAAGGATAAAGGAGGAAATTGTTGATCCATGCCGGAAAATGATGGAAGAGTCTTTTTCAGAAGGTCTCCCCAGGTTTTCGGAAGTGGAGAAAGCGATGGATAAGCTACAAAAAGTACTGGAGTCTCTGGTAAATCAGGTAGTTAGCCTGGAATCCAATAGACTGAGGGACCGAAAGTTAGTTAATCTAATGAGCCAATTGGAGGTCAATATCCAGTCTGCTGTCTCCAGTTTTGAAAATCTGAGAAAATCTTGGATTTCTAATCACAGCTTGCTTAAAGAGATGCTCAACCTTAATAAAAAGCCAATGGGGGAAATTCGAGAGTTAGTAGAACCTTTGACTATTAAGTCAGAGGAACTGCACCAGCGTCTGGAAGAGACTTTGAGTAAATGGCGCCTTTCTATGGAGTTTCGTCCTACCTGGGAGAGACTTCTGGTACAAATTGACCAATTGCAAAACGAACTGGGAAGTACCCTTAAGAAATGTTTACCTGAATCAAAGAAAATTGATGAGCTGGTTCAACCCATAACGTCTGCGGTAGCGCATTTGGAGAAAAATTATGAATTTCCTTTTCCGGCCAAAGATGAGGATTTGGCGAAAGATGAGGATTTGGTGAATGATAACCAGGCAATAGTGGATCATCTTCCTGTCAGAGCTATGGCGGTGATGCGACAGTTACAGGAGATATCTACCCGCTCAGTTTTATTCAAAAGACTACAGCCTGTTGTGGCCAATTCAATTTCTCAACTTACCCAGCTTAGTCAGGTATTGAAGGAAGCAATAGAAACCTACCAGCCTGAACCAAAGCAACTTGAGGATATCTGGCAGCCCTTAACTTTAAGCCTGAAAGAAGTCCGGTTTAATCCAGAAGAGACGTCATCAGTGAGTCAGAATTTAAAAGTATGGGAGAGTTTGTTTGAGGAAATTCAAGATTTATGGGTTTCTTGCGTCAATAATTTGAACCAGGCCATCAGTTATTAAATTTTACCGATGGCCTGGTCTTTTTCATTATATCCAAGTCTTGGATTTCTTCCCTTTTAAAATATCCTACCCATAAAGATCGAGTGAGGATTTACCTAAAGATAAGGAAAGCAGATTAGGAATAAGTCATAAGGGAACTTTTTTACCATCCTGAGTGTCTAATCTAATGGAGAACATAATTATGGTTGGAACAGTCTGTTTTAATGAGGAATATCTCTACTGGAAGTGATACTTGGTTGCTTTTTCGGTCAATTTATTATAAAATGAAGTTCAAGGAGAGATAAAAAGTGAGAAAGAGACTAATATTGCTATTGGTTCTGGTTGCTTTGGTCGGCTTGATTGTCTCCGGATGCGTTCCCTCTGAGACAGTCATTGTGTATAAGGCTCCTCCTCCTCCACGTTACGAAGAACTTTCTGTTCGTCCCGGGGCCGTCTATGTCTGGATTGCGGGACACTGGGTTTGGAAGCCACGACCCGGCAAGTATGTCTGGATTGCGGGACACTGGGCCAAAAGATCACCTGGTAAAGTCTGGGTTTCCGGACACTGGAAGAAATATCGAGGTGGGTGGGTCTGGATTCCCGGACACTGGAGATAAAACTGGATATTCTTTTCTTGAGAAATTTTGGGTAAAGGGGAATTACTTTTGTCGGAATTGAAAAATGCCGCAGGTCGACTGGATCAGTTGATCACGGAGGCCAGAAATTGCAATTTCCTTGAGTTTAAAAGACTGGTCGAAGATGTAATCTCTCTCTTAGTTAAGGCAAGGGAAAAGGAAAGAGTAGGCGAGCTTAGAATTGATAAAGGTCTTATTTACCTACCTCTTAGGGGTGAGGCCATAGTAATTGGTGATTTACATGGGGATTTAGAGAGCCTCAAAACTATCTTAAGAAAAAATAGTTTTTTGCGAACTTTCCGGGAACACCTTCCTTATCTTATTTTTCTGGGAGATTATGTTGATCGCGGTGAAGAATCAGTTGAGCTCTTCTATCTGGTTCTAAAGCTGAAGACTCTTTTCAGCGAAAAGGTCATTCTACTTAGAGGAAATCACGAAGGCCCTTCCGATATTGGGATAAGCCCTCATGACTTTCCCTTTTATATGAAAGCAAAGTTTGGTAATGATTGGCGTGAAGTTTATCTGAAAGTCTACCAACTCTTTGACTTTCTATCTCATAGTGTAGTTTTGCCGGGGAAATATCTTATGCTTCACGGAGGTCTCCCCGAAGACATTGACTCACTTAAGGATATGGCCAGAGCTCGAGAAACCCATCCCTTCAAGCGGGATCTGGAAAAAGTTCTCTGGAGCGATCCCGAGGAAATACAGGGTGTTCGTTTTTCTCCTCGAGGAGCAGGTCGACTTTTTGGAAAGGATGTAAGTGAGAAAATACTGAAGCGTCTGGGGGTGAAAGTTCTCATTCGCAGCCACCAGTCCTGTGAGGGAGTGAGGGTTAATCATCAGGGTCAAGTGTTAACCATCTTTTCTCGAAAAGGACCTCCTTATCATAATTCAAAGGCTTCTTATCTCAAGATTAACCTGGCGGATAAGGTGTCCGATGCTTACCAGTTAGCCGAAATGGCCCACCTTTTTTAAAGTGACAAAAGCGGGACAAAAGCGGGTAGGGGAGGCTTTAGCCTCCCATTTCTTTAACTTTCATCATGGGGATGAACGAAAATAAGTTGAAAGAAACCTTTGGCTAAGGGAAATCGCCCGGAGGGGAAAAGATGATAGATTTGCGTAGTGATACAGTTACCAGACCTACTCCAGAGATGCGGGAGGCAATGTTTAGAGCAGAAGTTGGGGATGACGTCTATGGTGAGGATCCCATGGCTAATTGTCTGGAAGAGAAGGTAGCTGATCTTCTGGGAAAAGAAACTTCGGTTTTTGTCCCTTCAGGAACCATGGCTAATGAGTTGTCTTTGAAGGTCCATACCAGAGCAGGTGATGAGGTGATAGTGGAAAGAAGCTCTCATATTTTTCACGATGAAAGTGGAGCAGCAGCAGCCCTAGCTGGAGTTCAACTTCACCCCCTAGAGGGGCAAAGAGGAATCCTTTATCCTGAACAAATTGAGAGAACTATTAGAGACAGCCGGGATTATCATTTTCCCGTAACTCGTCTTATCTGTCTTGAGAATACTCACAACCGAGGTGGAGGCACCATTTATCCTTTAAATGTGGTAGCGGAAATCTCAAAGATAGCTAAAGAGCATCACCTGCGTCTACATATGGATGGTGCCCGTCTTCTTAATGCTACGGTGGCTTTAAAGGTAGATCCTAAGGAATATACCCGATACGTAGACTCAGTTATTCTCTGTCTTTCCAAGGGTCTGGGTGCACCGATAGGATCAATGGTTGCCGGAAGTAAGAAGTTTATCGAGCAAGTTCGCCGTTTTCGGAAAATGTATGGGGGAGGAATGAGGCAGATCGGGTTTCTGGCTGCGGCCGGTATTTATGCTCTTAATCACCATGTTGAGCGACTGGCTGAAGATCACCAAAAGGCCAGAAAACTGGCCGAAGGCTTGAGCAGAATTGCCGGAATTGAAATAGAACCTCAGAGAGTAGAAACCAATATTCTTTTTTTTGAAGTTAAAAAGCCGAGATGGACAGCCCAAAGATTAGTTAAGGAATTGAAACAGAAAGGAGTCTTGGTTTTATCTGTTGAGGAGCTTCTTATGCGAGCAGTGACTCATCTTGAGGTTAGTCAGAAGGATATTGAAGAGGCTATTTCGATTTTCCGAAGGGTACTGAACTCTAATTGAACTGGGGAAAAGAGAAAATTTATTAGAACTACCAGATAAGGATAAGTGTTATGATGAAACCAGTGATTTCTTTTGATCTTGATGGCACCATAGTTAAACCTGACTTTAACGACTTAATATGGTTGAAAGTGGTTCCCTCTCTTTATGCTCGAAAATATGGAATAACTTTTAAAGAAGCTAAAAATCGGGTGACTAAAGCCTACAGTGGAATAGGCGAGAGGGACGTGCGTTGGTACAGACTGGATTTTTGGCTGGAGCGTTTTCAGCTTGAGGTGGATCAAAATGAACTGTTAGAAAAATATACCGATAAAGTGGAAGTTTATCGGGACGTATTGCCGGTCCTTAAAAAATTGAGGTGTAATTTCCGGATGGTAATCAGTTCAGGAATGAGCGATGAATTCATTGCCGTGAAGTTAAGAAAATGCAGTCTGGAAAAGTATTTTGATCAGATATTCTCAGCCGCCTCTCTTTTAGAAGTAGTCAAAACCGCTAAGTTCTACCGTTCCATTTGTGCAGCTCTCGATCTTAAACCAGGTAGCCTTATCCATATTGGCGATCACTACCAAATGGATTATTTGACGCCTCGCCGAGTTGGTCTTGATGCCTATTATCTTGATCGAGATCATTCCCATTGTAGAGTCAAAAAGAGGGTAGGGGACCTGGTAGAATTTGCCCAAAAGATGGGAGTATCTATTCCGCCAGGCTCGTCCTAATCCGGCAAATCCTCTGAATACTCTTATTATGCTGAAAATTCAGGAAATAGAGAAAGGAATTTTATTCTGGGTGAGGCTGCAACCAGGCGCTTCCCATGAGAAAATTGTGGGGATTCAGGGAGATATGCTCAAGGTAAGAGTATGTTCTCCGCCTGTTCGAGGAGCGGCAAATCAGGCATTAATTTCCCTTATGGCTAAATATCTGAGGGTAAGAAAAAGTCAGATAGAGATCGCTAAGGGCCAGAGAGCCAGGAAAAAAGTGATAAAAATTACCGGCTCGCCTAAGGATTTAATCAACCGATTGAGGAAGATAGGCTGAGCTAACTAATATAAAGGAGGAGCGTCGTTGAAGTGGCCAATTAGTAACCCGAAGCCCGATTTTTCCAGACTGAAAAAAGCTTTATTGAGAGAAGGTGAACCGGACCGAGTTCCTTTTGTTGAGCTTGCGGTGGACTGCGAAGTAATGGAGGTACTTCTGGGGGAGAAGGTTTTGAGGCCGGAAGCGGGAAATAGAGAAGAAGAAAAACATTACATCGATCAACAAATCCGCTTTTTTTATCTCTACGGATATGATTATGTACCTTTGCGGGTAGACCCGGTCATGCCTCGAAAAAGAGCCAAAACCAAAGACACGGCTACTCTTCCTCGACCAGAGAGAGAGTGGGTAGATCAGTCAGTAAGTTTGATTACTAACTGGGAGGAGTTTGAGGCTTATCCCTGGCCTGAGTCCGGCAAAATTGACTATTTTTCCTTTGAATATGCGGCCAGAAAGCTTCCTTCGGGAATGAAGATAACACCTCGCTGCTCCGGTGTCCTGGAGTGGTCTATGTGGCTGATGGGATACGAGAATTTTGCCTATGCTCTGGTGGATGACCCAAAGTTAATCGAGACGGTAGTTAACAAGATTGGAAACCATCTCTGGCACATTTATCAGAATCTTATTGATATGGAGAAAGTGGGAGCTCTCTGGATTAACGATGATATGGGACATAAGACTGGAACCTTGATTTCTCCCGATCACCTCCGCCAATATACTCTCCCCTGGCTTAAGAAAATCGCCAATACCATTCATAGTAAAGACCTACCAGTTATTCTTCATTCTTGCGGGAATCTAAAGAGCATTATGAATGATCTAATAAATGATGTGGGAATTGATGCCAAACACTCTTACGAGGATACTTTTCTCACGGCTATCGAGGCCAAGAAAAAATACGGGGAAGAAGTCTGTATTTTGGGTGGGGTGGATGTAGATGTTTTGACCAGAGCAGAGGAGGATGAGCTCAGGAAGTATGTCCGTCGGATAATTGAGGGATGTGCTCCTGGAGGCGGATACTGCTTGGGAAGTGGCAACAGCGTAACCAACTATGTTAAGGTGGAGAACTATCTGGCTATGTTAGAAGAAGGACTTGGTTACGGAAAATATCCCATTGGTTCTTAAGCCACCTGGTCATAAAATTCAAGACTAATTTTATCTTACTTGCTTGACCCGATGCTCTATTGACCCAAGTAAAGGAGGTTATCTGGGGTAATTTATTAATTGAAGAGAGTGATCTGATGAAAAGGGTGACATAATTACTTTGCATTGACATTCTTTGGTGGAAAAATTGACGAAATTCAGAAAATGTGATAACTTATGTGTATAAGTCTTTTAGGGAAGCTAAACTATTACTGTTATATTATAAGAACCGCGAGGATCCAAGGGTGGTTTTAGGAAACTCGATAATTCTTCGGGATTAGCTTAGGTTGTTTTTAAGTTCACAGGGGGCGTAAATAGTTACCAATCGTTAAAGGTTGAGCAATTGGAGATGTTAAAAAATGAGGACTAAGGGTTGATAACAGATAAGATTTTCTAAAAAATGGAGGGATTGTTCATTTGCCATTGCGAGGAGCAAAGCGACGAATTGATCTCTCAAAGAGGAGACGTTTGAATGATAGATAACAAAGTAGGCGTATGCACAGTAGGTTATATGGGTTTGACTTTAGAAGATGCTATCAAGGGAATTTCTAAAGCTGGTTTTTCTTATATTGAAATAGCAGCCGTAAGGGGAATTCTAGAACATATAAGACCAGACAAAATGACGACTGCTGATACAGATTCTTTAATGCAGCAACTGAAAGACTATAATTTGGAGTTGGTATCGGTGAGTGGACATTCGGATTTAACGAAGAGAGAAAATATAAGTTATATTAAATCGTGCATTGACCTCGCAGAAAAAGTGGGGGCTGAGTTTGTCAATACCGGCGGCGGAGAAAATTCAGATGATACTCTAACTCAATTCTATAAAAATATGAAGGAACTCGGCGAGTACGCTTTAGAGAAAGGAATAACCATTGGACTGGAAACTCATGGGGGTATTTGCTCTACTGGAAAAGAAACCGCCGAATTAGTTCGAAATATTAATTCAGAGGGAGTTAAAATAAATTACGATACAGCCAACGTAATTTTTTATAGTGGTACTAGACCAGAGGAGGATATAAAGTACGCTTTGGACTACATAGGCCATGTTCATTTGAAAGACAAGATAGGTGGAAAGGGATATTGGAATCAACCTCCCCTTGGAGACGGGGATATTGATTTTGAGCTATTATTCCAGTTGCTTATAGACAGAGGTTATACAGGTCCATTTATGATAGAGATCGAGTTTGAAAAGGATACCAAGAGGACAGTAAAGTTAGTAGATGAGGCAGTGAAGAAATCCCACGATTTTGTGGACAACTTGTTTTCTAAATTATCGAGCTGAGAATTCTTTTGTTGCGCAAAAATGGCACCGAGATCTCGAGCTGCATGTTCAGCAAAAAAATTAACTTGCCGAGAAGAACGCCAAAGAAGATCCAATCTTACTATGTATTTACTGTAATATGGGGTTTTCTGGAAGGTTAAGAGTACAAATGTTCATACAACTGATATGAACTGAATTAGGTTTTCTTGGAAAAACGTGTACTATGGGGACACGCAGCCAAAAATTTTGAGAAAAGGCAAAGGAGAAGAAATGATGGAAGAATTTATGCCAATTGGTGTGATAGTGAAAGGGGATGATCCTCCAGCTTCTTTAAAGAGGGTAAAATCTCTGGGAATTCCAACTTGTCAAATGTATGTCCCTCCAGAGGAGTGGCGTTCTGGGCCTAATGT
>DAOVGF010000095.1 GCA_030672545.1 Candidatus Aerophobota bacterium
CTTTTTATCAAGATCTGAGACAATGTCAATAATCATCGGGTCAGGATCAATAATTAGTTTATTGGGTAATTCCAAGATGTCGAAGGAATAAACTCCTTCCTCTCCTTTCCGGGAGATCATTTCTAATTCCACGGCGGCCTGTCCCAGATAATTTATCTTTTTCCTCAGACCCATTAGGGCTGAAACTGCATCAAATAGTCTACCCATAGAGGAAGTCAGGGGGGTATTTATTTTTCCCTTTATAACTTTTATTAAAAGACCAATATGTTTATGCTCAACTCCGTAAAGGAGACGTTGGGCCAAAGGCAAACATTCTTTCCCGTAAATGCGATACAGGTAGGAAACGGCCAGGCGCCAGGGTTCTTTAATAGCTTTTTCTCCTCCGGGCAGAGGTATATATTTCAAATGAGCTATCCGAAAGTATTGAGTAAGGTTGGCCACCAGGAACTCGCCGCCCCAAATGGTATTATCGTCTCCCAATCCTGAGCCGTCAAAGGCTACCCCGATAACTTTCTCATTTAAGAGTCCTTGCTCGGCTAAGAGGCTAACTATGTGGGCGTGATGGTGTTGAACCGAGATGAGACGGGTCCTCTTCCTGGCTCGGACATATTCCTGAGCAAATTTACTGGAAAGGTAATCCGGATGTAAATCACAAGCTACAATCCGGGGCTGAGAATGAAATACTTTCAGAAAATGTTTTATTCCTTCTTCCAGAGAGATTAAGGCGCTAAGATTTTCCAGATCCCCAATATGATGAGAAAGAAAAGCATAATTTTCCCGGGCCAGGCAGAAAGTATTTTTCAAATGACCTCCCACCGCTAAAATATGAGGCTCAAAGAAAACCTTCAATTTTAGGGGCTGGGGAACATATCCCCGACTGCGACGGATAATCATTTCCTGCCCCCGGAAAATTCTGGTTACCGAATCGTCACACCTCAGGTGGATTTTCCGATTATGAATAAGGAAGAAATCGGCAATTTTTCCCAGACGGGAGAAAGCCTCCTTGTTTTTATAAACAATGGGCTCGTCACTGACATTTCCACTGGTCATTATTAGAGGTCGCTCGATTTTCCTTAATAAAAGATAGTGCAGGGGGGTGTAGGGAAGCATTACTCCCAGATATTTATGGTGAGGGGCGATTTCCCGAGGTAAGGAGCAGTCAGCTTTCTTACTAAGAAGTAAGATTGGTCGACGAGGAGAGGTGAGTAACTTTTTCTCCTCCGGACTGATCAGACAAAAGGACTTAACAGATTCGAAGTTAGGTACCATAATAGCAAAAGGTTTATCCTCACGGTATTTTCTCTTCCTCAGTTTTTTTACCGCCGATACATTGGTAGCGTCACAGGCCAGATGAAAGCCCCCCAATCCCTTGACGGCTACAATTTTCCCTTCTCTGAGGAGATGGACAGTTTCCTCCAAAGGCTGAGAAGTGATTATTTTCTTCCCTCCGCTCTGGCAGAGCTCTATTTGGGGCCCACAGACCGGGCAGGCATTGGGTTGAGCGTGAAATCGCCGATCGACCGGATTATCATACTCATCCTGACAGTCAGTGCACATCTGGAAGGTCTTCATAGTTGTCCGGGAGCGATCATAAGGAATATCCTGGGTGATGGTAAAGCGAGGCCCGCAATTGGTACAGTTGATAAAGGGATATTCGAAGCGACGATTATCTCGGTCAGACAATTCCCTTAGGCAGTCCGGGCAGAGGGAAATATCCGGGGAAAGAGGTATGAATTTGTTTCTCTCTTCTCGACTCTTTTTGATTTGAAACTGCCGGTATCCTGAAAAGGGAAGTTTTTTACGCTCTATAGTTTCAATAATGGCCCGGGGAGGGGCATTATTTTTTATTTGCTGGAGAAAGCTATTGAGGTGACCCTCCGGACCCTCTATCTCCATTTTTACCCCGGAAGTATCGTTAAGTACATATCCACTGAGCTGGTATTTTAAGGCCAGAGAATATATGAAAGGTCTAAAACCAACTCCTTGAACGATTCCTTTTACCCTGATAAGATATCTCTTGAATTGGTTAGCCTCAGCCAGAATTTTACTCATAAGAGTGGTCCTGTGAAATTATCTCTTTCATTCTGTCTCCATTTTTTCTTTGAGGTAAGCTGTTGAGGATATATAGGATAGCCATAAAATATTTTTCATCATTCGGGAGAAGTAAATTTTACGCGTAAGTAGTGAGTGGAACAAGAAATACACGGGTCATATGCTCTTACCAACATTTCCAGGCTGAGTTCAATTTCTTTTTGAGAGCGATTCATTATTTGAGGGACCAAGGCTTCCATGTCTTCTTGAATATTAGCATGATTTTGATTAGTGGGAATTATAAGATTAGCTTTTACACATTTACCCGAACTATCATATTGGTAATCGTGGAATAAAATTCCTCGGGGAGCTTCAACTGCGCCAATTCCTCTACTTGCTCTCAGCTTGACGGGGGCACTCTCTTCATAAACCATTTCTTCTTTCATCCCGGCTTTCAAAAGATCGTCGATAAGATTGAGTGAGTTTTCCACTGATTGGACACATTCAACCAATTGGGCAATGCTATTCAGATAGGGATTAGTGCATATAGCTTTTAATTCCAGTAAATCTGCGGTCTCATTTGCTTGAGGGAGTAGTTGGGCGCAGTTAAGGTTAAAACGGGCCAGGGCGCCTACCATATATGACTGGCGGGCGTTTTTTGTATATTTGGCGGTGGATTGAGGGACTACGTACTCATTGGTGACTTGAAGATAATTCTCTACGTCAGTTACTCCTGTATCGGTCGAACCAATGTCTCCATCATAAAGGGCATATTCACTTTTATTGGTTAATCCAATATATTCGGTTTCTCGGGTAAAGTTAGGAAATTGAGGTAACAGTTGCTTGAAAAGCTCTGCCAGGACCCGCAGATCATCCATAGCTCTCAGTAATTTTTCTTTTATTACTCTTAGTTTATCTTCGGTGGGAAGAGCACAAAAACCTCCTACCACACAACGCATGGGGTGGGTTGTCCTACCTCCGATTATTTCACATATTTCATTAGCTGTACGATGTATCCTGATTACCGTCATAAGTTCATTTTTGTGCGATGAAGCCAAAGGGATTACACTGCCTACTCCTAATAAATCAGGCAAGGCTAGATAACCTATATGTAAACTGTGACTTTGCAGATTCTCGGCGTCCAGTAAGATTTTCCTGAGTTTTTCCGTTTGTGCAGAAATCTCTACTCCTAAAGCAGCTTCCGTTGCCTTGAGGGAGGCGAACTGATGGGCAATGGAACAGATGCCACATATCCTGGAAGTAATATGATGGAGTTCATACCACTTTCTTCCTACTACCATAGCCTCAAAAAAACGAGGAGCTTCTACTATTTCCCAGCAACATTCCTCTATTTTACCATCCCTTAAATTAACTTTAATATTGCCGTGACCTTCAACACGAGTCACATGGCGTATATCAATAATCTTAGTTTTTTCACTCACTCTTTAATCTCCTCGTATCTATAATCATCGTATATTCTAAATCGAGACAAAATATCATCTACGGTAAGTCCGTATTTGGCTAACACTTCTTTTTCCGCATTGACATTAGGATCATCTATCAGTCCTCGGCAGCCCCAACAATGACTACCAGCACTCACGCACCGGGAGTCACACCCGGCTCGGGTAACTGGACCCAGGCAAAATTGTCCTTTCTCGAATACACAGATATTCCCCTTTCTCTTGCATTCTACACAGACCGGATAATCTGGTAGGTAAGGTTTCACTCCCATAATCAGAGCTTTGAATACTCGCAAGAATTCCTCTCGGTGAATAGGGCATCCGTGAATGTAGTGATCAACTTTTACTACCCGATCAATTCCGCGGGACGGATAGGTCTCGAAATAATGGGCTTTATCTCCGTATACTCGTTTTTTCACTTCCTCTAAGGAAGGCCAGGCATTTTTTAGAGAATTTATCCCACCAATTGTGGCACAGGAGCCCAAAGCAACCAGAACCTTAGCCTGGCTTCTAATTTTCTTGAGTCTTTCCTCATCAGATTTGCGGGTAATGGAACCTTCTACAAAGGCAATATCATATTTATCGCTGTGTTCTTTCATTGCTTCTCTAAAACTCACTATCTCAACCTGCGAGAGTACGTCCAAGAGTTTTTCCTCTAAATTAATTATTTGCAGTTGGTCTCCTTCGCAACCGGCAAAGTCAAAAAATGCAACTTTTGGTTTAGAACTCATCAAATGGCCTCCTCTAAGCCTCTAATGTCAGAATATTTAAATACTGGACCATCCTGACACACGTAGATGTGGTTAATTTGGCAATGGCCACATTTACCCACCCCACACTTCATCCGTCTTTCCAAGGACAGGTAGATATTATCATCGGGAATGCCTTGTGCCCTTGCCTCTATTAAACAGAACTTATACATTACCGGCGGACCCACCACGGTACAGATGGTATTTTCCGGGTCTATTTTCACTTTGGGAAAGCAGGTGGTGATTACACCGACGTTTCCTTTCCATTGCCGGCAAGGGTTATCCAATGTTTCGACCAGTTCCACATCCTCGCGTCTTCGCCATTTTTTTAGCTCATCTAAGAATAGTTGTTCCGGTAAGGTCTTGCAGCCATAAAAGATAATCACTCGTCCATATTTATGACGGTTATCCAGAACATATTGAATGAATGATCTCAGGGGAATTAGGCCTATCCCTCCGGCAACAAATAGTAAATCCTTTCCTTCTGCTTCTTCCAGGGGAAAATGAGTACCAAAAGGTCCTCTAATTCCCACCTGGTCGCCTGTCCTCAGTTCATGAAGCACCTTGGTTACATTTCCTACTTTTCTAACTACCAGTTCAAAATTTTTCCCTCTGGTGGGGGAGGAGCTTACAGAAATAGGTGCCTCTCCCACTCCCAATACCGATACCTCCACAAATTGCCCCGGTAGATGCCCCAGCGATTCTCTGCCATTAGCCAAAGCTATCTCAAATAACTTCTCATATTCGGTAAGTTGCTCTATCCGCACCAATTCAGCAAGTTCAGGCTTATAAATAGAATTATTAGCCATGGATTAATACTCCTTTCAGGGAATTGAATAATGTATTAAATATATCTACCGGGTCGGCAATATCGGGAAGACAGGCGGTGGCACAACGACCACATCCCACACAGGCAAACTGACCATATTTTTTCTTTAAATATAAACCTTTTCGGTAAAACCTGTGGCGGTATCTTTGATATTTCTCTCCTCGGAAATTTTCTCCCGTGGCCACCAAGGCAAAGTTTTCCAGTAAACATCCATCCCAGACGCGATATCGTTCCCCCCGGGTAAGGGTGATATCAACTTCATCTTGCACATCGAAACAATAGCAGGTGGGACACACCAGATTGCAAGAACCGCAGGAAAAACATTTTTCCGCCTTTTCTTTCCATAGCTTGTTAATCTCTCCCTTCATTAAAAGATAGGGAAGCATTTTTAAGGGGAAATTGAGTTTTCTATTGGACAGACAAAGATCTTTTTGTTTCTCCCTTACCCTATCTCTGGCCTTAATTTGAGTTTCACTGGCTAAGTTAGACACTCCGTGTTTGTCCAACATATCTCTTCCCTTTTGAGTGCCTATGGTGATTATATATTCGTCTCCAAGGTCAGTTAAGATAAAATCAAAACCCTTGTCCACTTTATCTGCTTCCATTGATGACCAGAAGGATTTCTCCGAAGCCCTCAAGGGATCTATACCAACGATAAAGGTATTTTCCCGCCTCATCAGGTAATGTTTGTCTTGATGGGTGTCTCGAAATATGGCATCAAGAATATTTATGGCCTTGATGTCATAGGGATGCACACCCCAGATTACCAGAGTATCCTTGCTATAATGAGGATTCAATTGCATATCTTTTCCCAGGGTAAAGTCAAACAGAGTCTCTCGGGGGGGAAAAATGAACTCTTTGGGTGATTGTACGGTTACATCGAAGTCAGGACAAAACTCTTTACCTTGGTCTAATTTTGCATATACATATTTTCCCTCTTTCTGCTTTACCCCTACCACTGGTACGTGCTCGATAATTCTATCAATCAAAGAGGAAAGCTGACTTTTTATTAGCACTCTGACTTCCATGGAGAAACCTCCTGTGTAATAGTTTAGATTTCATAAAGGTAGCCGCAACCTTTAGGTTGCGCAAAAGAGTCAGGGTAGCCGCAAGTTTTAACTTGCGCCAACAAACGCAGGCTTTAAGCGGCTACCTTTCTATTTTGGCCAAAAAAGGTTCCCTTAGCGATACCTAAAGCTTACCTGTTACCCTCAAAAAGGAATTTTTCAGAGCTCTCTACTGTGTGAATGTTTTCACAAAGTGTACTACCTGTATCATTTTTGTCAAGCAATTTTTACAAAAAAAAATGGTAGCCGCAGGCAGACAGCCCCCCGTGTAGTTATGGTTCGGCAGACGGCCCCCCGTGTAGGGGAGGTTTTAACCTCCTTGTTATAATCCGGTAGCCGCAGGCTTTAGCCTGCGTTTATTTTGCGCAAGTTAAAACTTGCGGCTACCTTATCTTGTGGAAAGAGGTAAGGGAAGACTTTAGTCTTCCCTTACCGAGTAGAGAGATTTAACAATCTATCCAATCTCAGGCTGAAGTTAATACAAGGTATCTGAATAGTTACCTTGATTTTCTCTATATGGAGGGGTGAAAAACTGAGTTCAAGAATCCGGTAAACTTGTCAGTGATTTGTTTACTGGGTGCCGGGGTAAGATAGCTGACCACTACTAAAGCTATCAGAGCAGATAGAACACCAGGAACAATAGGGAGAGAACCAAGATTGAAGCTTGAGGGAAGAATTTTATAAATCAGAAGCACAGAAATTGTTTCTCCTATTAGTACCGAGCTAATAGCGCCCCATTTTGTGGCTCTTTTCCAATAAAGGGCCGCCAGGGTGGTAGGATAGAGAACACCAATTCCGGTGAAAGCGGAAGTAGTTATGGACACCAGGGTGGAAACCGGTCTTAGAGCGATTAAGAATCCGAAGAGAAAAAGAAGTACCAGAACGAGACGACCAACCAGCACTTGCCTGGTGGCCGAGGCTCCCCGGTTGATAAAGGAGGCGTAGATGTCCCTGGTTACAATGGAGCTCAGAGCCAAAGCCTGGGAATCAGCAGTGGAAATCAAAGCGGCCAGAGAACCAGCCAGGATAACCGCTACCAACCAGGGAGGGGCGAACTTGATCATCAGCAAAGGGAGGATTCTGTCCGCGGCTGGTCCTTGAAGACCAGGAATCACGGTAGTACCCATAGTTCCAATCCAGACCGGGAAAAAGAATATCACCAGACAGACCAGAGGAAATAAGAACATCATTCGCTTAATTACCTGGGGACTTTTTACCACATACATTCTGGTCCAGAGCTGAGGCATCAAGGGATCAGCCAGGACCCAGAGAAAGAGAAAACCGAACCACACCCCGGGAGTGAAGAAGTTACTCGGTCCGGGCCGGGAGAGAAGAGCTGGACTTTCCCGGGCTAATTTTGAGACTACCATTTTTATTCCTCCCAGGTTGATACTTACCAGACCGAAGGCAACTGAAAGACAAATGAGCATAAATAATCCCATCAAAGCATCAGTCCAGGCTACGCTTCTCATACCTCCCGCGGTTAAGATTATCATAAAAACGGTAATCAGACCGGCTCCGACTACGTAGGGGATAACACCCCCGGAGATTTCTTCCAACACATAGCCGGCCCCCATAGCCTGGACAGCTAAATAGGGTAAGACAAAAATGATCATTACTGCCGCATAGATGACTTGAAGTTCCTTTCCAAATCTATCCCGAATTAGTTCAGGTGGAGAGACATACCCATATTTTTTCCCCAGCAACCAGACCCGGTAGCCAAAGATATAAAAATTTATGGAGATAAGAGCAGTGGCCACTCCAATGGGTCCGTACCAGGAGAGTCCCTTACTGTATCCCCAGCCGGCACAACCCAGGAAAGTAAAGGCGCTGCAAAGGGTGGCAAAATAGGTAAATAAACCAACAAAGGTTCCCAGAGTACGGGAAGCGGCAAAATAATCCTCCACCGTGCGCCGCCCAATCCTGTATCCATATATCCCTAAAAGACCGACTCCAGCTAAGAATAGAGCTAAAATGAGTAGAGATAGGTGGGTGGTTTCCATTCTTATTCCTTGACTCCGGATTTCTTCTTGGGAGATGGTTGGACTAAATCAGGCGGTGGCTGGGGCCAGTGTTTTCTGGTGAAGAAGAAGGTGACAACAGAATAAGCCACAATGAGAGCCATAAGATAAAGAAACCAGAATGGTAGCCAGCCCCCTATTAGTGGTTTAAATTT
>DAOVGF010000038.1 GCA_030672545.1 Candidatus Aerophobota bacterium
AAAGAAATAACATTTTTCATTTTTTTTGGGGGTGAGCAAATGGTGTACTTTTCTCCTCTTTGTCTTGAATATTGCTCTGAAGGACATCCGGAGTCACCAGAAAGAGTAAGGGCCGTCTATGTTTACCTGCGGGAAAAGAAATATGTTTTTGGTGAGGTAAAATCGTGTCAAGATGAGGATATTCTTTTAGTTCATACCCAGGATCACTTAGAGAGGGTTAAGAAGAATAAGTTTTATGATCCGGATACTCCCAATTTGGAGGGGATATATAAATATGCCCTTCTTTCAGCGGGGGGAGCTCTTCAAGCTATGGAGTCAGCTCTTCAGGGAGAGTCTTCTTTCTCCTTGCTCAGACCACCAGGACATCATGCTACCAGGAACTCTCTGGGAGGATTCTGCTATTTTAACAATATTGCCATTGCTACGGCTAAAGCTCTTGGGAAGATTGCCAAAGTGGCTATTTTGGACTTCGATGGTCATCACGGGAACGGAACTCAGGATATTTTCCAGGTAGAGGAAAGAGTCATTTACTTATCTTTTCATCAATCTCCGGCTTATCCTGGAACAGGAATTGTTTCAGAGAGCAACTGCTTTAATTTTCCTCTCATTCCAGGAGCAAGAGAAAGTCAATTTTTACCGTTATTTGAGGAAGCCCTGGAAAAGATTGAAAGATTTAATCCGGCTCTTATTGCCGTATCGGCCGGTTTCGATGGTTACAAGAAAGAGAGACTCTTGAATCTGGATTTAGAGATAGATACCTATTTTAAGATAGGCAGAGGTTTGGGGGAATTGAACCAGCCCATATTTGCAGTTTTAGAGGGGGGCTACCATCAGGATCTTCCTCTCTGCGTGGAGAGGTTTCTTCAGGGGATAAAGATAGGGTGAGAGGACCAAATGAGAATTAGTAGATTCTTGATTATCATCCTGGTGGGTACCTTTCTTCTTGCTCCACTTAGGTGGGGGCAAGCCGGAGAAGCAAACGAAGCAGTCTACCAAGCCAGAAGAGAGCGAATGGTAGAGACCCAGATTGTCTCCCGAGGGATCACCGATGAAAAAGTTCTTCAAGCGATGAGAAAAGTTCCCCGGCATCTTTTTGTAGATGAGTCTCAAAGGACCTATGCTTATGAGGACAGGCCTCTTCCTATTCCCTGCGGTCAGACCATCTCTCAACCCTACATTGTAGCTCTAATGACTGAGTTGCTCGAACTCCGAGGAGAAGAAAAAGCTCTGGAGGTAGGGACGGGCTCGGGGTATCAAGCGGCAGTGCTCTCGGAAATTATTAATGAGGTTTACACCATCGAAATATTTGAAGAGTTGGGAGTGGCGGCCAAAAAGAGACTTAGTCATCTGGGCTATCAGAAGGTGAGAGTCCGGATAGACGATGGCTACTATGGTTGGCCGGAGAAAGCTCTCTTTGACGTTATTATTGTTACCTGCGCGGTGGGCCATATTCCCCCTCCTCTAATTGAGCAATTGAAGGAGGGGGGACGGATGTGTCTTCCTCTGGGTAGCCCCTTTCTGGTGCAAACCCTGATGCTGGTGGAGAAGAGAAATGGTCAGGTGATCAGTCGGAGTATTCTTCCAGTAAGGTTTGTCCCCTTGTTGGGAAAACATTAAATGCTATTTCTTTCGGTCTTTTTTATCTCTCTTGCGCTTCTCTCTTACGAAATCTTTCTCATGAGGGTCTTCTCTATTACCAGTTGGTCTCATTTTGCTTATATGGCCATAAGTGTTGCTCTTTTGGGTTGTGGAGCCAGTGGCACTTTTATCACCGTTTTTCAAAAAAGACTCAGAGAGAATTTCCCGGCTGCTTTTTCTATTTTTTCTTTCCTTTTTTCTCTCTTTATCTTTTTCTCTTTTGTCGCTATTCAGAAGATTCCCTTTGAACCCCTGCAAATTGTCTGGTATGGCCGGCAGTACGGGTATCTCTTAGGTGAGTATCTGGTTCTTTTTCTTCCCTTTTTTCTCGGGGCTACCTGCATAGGGCTTTCTTTTCAGCATTTACCCGGGGAGATAAATAAGGTTTATTTTAGTAATATGGCCGGTTCCGGAGTGGGGGCTCTTCTGATTGTTCTTCTTATGTTTTTCCTTTCTCCCAGATACCTTTTGGTAATTATTGTCCTCTTCTCCTTTCTGGCCACTATTATCTTTGCCCTTTCTCTTAAAACCAGATGGAATCTTGTCATAATTATTTCCTCCCTCATTCTGGCTATTCTTTTCTTTTTTTCTCCTTTGGAAATGAGGATTTCTCCTTATAAGAGCTTGAGCACTACTCTTAAATTACCCCAGGCCAAGATTCTTACCCAGAGGTCCTCTCCCTACGGACTTCTTACGGTAGTGGAAAGTCCGGCCATCAGATATGCTCCGGGGCTGAGTCTTAATTTTTTTGGGGAACTTCCCTCTCAGTTAGCTCTTTTTATAGATGGGGATTCTCAATGTGCTATTACTCACTTTACTGGTGATTTATCCGAGTTTGAATATCTGGATTATATGACTTCGGCTTTGCCTTATCATCTTTTGGAGGAACCACGGGTTCTAATTCTGGGAAGTGGGGGAGGGTCGGAAGTCTTGTCGGCTCTTTATCACCAGGCTGACTTTACCGAGGCAGTTGAAGTAAATTCTCAAGTAATTGATCTGGTGAAAAAGGACTTTTCCGATTTCTCCGGGAGGATTTACTCCCGAGTCGATGTTCAGACAGTGGTAGCTGAGGCCCGGGGATTTGTTGAATCCCGGACAGATAAATACGATCTTATCCAGCTTTCTCTTCTTGATTCCTTTAGCGCCTCCTCGGCGGGTGTTTATGCCTTATCGGAAAGTTATCTTTATACCCGAGAAGCTTTCCAATGTTTCCTTGGAGCGCTCTCTTCAGGAGGAGTTGTTTCGGTTACTCGCTGGATTAAAATGCCTCCCCGGGACGGAATCAAGATTTTCGCCACTGCAGTGGAAGCCCTGGAGAAAATGGGGGTAAAAGAGGCAGCTTCTCACCTTATTTTCATCAGGAGCTGGGCAACCTCCACTCTGCTGATAGGAAGCTCTCCCTTCAGCGAAGGTGAAATATGGGCCGCCCGGGAATTTGCCGGCCAAAGAGGATTTGACTTAATCTGGTATCCCGGAATTAGTCTCCGGGAGACAAACCGCTACCATATCCTGCCTCAGGCTTATTATTACGAAGCCTGCCGGAGTATTCTTTCTTCGAAAAGAGAGGAATTCTATGATGATTACCTTTTTTGTGTTCAGCCAGCCAGAGATAACTCTCCTTATTTTTTCTGCTTTTTTAAGTGGAAGTTTTTACCCCATCTCATAAGAACTATGGGAAAGGAGTGGATCCCTTTCATAGAATGGGGATACGTGGTTCTGATTGCTACTCTACTTCAAGCTTCGCTGGTTAGTTTTTTGCTTATTCTTCTTCCTCTCTTCTTTCTCAGAAAGCAGAAGGTGCCCCGGGTCAGGAGACTAAAAGTGCTTTTGTATTTTCTTTTCCTGGGGATAGCTTATATGTTCATAGAGATGTCTTTCATTCAAAGGTTTATCCTTTTTCTCCGTAGCCCCATTTACGCGGTCTCTGTGGTTATATTCAGCTTTTTACTTTTTTCTGGATGGGGGAGCTTATTTAGCCGGAGAATCAAGACCAGGAAACTTTCCGGTATTGTTATATCGGTGGTGGCCATTGTGATTATTTCTCTTGTCTATTTGGCAGGACTAAAGACGGTTTTTTCTTTATTTTTATCTACCTCTGATGGAATAAGAATTGCTATATCAGTAGCTTTAATTGCTCCTCTGGCTTTTTTTATGGGTATACCTTTTCCCTTAGGGTTAACCCGGGTAGCCCGGGAGTTTCCCTCGCATCTTCCCTGGGCCTGGGGAATAAACGGGTGTTTTTCCGTAATTGGTGCTGTTCTGGCTACTACCCTGGCCATTTCCTGGGGATTTAATCTGGTTACCGGGCTGGCTCTCTGTCTTTATGTTAGCTCCTTCCTGGTACTGAGATAGTAATTAAAAAGAGTTTTTTTGACTTTTCCCTTCAAAATTAATATAGTAAGTAGGGAACGGTTCCCTTTTTCCGTTGAAGAAGATAACCAGAGGTTGAAGAGAGAGTGGTAGCCGCAGGCTTTCAAGCTGCGCAAAAGGGCCCTGGTAGCCGCAGGCTTTAGCCTGCGTTTATTTGCGCAACCTAAAGGTTGCGGCTACCTTTATGAAATCTAAAATTACAATATTTTTGGCCTGGCCAGGAAGAGGAGAGGTGATTATGGAAGTTTCTCTGATGGATCTTGAAGCTCAGTACCGAGAAATTGAGGATGAAGTGTTAGCCGTAGTCAAAAAAGTCTTGCGCAGTGGTTGCTATATTCTTGGTCCAAATGTCAGGTTACTGGAGGAGGAAATAGCCTCTTATTGTGGAAGCAAATATGCGGTGGGGGTAGCCTCGGGTACCGATGCCCTGGAACTATCCCTGGCTGCTTTGGGAGTGGGTGAAGGAGATGAGGTAGTTACCACTCCTTTTACTTTTGTGGCTACGGCTGAGGCTATAGTTCGGGTAGGAGCCCGTCCGGTTTTTGTGGACATTGAAAAAGATAGCTTTAATATAGACCCTGTTAGGATTAAGGAGGGTATCACTGAGAGAACCAGGGCAATTGTTCCTGTTCATCTCTATGGTCAATCAGCCAATATGGAAGCTATTTTGGAGATAGCAGAAGAGTATCATCTTAAGGTAATTGAAGATGCTGCTCAGGCTTTTGGAGCTGAATACCGGTTTTCTCTCTCCGGGGAAAGTAACGGCCGGCCAAGAGTGAAAAAGGCCGGAAGCTTAGGGGATGCTGGATGCCTGAGTTTTTTCCCCACTAAAAACCTGGCGGGATATGGTGATGGGGGGATGGTTCTGGCCTGGGATGGTGAAATAGCTGAAAAACTGAGGAGGTTGCGGGTCCACGGGACCGGCCAGGATAGGTATTCTTATACTCTCCGGGGGAAAAATAGCCGCTTAGATGAAGTGCAGGCCGCCATTTTAAGAGTGAAGCTTAAGTATGTGGAGGAGTGGTTAAAGATGCGGCAGCAAAGAGCTTCTCTTTATGATGAGCTTTTGAGAGAAGTCTCCGTTCCGGTGAGAACTCCACTGGTGACCCCTTACACTACCCATACTTACTGTGTCTATACCATTTTAGCTCCTCATCGGAATGAACTTGAGGAATATCTAAAGAAGAAAGGGATAAATTGTCGGGTCTATTATCCTGTTCCTCTCCATTTACAAGATACATACAAGTATTTGGATTACCATAAGGGCGATTTTCCGGTAGCGGAAAAGGTATCTAAGGAGGTCATTTCTCTGCCCGTCTATCCTGAGTTACCGGAGGAAAAACTGAGATATGTTGTCCAGGAGATTAGGAAATTTTATAGCTAAAGATCGCGGTAAAGGTAGCCGCAAGTTTTAGCTTCTCTATTACAATCGGTAGCCGCAGGCGTTAGCCTGCGCAAAGAGGCTACCAGATTATCATCGGGCGAGGTTAAAATCACTGAAGTAATTTTGATATTACCAAAATCAGAATAGGAATCAAGAAATGAATGTATCTATTATTGGGACGGGGTATGTAGGTTTGGTTACGGGTGCAGGATTAGCTGAATTAGGGAATAAAGTTTGGTGTGTGGATATTGATGATGAGAAAATAAAAAGGCTGAATAACTCAGTCATCCCTTTTTACGAGAGAGGATTGGATAAATTGGTGGAACGGAATCTTAAGTTGGGAAGACTTAAATTCACTACCAGTTTAGGAGAGGGTATCAAAGAGAGTCAGATTATTTTTATTGCGGTGGGGACGCCGGCTAAAGAAGGGGGAGAGGCTGACTTAACTCAGGTGATAAGTGTAGCTGAAGAATTAGGCAAGGCTATGGAAGATTATAAGATGGTGGTAATAAAGAGCACTGTCCCAGTAGGAACTTTTCCCCTGGTCACCGAGGTACTGAAAAGATCAAAAAAAACAGAAATAGATTTTGACATAGTCTCTAATCCAGAGTTTTTAAGAGAAGGTGACGCCGTCTACGATTTCTTTCATCCCACTCGAGTAATTATTGGTACAGAACCGGGTAAAAATGAAGTAGCTGAGATATTGAAAAAACTTTTTGCTCCCTTAAAAGCTCCCGTTCTTCAGACCGGCATTATTGATGCTCAGATGGTTAAGTATGCTTCCAATGTTTTTCTGGCCTGCCGAGTTTCCTTTGTTAATGAGATTGCTAATATCTGCGAAAAGGTCGGGGCCGACGTGATGAAAGTGGTCAAAGGGATGAGTTACGATAAACGACTGGGGGAGGGATATCTCAGACCAGGGATAGGCTTTGGTGGACCCTGCTTGATTAAGGATCTTAAGGCCCTGATTAAAATGTCGGAAAACTATGGATATAATGCTCAGTATCTAAAATCTATTCTGGAAAAGAATGAGCATCAGGTAAATTCCACGATAATAAAATTAAAAGAGGCTTTGGGAGGAGTTCTTTACCGCAAGGTAATTGGGGTGTGGGGATTGACCTTTAAAGCTGGTACTAATGATGTAAGAAACTCTCTTTCTATGAGGATAATAGAGCTTCTCCGGCAGGAAGGAGCCCAGGTGCAGGCCTATGATCCTCAAGGTATGGAAGAGGCCAGGAGTTTAGTTAAGAATATTCAATTTTGCTCTCAGGCTGAGCAAGCTCTTGAGAATGCCGAGGCTTTGCTTATTCTTACTGGCTGGCCAGAGTTTGCCCATTTTTCTCCGGAAAGGATGAAAACTCTAATGAGAAATGCTCTTGTTCTTGATGGAGTGAATCTCCTAAATCCAGAAGAAATGAGAAGAAAGGGTTTTATCTATCGGGGAGTGGGTCGATGAGAGATTCTTATTACCTGGTTACCGGAGGAGCCGGATTTATTGGCTCTCACCTGGTGGAAAGGCTCTTAAATGACCAGATGAAAGTAGTAGTCCTGGATAATTTTGATTCTTTTTATGATCCCGAGATAAAGCGCACTAACTTGATTCCATTTTACCAAAACACTAATTTCCAGTTAATAGAAGGGGATATTAGAGACAAAAAACTTCTCACGGAGATTTTTCACCGTTGGGAGATTAAAACGGTAGTTCACTTAGCTGCCCGGGCCGGGGTAAGAACTTCTATTGAGCAGCCACTTCTTTATGAGCAGATTAATGTACAAGGCACTTTGAATCTGCTGGAGATTTGCCGGGAGCAAGCCTTGGAGAAGTTCATATTTGCTTCTTCTTCCTCTGTCTACGGAGACAGCCGAGATGTTCTCTTTAAGGAGCATGGTGGAGTCTGCCAACCCATCTCTCCTTACGGAGTTACCAAATATACGGGTGAGCTTCTCTGTTATGCTTATCATCATCTTTATGGTATTCCCACTATATCTTTGAGAATTTTTACCTGCTATGGTCCTCGCCAGAGACCAGAGATGGCTATTCATAAATTTGCCCGGTTAATTGCTCAAAATAAGGAAATAACCATTTATGGGCCGGGGGACTCTACCAGGGATTACACCTATATTTCTGATTTGATTGAGGGAATAATGAGGGCGTTAAAGTCCTCCGTTACCTTTGGGGTATACAATCTGGGGGTTTCCCGGACAGTTAAGCTAAGTTTTCTGGTTTCTTTAATTGAGAAAGGTCTTTCCCGCCGGGCACGAATCCGCTATTTAGCCGAGCAACCCGGAGATGTTCCCTCTACCTGGGCGGATATCTCTGCTGCTCAAAGAGAATTTGGGTATCAGCCAAAGGTGGGGATAGAGGAGGGAATTAGTAGATTTATCCGGTGGTACCGTAACTCTCATTCTCTCGCTTGACCTTCATTAATTTTTTATCTATAATGTTCACAGATTGAACAAGTTTAGTAGGGAAAGATCAGACACTTCTAATCGGTATCCTTCCCTGGTTCAATGGATTTCTCGATAGTGTCAAAAACTTTATGAAAGAATTCCGGGGGAACATTATAGATAAAGAAAAAAAGGGATTATATGGGGGGAGGAAATTATCCTGAATGAAAAGGGGTAGCCGCAACTTTTAACTTGCGCGAAGAGGTTACGGTAGCCGCAACTTTTAAGCTGCGTATATATTTATCTTCGCAGGCTAAAGCCTGCGGCTACCTACCTTTTCCTGCAAAATTGGTTGACCATACTAAATCCTAACAGAGAGGTATAAAAGTGATGCCGCACGGTGGGAAACTAATAGATAGGAGCCTGTCTTCATCGGGAAGAGAGGAGATTCTGAAAAACAGAGGTGAGTTTAAAGCTTTAGCTTTAGATGAAGAGCAAGTTAAAGATGTGAAGAATATAGCCCGAGGAGTTTACTCTCCCTTAACAGGTTTCTTGAGAGAAGATGATTTTCAAAGAGTGGTAGCGGAGATGAGACTTACCGAGGGAACAATTTGGCCTATTCCTATTGTCTTGGATATCTGCCAGAAAGA
>DAOVGF010000043.1 GCA_030672545.1 Candidatus Aerophobota bacterium
GAGATAAAGGTAACTCTTCCTGATGAACGGACTTTTCCGGCTAAAATAGTGGAGAAAGATGAGGAGTCAGACCTTGCTCTGCTCAAAATTGAAGGAGACCATTTCCCTTCAGTAGTTTTAGGTGATTCTGACCAATTAAAGACAGGACAATTTGTTGTTGCCCTGGGGAACCCCTTTGGTTTCGTTATCTCTGAGTTAAACCATAACTATGAACCCACGGTGACCGTAGGAGTAATCAGTGCTAAAAATAGAGCTATTCGAGCCGGATCATCTCGGGAAAGCAAAATCTACCAGGACTTAATTCAGACCGATGCCTCCATTAATCCCGGCAACAGCGGAGGACCTCTGGTTAACCTTCGGGGTGAGGTAATTGGAATAAATGCGGCCATTCTCTCTCCTTCCGGAGGTTCCATTGGAATTGGTTTTGCCATCCCCGTTAACAAAGCTAAGAAGGTAATAGAGAGTTTGATTACTTATGGAGAGGTAAGAAAAGCCTGGATTGGAATATATTTGCAGGATCTCACTCCGGAATTGTCCGAGCAATTCGGAGTAGAAAAAGGTGTGCTGATACCCAAGGTGTTTAAGGATAGTCCTGCTGGGCAAGCCGGACTGAAAGCCGGTGATATAGTGATCCGGGTGGATGGAGTTGAAATAAACAGCGGATTGGAGTTGCAAAGAGAAGTGGTTAAAAAAGAAATTGGAGAAGTAATTACCCTTACTGTGGTGAGAGAAGGAAAGGAGATGACCTTTTCCTTTCCCACCGCCAAGAGATCAACGGAGGTTGCTAAAAAAGTAGAGGCAAGCGAGGAGGTAGGTTTAAAGAGCGAACTACTGGGAATCCGGGTCCAGTCTGTCACTCCCGAGCTAAAGGATAAATATAGTTTGGAAAATGGAGAAGAAGGAGTGGTCATTACCGAAGTGGATCCCGGTGGTCCAGCCGCCAAATTAGGACTTGGTACCGGTGATATAATAAGAGAAGTAAATCGGAAATTTGTAAGGAATTTGGATGATTTTCAGGCAGCTATGGATAAAGTTAAGCCTGGGGAAACGGTGCTTCTCCGGGTAAGCCACGGTGCCTGGACATTATATTTTACCCTCCCTACCAGTAAGGATTAGAAAAGCGGGTTTCCTTCTTTCGGATATTGGTGCAACCCGTAGCTATTGCCCGGAACTCTTCTCAGGAAGAGTTCCGGGTTCCGTCGAGAGTTATAAAGTGAACCCCAAAATGATGAATAAAACTCTTCCCCAAGGTTTTTATCTAACTGATCCGGCTCAGGTGGCCCAGGGACTCCTGGGAAAGTTTCTTTTTCGTTGTAGCCCTCAAGGGATCACCCAGGGAAAAATTGTGGAAACAGAGGCTTATTATGGGAAAGGTGATCCCGGCTCCCACGCCTTTAGAGGTAAGACCCCCCGAAGTTCGATAATGTGGGGAAAACCGGGGATAGCCTATGTTTATTTTACCTATGGAATGCATTATCTTTTTAATGTGGTAGTGGAGAAGGAAGGTATCCCGGGGGCAGTCTTAATTAGAGCAGTGGAACCCCTTGAGGGGATCGAACTAATGAGGAAGAGAAGGAATGTTGGTCGGTTAGAAGATCTTACCCGGGGTCCGGCCCGACTTACCCAGGCTTTTGATATTACTATCGAAGAAAATGGAATTGACTTAACCCAGGGCAATCTCCTGATTAAAGAGGGTCGGGAGGAGAGATTTTCAATAGTTACTACTACCCGAATTGGTATAAAAAAGGGAGAGGAGCTTCCTTTGCGGTTTTACATAAAGGGCAATAGGTTTGTCTCGCATTGATTTTTTATCCTTTTTATATACAGCCCATATTTTTTGACATTTCCCCTTTCTTTGTTAAAATTCAGGATAAGTGCTCGGGGAAACCAGATAATAACACTACCTTTTATTCCCATTCCGAATACCCGGAGTAGATGAGTCTAATCCAATATTATTAGGGAGAACTAAGGTGAAATCGGCCGGAGAGAATAAAATAAAATTTGGTACCGATGGTTGGAGGGGAATTATCGCCAAAGATTTTACTTTTGAAAATGTTTCTCGGGTAGCCCAAGCTATCGCCGATTATCACAAAAGTACTTCCCACTGGCCTAAGGGTCTGGCAGTTGGATATGATACCCGTTTTCTTTCCTCGGAATTTGCCGTTCTTATGGCTGAAGTTCTATCAGGCAACCAAATACCAGTGATTCTCTCCCATTCGGACGTACCCACTCAGTGCATTTCTTTTACCGTAAAGAGAAGAAAATTAGCCGGAGGAGTAATGATAACCGCCTCCCATAATCCGCCCCACTTTAATGGTATTAAAATTAAGGCTTCTTTCGGAGGCTCCGCTCCTCCGGAAATTACGGGTCAGATTGAATCCTGTTTGGACATTCATCCGGTCAAAAGAATGTCTTTAAAAAAAGCCTACCAGAAAAAACTGGTCCAACGAGAGAATTTCCTTCTCCCTTATATAACCACAGTAAAATCTCTTCTTAATCTGGATCTGGTAAGGAAAGCCTCTTTGAGAATTATTTATGACCCAATGTACGGAGTGGGTTCCGGGTTACCCCAGAGAATTCTTTCCTCCTCAAACTGTCAAATTACCGAGATTCATAGTAAGTATAATCCCGGTTTTGGAGGAGTGAATCCTGAACCAATCGAGGAAAACCTGGGAGAGCTAAAAGATGAAGTCCGCCAAAGAGGGGCTGACCTGGGGATAGCTACAGACGGAGATTCTGATAGAATGGGGCTCGTAGATAATCAAGGGCGATATCTTACTCCTCATCAAGTCTTTTCATTAATCCTGCTTTATTTGATAGAGGACAGACAAATAAAGGGAGGGATTGCCAAGACGGTCTCCCTGGGTTACCAACCAGAAAGAATTGCTCGGGAATATCATCTACCTTTAGAGGAAGTCCCCGTAGGATTTAAATATATCTGTGATAAAATGCTCCGGGCAAATGTAATCATCGGTGGAGAAGAGAGCGGGGGATACGGCTACCGGGATTTTGTGATGGACAGAGATGGACTACTTTTCTCGCTTCTGTTTGTGGAAATGATTACCCGAAAAAAAATGCTCCTCTCAAAAATCCTTGGCCAAATGGAATCAAGATTTGGCCAATCGTTCTTCAAGCGAGTTGATTTTAAAGAAGAAGGAATAAATAAAGAGAAAATGGTGGAGACTCTTTCTTCTTCGCCCCCGTCTTCCCTGGGAGGAATTCCTCTTAAGGAACTGAAAACTATTGATGGAATCAAGTTAATTCTGGACGATGGGAGCTGGCTTCTCATCCGTCCTTCTGGAACCGAGCCCAAAGTAAGAGTTTACGCCGAGGCTCCTAACCCTCACCTTCTGGGGAAAATCATTGAAGAAGGAATAAGCATGGCCCGACAGGCCATTCAATCTTCCAAGAAAACTTTTCCCGAGGAGTAACGAGAAAAAAATGTATGAGGATCTTGTTATTGCTGGTTTCGGAGGCCAAGGTATTATCTTTTCCGGCAAACTTCTTTCTTATACCGGGCTCAGGGAAGGAAAAGAAGTTTCTTATTTTCCTTCCTATGGTTCTGAAATGCGCGGAGGAACGGCCAACTGCACAGTGGTAATCTCTGATAATATGATTGTCTCTCCTATTGTCACCAGTCCGCGTAACGCCATTATTATGAGTCAACCTGCTCTGATTAAGTTCCTTCCCCGAGTAAAGGAAAAAGGCCGAGTGCTAATTAACAGTTCTCTGGTCCGGCGCCCGGTTGAATGCCCGAAGGTCGAAATAGTTGAGGTTCCGGCTAACCAGATAGCCGAAGAACTAGGAGAAAGCCGAGTAGCCAACATGGTCATTTTGGGTGCCTGGGTAACCATTTCTAAAATCCTTCCCCTGAATAGTTTGATTAACTCTCTTAAGGGATTTCTTTCGGGAAAGAAAGCTCAATTTCGTCAGATCAACGAGAAAGCCCTTCGAGAAGGAGGGAAATTTGTTTCATTCACAGATTGACTCTTTCCTGAATTATTTGAGAGTAGAAAGAGGTCTTTCTCCTAATACTGTTTCGGCCTATCGCTCGGATCTTTTGGACTTCAGCGGGTGGTCTGGGAATCTTAAAGAAGTGAATTCTGAGAACATTGGTAGATACCTGGCCTACTTGAGGAAGAAAGGATACGCTTCCGCTTCTCTTAGTCGAAAGGTCTCGGTTATTCGAATGTTTTATCGTTTTTTCTGTCAGGAGAAAAACCTAACTAACAGTCCGGCTGAGACAATTATTTCTCCTCGCTTGGGACGAAAAATTCCCCGCTATCTTTCTCTAAAAGAGACCAATGTTCTTTTGAGTCTGCCGGTAGGTTCTAACCTTCGGGAAATCCGGGACCGGGCTATTCTGGAGGTCCTATACGGAAGTGGAATGCGTATTTCAGAATTGGTCAATTTAAATGTAGGCAATCTTAACCTACGGACGGGCTGGGTAAAAATTTTGGGAAAAGGAGACAAAGAAAGAATGGTTCCTTTGGGAAGGAAAGCTCGCCAATGGATAAGAACTTACTTGAAGGAGAGAGCTACTCGGCCAACAGAGGAAGCACCTCTTTTTCTTAATTGCTACGGAGAGCGGCTTTCGCGTCAGAGCTGCTGGAAAATCGTTAAAAAATGTGCCCGACAGGCGGGAATTTTTAAGGAGATCTCTCCTCATACTCTTCGTCATTCTTTTGCCACTCATCTTTTGTCCCGGGACGCAGATTTAAGGTCGGTCCAGGAACTTCTGGGACATACTAACATTGCTACTACCCAAATTTATACTCATATTACTCAGGAGAGATTGAGAAAGGTCTATAAGAAATATCACCCCCGAGCTTAAAGGAGATAAGATCGAGATATGCAGGTAATCACTACTCATACGGGAACTGACTTCGATGCCTTAGCTTCGATGGTAGCTGCCCGAAAACTTTATCCTCAGGCTAAAATATGTTTCCCCGGGTCGCTCTCCGGAGAGGTTAAGGATTTCGTACGCCTTTATAGAGATGTTATTCAGGACACTTCACCGGAAGAGATTGACTTAAAAGACATTGATGAGCTAATTTTGGTAGATACCCGTTGGATTAACCGGATAGGTATCTTTTCCCAGTTGATAGAAAAGAAGGATATGTCCGTTCATATTTATGACCATCACCCCCCTCATCCTGAGGATATAGAGGGAGATTGGGGAGTCTGTCGCGAAGTGGGAGCTACCACCAGCATCCTCGTCCATTTAATAAGAAAAAGGAATATTCCTGTACCGGCTTTGGAAGCCACCCTTTTTCTTTTAGGTATTTACGAGGATACTGGTTCATTAAGCTTCTCCTCTACCAATTCACTGGATTTGAACTCGGCTGCTTATCTGCTGAAACAGGGAGCTAATCTGGAATTTATCTGCGGTTTTCTCAACCGAGATCTTACCCCTAAACAGAGCCAACTTTTCCAGAAGCTTCTGGAAAATGTTTGTCCCATGATAATTAATGGAGTGGAAATAGTGATCACTACGGCTCGTATTAATGAATATATAGGAGGTCTCTCCCTACCCCTACATAAACTAATTGATCTGCGCAATCTGGATGTTGTCTTTGCTATTATTGAAACAAAGGACAGGATATATATCATTGCTCGCTCCCGTAATTTGGGGGTCAACGTCGGCGAAATACTATCTTTCCTGGGAGGAGGAGGACACGATCTGGCTGCCTCAGCAGTTATCAGAGAAAGTACTTTGGAGGAAATTAAGCGAAGGCTTTGCTCTTATCTGAAAGAGCACATAAAGCCGTTACTCAGCGTAAGAGACATTATCAGTCAGTCTTCCCGGACAATTTCTCCTTTAACAGAAGTGGAGGAAGCTCTTAAGATGATGGAAGAATACGGAGTTGAGGTTCTTCCGGTAGTACAAGAAGAAAAAATACTGGGAATTATTTCTCGAGAAAAGGTAAAAAATATTGTCGCCCACAATTCAGGGAAATCTCTTCTTAAAAATTACTTCTCTCCCAAATTTGTCAGCATTCCTCCCTTTTTCTCCCTTAAGAAGGCTCAGCAAATAATGATTGAGGAAGAAAGTGCTCAGTTGTTGGTTGAGGAGGAAGGGAAACTCTTTGGTGTTCTCAGTAGCTTTGATTTACTTAGAGCCTTTCACGGAGAGATAAAAACACCAAAGAGAGAAACACAAGAGGCCAACATCCAAATACTTCTCCGGAAAATGATGCCCTCAAAAATTTTCCGTATCCTTCAGCAGGCAGGAGAGACAGCCAGAGTTCTGGGATATAAAGCTTATCTGGTGGGGGGAGTGGTACGTGATTTACTGCTAGGAATAGAGAATCTTGACGTTGACCTGGTAATAGAGGGAAACGGCATCTTTTTTGTCTCTCATTTTGCCGATCAACTGGGAGCTAAGTACATCTCTCATCAAGAATTTGGAACAGCGACTCTTATCCTTCCCGATGGCTTTAAATTTGATATTGCTACGGCTCGGCAGGAATACTATCCCCGACCGGGGGCTCTTCCTCAGGTCCAACCGAGTAGCCTAAGAGAAGACCTTTCCCGACGCGACTTCACCGTAAACAGTATGGCTATAGAGCTTAACCCACCGAATTTTGGAGAAATGATTGACTTCTTTGGAGGTCAGAGAGACCTCCAGGAGAGAAAAGTTCGTGTCTTGCACTCTGAGAGTTTCCGGGAAGATCCTACCCGGATATTCCGGGCTATTCGGTTCGAGCAAAGGTATGGTTTTGCCCTGGAGCAATCAACAGAAACTCTCATTAAAGAAGCTGTCCGTACGGATGCACTCGAAGATCTAAGTCGTGAGAGAGTTCGAGAAGAATTCATTCATATCTTAGAGGAGGATAGACCGGAGAGAAGCCTGAGAAGACTGCAGGAACTAGGAATTCTCAAAAAAATTCATCCGGAAATTTCTCTGAAAGACTGGCAAGAAGAAATTCTTGACCGATTGATTGATGTCTTTGCTTTCTTCGAAATCCTCTCCGGTAAAAAAGGCAAAAGATGGCTTGTCCGGTTAACTGTTCTGTTGGAAAACCTAAATCAGGAGCAAAGAGAAGATTTTTGCCGGAAATATCACTTTAACAAGGAAGAGCGGGAGGCTATCCTAAAGACCGGAGAAAAAGTGGATTTCATCTTAAATAAATTGAGTTCATCATCTTATCTTCCATCCAGCTCTATATACGGATTTCTTCATCCTCTACCTCAACAGGTTTTGCTGTTGGCCCTGGCTAAGGCCGAAAAGGCTAGGACCAAAAAAAGGATAAATCTCTATTTGACCAGATTAAAAAATGTGAAGATATCTATCGATGGTCATAATTTGAAAAATATGGGATACCAGCCTTCGCCTCGGTTTAGTAAGATCCTGGAAGATGTCAAGAAGGCTCGACTTGATGATAAAGTAAAAACTAAAGAAGAGGAAATTGCCTATATAAAAACAAATTTTCCTTTAGGAGAGGAGTAATGAAATTTCTTATTCTTTTTTCTTCCCTGATAATTCTCTTTTTTTCCATTGTTTTGCACGAAGTAGCCCATGGGCTGATGGCCGAACGCCACGGGGATCCCACCGCCCGAATGATGGGGAGAATTACCCTCAATCCCTTGGCTCATATTGATCCGGTAGGGACGATTCTTCTACCTTTAATTATGATTGTCTTTGGTTCTCCTTTTATCTTTGGTTGGGCTAAGCCCGTTCCCATAAATCCTCGAAATCTTAACAATCCCAAGCGGGATATGATGTGGATAGCTCTGGCCGGCCCGGCTACCAATTTTGTTTTATCTCTTTTTCTGGCCCTAGCTTTTCGGGTACTGGTCCGGCCCGGTACCATTGCTGAAACCATCCTTTTTTATGGAGTAACCATAAATCTGGTTCTGGCCTTTATGAACTTGATCCCTATTCCTCCCCTGGATGGTTCTCGCATCCTTTCCGGGCTTTTGCCTGACCGCTATAACTTCCGCCTAGCTCAACTGGAACCTTTTGGTTTTATTATATTAATTCCCTTACTCTTTATCGTTTTTCGCCTCTTTATGCCGGTGATTCTGGGAATCAGCTTTCGCCTAATTGGAGGGGTACCCCTTACCTTTTTCAGGTAAGGGAGATACTCGGTTACCTTAGTCGGCGACCAGATCCAGACCTCTCTGGCCCGAAAGGATTTTTCCGATTACCCTAACCTGGCCTTTCAAAGAAGAAAAACTTAGAATTGCTCCCACCTCGGAGGGATCCACCACCAGGATCATCCCTATGCCCATATTGAAAGTGCCAAACATTTCCTCCTTGGTGAGATGGCCCTCTTTTTGAAGGAAGGGGAAGATAGCTGGTGGACTCCAGCTTTTTACCTGGATTTTGGCCCGGCACCCGCTGGGAAGGATACGGGGAAGATTGCCCGGGATACCTCCTCCAGTAATATGAGCGATCCCTTTAAGGGAGAACTTTCTCAGAAGAGAAAGAATTTGTTCGGTATAGATTCTGGTGGGTTGAAGAACGTTTGAGAGTAGAGTAGAGCCTAATTCCGCTATTGTTTCATTTAGGGGAAAACTTTTCCCCCTAAAAATAATTTTTCTTACCAAGGAAAAACCATTGCTGTGGAGGCCTGAAGAGTCCAAACCGAGGAGAACATCCCCTGGTTGAATGGAAGAACCATCCACTATTTTTTTTCGTTCCGCCACACCTACAGCAAATCCTGCCAGGTCATATCTTCCCTCCGGATAGAAGGAAGGCATCTCAGCCGTCTCCCCTCCCAGGAGAAGGCATTTAGCCTGCCGACATCCCTCAATAATTCCCGAAATTATCTCTTTTCCTACTCTGAGTGAGAGCCGACCGGTAGCCATATAGTCCAAGAAGAAAATAGGCCTGGCTCCTTGGGTGAGTAGATCATTAACACACATAGCCACCAGATCTATCCCCACAGAGGAATGAAGATTAGCCTGCTGAGCAATGAGTAATTTTGTTCCTACACCATCAGTGCTGGCTACCAGTACAGGAAATTCGTATTCTTCTCCTAAAGAATAAAGACCGGCAAAAGAGCCAATTTCCGAAAGTACCTTAGGTGAGGAAAGAGATTTGGTTTTCTTTTTTATCCAGCGGGCTAATTCCTCTCCTTTCTCTACGTCTACTCCTGCTTCTCGGTAGGTTAGAATCCTCTTATTCTTCTGGTTCACTAATTTTTCCTTTTAGTCTCAAACACATATTTGGTCTGGTGACGAACCTCGAGGGGATATTTTCCGGTAAAACAGGCAGTACAGTAATTTTGAGAATTTTTTACACAGTTAAGAAGTCCTTTCAAACTGAGATAACCTAAGCTATCTGCACCCAGTTTCTCTCTTATTTCTTCCACCGCATGGGTAGAAGCAATTAGTTTCCGCCGAACCGGGGTGTCAATACCAAAAAAGCAGGGATATTTAATGGGTGGTGAGCTGATACGAAAATGCACCTCACGGGCTCCTCCTTCTCGTAAAAGTCCAATTATTTTCCGGCTGGTTGTTCCTCGAACAATTGAATCATCCACCAGAACTACCCGCTTTCCCCTCAAACTCTCCCGAATCGGATTTAACTTGATTCTTACCTCGATATCCCGGGTGGACTGGGCCGGTCGGATAAAAGTTCTACCGATATAGTGATTTCTGGTCAACCCTATGCCATAGGGAATACCACTAGCCTCAGCGTAACCCAAAGCAGCGGAAATGCCCGAGTCGGGCACCGCAATTACCAGATCAGCTTCGGTAGGTTTTTCCTTAGCCAACATTCTACCTAATTTTACCCTGACCCCGTGCACGCTTTCGCCAAAAACCACACTGTCCGGACGGGCAAAGTAAATATGTTCAAAGATACACTGAGCCACCCGACCTGGCGGGGCAAGACGCAAAGACTTAATTTCCTTCCGGTCAATAATTACCATTTCTCCAGGTTTAACTTCTCGGATGTACCTGGCTCCTACCAAATCGAAGGCGCAGGTCTCCGAAGCCAGGAGCCAGCTACCTCCAAGTTGACCCAGAACCAGGGGACGAAATCCCAGGGGGTCCCTAACCCCAATGAGCTGGCCATTAACCAGGATAAGGAGAGAATAGGCTCCTTTTACTCTCTTTAAGGCTCTCAGAAAAGCTGACTGTCTATCCAGGGACTTGGTCAGTTTAGTAAATAAATGAACGATGATTTCGGTATCCATGGTGGATTGAAAAATTGAGCCTTCCGATTCCAGTTCATCTCGAAGCTCTTGAGCATTAATAAGATTTCCGTTGTGAGACAAAGCAATGCCCTGGCCAAAGAAATTGACCAGAAGAGGCTGAGAATTAGCCAGGGTAGAAGAGCCCATGGTAGAGTACCGATTATGTCCTATAGCCAGACGACCAGTAAGAGATTTAAGGATTCTTTCATTAAAAACATTATTTACCAACCCCAGGCCACGGTGAGCTGAAACATTAAATCCATCCGAGGTTACTATCCCGGCACTCTCTTGACCGCGGTGTTGAAGAGCGTAAAGACCCAGGTAGGTTATTTTGGCGGCCTGAGAATGATTACATATCCCAAACACGCCACATTTTTCCTTTAGCAAATCTCCCCCCAGATGGCTATTTTATACTCTCACGGGAGACTGTCAATCCCTAAACTTCCTGATATTTGACAAAGAAAAGCTCATATTATATATAAGAGGTATGTTTTTGGTATCGGGGAAAGCTAATGAAATTATCCTGTAACTATCTTAGAGAGCTGGTGGATTTTCCATTCACGGCTAAGGAACTGGCTGAAAAGTTAACCAATCTGGGATTAGAAGTGAGAGATATCCAGCCTTTAGCTACTCTGGAGAAAGTGGTGGTAGGTAAAGTCTTAACCGTACGCCATCATCCTAATGCTGATCGACTTAAATTGGTGGATGTAGATATAGGTCGGGAGACACTTACTGTTGTTTGTGGTGCTCCCAACGTCAGCGAGGGACAATATGTGCCGGTAGCACTGGAAGGAGCCGAATTGGCCGGAGGAATTAAGGTAAGAAGAGCTAAGGTAAGAGGTGTACTTTCACTGGGAATGATTTGTTCGGAGAGAGAGCTGGGTTTAGGTACAGACCATACGGGTATCCTATCCCTACCCTTCTCTCTCCCGCTGGGAGAAGACTTCGTCCGGGCACTTGAGTTGGACGATATTATTCTTGATATAGAAATCACGGCCAACCGAGGTGATTGCCTTTCAGTAATAGGAATCGCCCGGGAAGTGTCGGCTTTAACCGGTAATCCCCTTCGTCTTCCCGCCCGGTATCCAGAGAAAAAAAGCTCTGCCCGGAATTCTTTGGACATAGAAATTCTGGATCATCAGCTTTGTCCTTATTACAGTGCTCGTATTATCAGAAAGGTAAAAATTGGTCCTTCTCCTCTTTGGCTCTGGCGGATAATTTATATTCTGGGAGGAAAATCTATCAACAATGTGGTAGATGTTACCAACTTTGTCCTCTGGGAAACCGGCCAACCTCTTCATTCCTTTGACTACCAACGGATAAGAGGTAACAAGATCATAGTTCGCCCGGCTGAAAGGGGTGAAAAAATGATCACCCTGGATGGATTGGAAAGAGAGCTGGATAAGAGAATGTTACTTATCTGTGACAGGGAAAGACCCGTTGCTCTGGCTGGGATAATGGGTGGTCAGGAAACTCAAGTAGATAGCCATACTCAAGATATTCTTCTGGAATCGGCATATTTCAACCCGGTCTCTATCAGGCAGACTTCCCGCCAATTGGGATTAATTACCGAAGCATCCTTCCGGTTTGAACGAGCGGTCGACCCACTGGGAGTGAGAATGGCTCTGAACCGGGCTGCTCTTCTCATTCACGACTTGGCCGGGGGAAAAGTGGAAGACCAGCTCTTTGAAGATGGCGCTCCTCCCTGGAGAAAAAGGGAAATTTTTCTAAGGCCAAAGCGGGTTAATAGTATCCTGAGGACTTCTCTGGAACCGGTGGAAATGAGATCAATTCTCACCCGGATAGGTTTTTCCATAAAAGAGAAGGAAGAAAACTACCAAGTAGGGGTTCCCTCCTTTCGTCCCGATGTATCCCGGGAAATCGACCTGGTGGAAGAAATTGCTAGATACTATGGTTATGGTCGGATAAAGAGTACTTTACCTTTTCTAAGACAAGAACCTCGGTCTGGTTCTCCTCAGGAAACAATGGAGGAAGCTATAAGATATCTCCTTAAAGGTTGGGGGTTTTATGAGATAATAGGATCTGGTTTAGAAGAAGAAGTCCTAGTGAAGAAAGCAAATCTTCTTCCAAAAACAGCCATAAGAATTACCAATCCCCTTTCTTCTCAGCAGGAAATTTTGCGGGTACATCTCTTTCCTCACTTACTGGAGACTTTATCTTATAACCTGGACCGGCAGACAGACGAATTACGTATTTTTGAAATAGGGGATGTTTTTACCCAAAAGGGAGATTTTACAGAGACCTCTCTTTTGGCTGGTCTGATCAAGGAAAAAAACTTTGATTTCTTTAACTTAAAGGGAATAACGGAAGTTCTTTTTGAAGAGCTGGGAATAAAGACAGTGGAATTTAAAGACTGTCAAAATCCTTTTCTGGCAGTAGGCCAAAGCAGTCTGGTAAAAAAGAAGAAAACTTCTCTGGGGTTTCTGGGAAGGATAAACTCTTCGGTAGTCCAGAATTTTCACCTTCCCTCTCCCGTATATATCTTTGAATTTAACCTGGAAAGCTTTCGGTTATTTTATACCCTAAGGAAACAGCAGTTCCGCGGACTACCTCGTTTTCCCTCGGTGCATCGCGACCTGGCTCTTATTGTAGCTAAAGAGGTCTCGGCCGGAGAAATGAAGAAGATTATTCTCCAAGCAGGTAGTCCGTTGCTGAAAGAGATAGAAATCTTCGATGTTTATGAGGGAAAAGCCATTGCCCGGGGGTATAAGAGTATGGCATTTTCTTTAACCTTCCGCTCACCTGAACGTACCCTCCGGGATGAGGAGATAAATGAAGTTCAGGGGAAAATAATTTCTTCTCTAAAAAAAGAGGCGGGAGCCCGACTGAGAGAGAAATAGCCGCATCTACTCCTTCTATTTATTTTACCTTTTGGTTTATGAGTTCCAACTTGACAGTCGGAGGAAATTGACTATAATATGATTACCTTGGGAAAGAAGGGATGGGGGAGAAGGTAATTACCCTAAGTACCAAGGACTGGTAGAATCTCATATTTTCTTGACATATAGAATGAAAAGTGATATAAAGTACAGTGATCTTTGAAAACTTGGTAGAGCAGTCAGCCCTCGAATCAAAATTGAAACTTTTTTTTCGGAGAGTTTGATCTTAGCTCAGAACGAACGCTGGTGGCGTGCCTTATACATGCAAGTCGAGCGGAGTTGACTAAGTAGCTTTTTGGAGTGAGTGGTTTGCAGTTTCTGTAAGTTGCGAGCTTTTAGGCTACCAGTTGGCTTAGCGGCGGACGGGTGAGTAACGCGTGGGTAATCTACCCTCGAGATCGGGATAACATTTCGAAAGGGATGCTAATACCGAATAATGTCCTTTTGCTCAGGTAGAAGGACCAAAGTTAACCTTCGGGTTTTTCGCTTAAGGATGAGCCCGCGTTCTATTAGCTAGTTGGTGAGGTAAAGGCTTACCAAGGCGATGATGGATAGCCGGCCTGAGAGGGTGATCGGCCACATTGGGACTGAGACACGGCCCAAACTCCTACGGGAGGCAGCAGTAGGGAATATTCCGCAATGGGCGAAAGCTTGACGGAGCGACGCCACGTGGGTGACGAAGGCCTTCGGGTCGTAAAGCCCTGTCAGGGGGGACGATGGTCAATCTTCGGATTGATTGACGGTACCTCCAGAGGAAGCTTCGGCTAACTACGTGCCAGCAGCCGCGGTAATACGTAGGAAGCAAGCGTTGTTCGGATTTACTGGGCGTAAAGAGTGCGTAGGCGGTTGTATAAGTCAAAGGTGAAATCCCTATTCTCAAGGTAGGAACTGCCTTTGATACTGTATGACTTGAGAGCAAGAAGGGGGAACGGAACTCTGGAAGTAGCGGTGAAATGCGTAGATATCCAGAGGAACGCCGGTGGCGAAGGCGGTTCCCTAGTTTGCTTCTGACGCTGAGGCACGAAAGCTAGGGTAGCGATCGGGATTAGAGACCCCGGTAGTCCTAGCCGTAAACGATGGGTACTAAGTGTGGGGGGAGCATTACCCTCTGTGCTGAAGCTAACGCGTTAAGTACCCCGCCTGGGGAGTACGGTCGCAAGACTGAAACTCAAAAGAATTGACGGGGGGCTGAACAAGCAGTGGAGCACGTGGTTTAATTCGACGCAAAGCGAAGAACCTTACCAGGGTTTGACATGCTAGTAGTAACAACCTGAAAGGGAAGTGATCCGGACCTTGTGTCCGGAAGCTAGCACAGGTGGTGCATGGCTGTCGTCAGCTCGTGCCGTGAGGTGTTGGGTTAAGTCCCTTAACGAGCGCAACCCTTGTCCTTAGTTGCTACCGGGTAATGCCGGGCACTCTAAGGAGACCGCCGCCTCAAAGCGGAGGAAGGTGGGGATGATGTCAAGTCATCACGCCCCTTATGTCCTGGGCTACACACGTGCTACAATGGTCAGAACAACGGGCTGCCAAGGAGCGATCCTGAGCAAATCCCCAAAACTGGCCTTAGTTCGGATTGCAGGCTGCAATTCGCCTGCATGAAGCTGGAATTGCTAGTAATCGCGGATCAGCTACGCTGCGGTGAATACGTTCTCAGCCCTTGTACACACCGCCCGTCACACCACCCGAGTTGGATGCACCCGAAGGTGTTCAACCAACCTGCTTGCAGGAGGGCGAATACCGAAGGTGTGTTTGGCAAGGGGGATGAAGTCGTAACAAGGCAGCCGTACCGGAAGGTGCGGCTGGATCACCTCCTTTCAAGGGATAGAACAATCTTTTGAAAAATAATGCTGTCTGCTCTACCTTTTTTCGGGGCTCATAGCTCAAGTGGCTAGAGCGCTGTCCTGATAAGGCAGAGGTTCCTGGTTCAAGTCCAGGTGAGCCCACCCGGCAGGAGAAATAATAACTGCCTTTTTTGGGGATGTAGCTCAGTTGGGAGAGCGCCGCTTTTGCAAGGCGGAGGCCGGCAGTTCGAATCTGCTCATCTCCACCATAAAATTAGGTTAATTGCTCTTTGACAACTGCATGGTGATAGGTTATCTTTACCGTCAAACTATTAAGGGAATAAGGTGGATACCTTGGTACCAGGAAGCGATGAAGGACGTGGTAGGCTGCGATAAGCCTCGGGGAGCCGTCAAACTAGCTTTGATCCGGGGATTTCCGAATGGGGTTAACCCGGTACGGGTTATGCCGTATCACCTGTATCTGAATCCATAGGATGCAGGAGCGAACCAGGAGAATTGAAACATCTTAGTATCCTGAGGAAAAGAAAACAATAGCGATTCCCCCAGTAGCGGCGAGCGAAAAGGGAACAGCCCAAACCAGATGGATGTCAAGCCTGTAGGCATTGTCTATCTGGGGTTGTAGGTCTAACGATGCCAATATCTACAGTGAGGCGGAAGAAATTTGTCTTTTAGAGAAATGGTACTGGAAGGGCCAGCCAGAGAGGGTAATAGCCCCGTTCTCGAAAAGAGATAAGTTTCATCTGCGTTAGACCTGAGTACCATCGGACACGAGAAATCTGGTGGGAAACTGGGAGGATCACCTTCCAAGGCTAAATATTACCTGGTGACCGATAGTGAACAAGTACCGCGAGGGAAAGGTGAAAAGAACCCCGGGAGGGGAGTGAAATAGAACTTGAAACTTTATTCCTACAAGCAGTGGAAGCCCGCCTTTGGGTGGGTGACCGCGTACCTTTTGCATAATGGGCCGGTGAGTTACTTGGAGTAGCAAGGTTAAGGGACATAAGTTCCGGAGCCGTAGCGAAAGCGAGTCTTAAACGGGCGTCAAGTTGCTTCAAGTAGACCCGAAACCAGGTGAACTACCCTAGGGCAGGATGAAGTATACTTAATCGTGTATGGAGGTCCGAACGCACTGGCGTTGAAAAGTCAGGCGATGACCTTAGGGTAGGAGCGAAAGACCAATCAAACCTGGAGATAGCTGGTTCTCCCCGAAATAGCTTTAGGGCTAGCCTCGTGTATGGATGGCGGGGGTAGAGCACTGAATGATATTGGGGGCTTCGGCCTCCACTATCAATCAAACTCCGAATACCGTCATTTTTAATCACGGGAGTCAGAACATGGGGGATAAGCCTCATGCTCAAAAGGGAAACAGCCCAGACCGCCAGTTAAGGTCTCTAATACAGGCTAAGTGGTAAAGGATGTGAAGCGACTTAGATAGCCAGGAGGTTGGCTTAGAAGCAGCCACCCTTTAAAGAGTGCGTAACAGCTCACTGGGTGAGTGGTCTTGCGCCGAAAATTCAAGGAGGCTTAAGTCTGTTACCGAAACTGCGGGAGTTAGATGGTAAATAGAGAGGAGAGAATCGCTTTCGAGTGATTTTCAATTCTCTATTTCATAAAACGTCTGGCTCGGTAGGGGAGCATTCTACGTTAGGTCGAAGGGGAACCGTGAGGTACCTGGACGAAGTAGAAGAGATGATGCCGGCATGAGTACACGAAACAAGGAAGAGTAAACCTTGCGCCGTAAGCCTAAGGTTTCCTGGGGAAGGCTAATCCGCCCAGGGTAAGTCGGGCCTAAGCCGAGGCCATTTGGCGTAGGCGATGGACAGCCGGGTAGAAAATTCCGGCACCACCGGGATAGTGTTAAGTGATGGGGGGACATGGAAAGGTAGGCCAGCCTGGTGCTGAATTACCAGGTCCAAGCAGTTAGGACGTTGCTCAGGCAAATCCGGGCAGCACAAAGTCCGAGCTGTGATGGGGTCTCCGAATTTCTGGGGGAAGTGGTTGATCCTTGCCATCAAGAAAAGCCTCTAAACAAGATATCCAGGTGTCCGTACCGCAAACTGACACAGGTAGGCTGGCTGAGAATGCTAAGGCGCTCGAGCGAACCCTACGTTAAGGAACTAGGCAAATTAGCCCCGTAACTTCGGGAGAAGGGGTGCCCCGCGTAACGTGTACCTAATCTCTGATTAGGGAAGCGTGAGGGGGTTGCAACAAAGAAGCCCAAGCGACTGTTTACTAAAAACACAGGTCTCTGCTAACTCGAAAGAGGATGTATAGGGACTGAAGTCTGATCAGTGCTGGAAGGTTAAAGGGATGGGTGCAAGCTCTGAACTGAAGCCCCAGTAAACATCGGCTCTAACTATAAGAGTCCTAAGGTAGCGAAGTTCCTTGTCGGGTGAGTTCCGACCCGCATGAATGACGCAACGACTTGGGCACTGTCTCAACGAGGG
>DAOVGF010000091.1 GCA_030672545.1 Candidatus Aerophobota bacterium
CAGTTCACCTTCAACTATAGTGGCCATAGAAGTCAACTCATACTTCATTCCACTCATCTTCAGCACTTTCAGGGCCCTGATGAGATGCTCTCCTACCGACGGTGATGCCGTCCCTATCGGAATAATATTAATCTCCATTATAGCCATCTTATCCTCATCTATTCATGAGCTAATTTGATATCTATGACTGGAGAGTCAATTAAGGCATCCAGCTCCTTTACTCTCAGAATATTATCTTCCCGCTCCAGAAGCTTTACCCGGGTCAACCCAATTGGGTTCGGCCTTACCGGAGAGTGAGTGGAGAAAACACCCCTCTTAGGACGCCCGATATCTCCCCGGGGATGGACCTTCAAGACTCGCCGCTTTGACTGAGAAACCCGGTGAAGCCAAAAAAGTATCCATAAATACTCAAAGTTCTCTATACTATCTAGAGCCGGCAAAAACTCCTCAAAAATCTCTATCTCCTGAAAAGAAAGATTAGTTTTGCTTACCCGACCCACCGGACAAAGCTCTATCACCTCAAGATTATTCCGTCCTCTCACTTCTCTATACTCCATTGAACTTTCTGCACTATCTCTCTAATTGCCTGAACAGATTTCGATTTGTTAGTTGAAGCAACAAAAGGCTTTCCCTTGTCCGTAGATTCTACAATCGCCGGCTCAATAGGTATCCTACCCAGAAAAGGAACATCGAGCTCTCGGGAGGCTTTTTCCCCTCCTCCCTTCTTAAAGAGATCAATCATTTGACCGCAATGGGGACAGATCAGCCCACTCATATTCTCTATAATCCCGATCACCGGTAATTTTAAGGCTTTGGCAAAATTAACCGATTTTCGGGAATCCAGCAGGGCTACCTCTTGAGGAGTAGTCACCACGATAGCCCCGTCCAGATCCGGAATTAGTTGAATTACACTTAAAGGCTCGTCTCCCGTACCGGGGGGCGAATCTATAATCAGATAATCAAGCTGACCCCAATTTACATCTCCCAAGAACTGACTGATTAGCTTCATTTTAAGAGGACCCCGCCAGATGACCGGAGTATCCGCATCCTCCAGCAGAAAAGCCATGCTGACTATTTTAAAATTAGGACGAAGAAAAATGGGTTCAATAAATCCACCCGACGTCCCCAAAGGTCTTTTCTCTATTCCCAACATTTTAGCTAAACTGGGTCCGTGAATGTCTGTATCCAATAACCCTATCTTCTTACCAAAGGAAAGCAAACTCCAGGCAAGATTAACCGCCACTGTGCTTTTCCCTACTCCCCCTTTCCCACTTATAATGATTAGCTTGTGGGTTATCTTAGCCATTCGCTGGTTGATTTTTTCCTGCCGATTCTTCTGCTCGGTGGCCATTTTTGATGAAGCAGAGTTTGCCGAAGACATTCTTTTCTCCTTATTAGTTCATATCAAACCTACTCGTCCAGAGCTAAAGTCCGGGATATTCTTTTCCACAGTTCCCTCACCCCCGCGGCAACATCACCCTGAGAATAGTCCACTATAGACTTTCCAGCTACTTGAGCTTTGATAAAGTCAATGTCAAAAGGAATTTTCCCTACTACTTCGCATCCCTGCTTAGCACAATATTCCTCAATTTTATGACTATTGGAAAGATTCAAATCAAACTTGTTGATACAGACAATTGCCGGGATAGCAAAGTGTTGACAAACTCCCAGGATTCTCTCCATATCACTCATCCCCGATACAGTGGGCTCAGTTACTACCAGAGCCATATCCACACCGGAGAGAGAAGCAATTACTGGACAACCAATTCCTGGAGAGCCATCAATCAAAATAAAGCTACAGCCTTTCTTTTGAGCAAGTTCCTGAGCCTTTTCCCTGACCAAACTGACCAGTTTCCCCGAGTTTTCCTCTCCGGGCTCCAGGCGAGCATTTACCAGGGGACCCTGGGGAGTTCGACAAATAAACCAGTTACCAATAAGCTTTGTTTTCATAGTAATAGCTTCTTCGGGACATACCCGCCAACAAAGAGAGCACCCTTCACATTCTAAGGGATCTACCTTAAATTCACTTATCGCTCCAAACTGACAAACTTCCTCGCATAAACCACAACGGCTACACTTCTCTTCGTCTATTATGGCCAGTTTGCCTCCGCAAAATTCAGAAGACCTTTCCTTCACCGAAGACAACAGCAGATGTAAATCAGCCGCATCCACATCACAGTCAGCCATAACTTTATTTTTTGCCAGACAGGCAAAACAACCCACCAAGCTGGTTTTCCCGGTTCCTCCCTTGCCACTGACTACGGTTAATTGTTTCATTTTTTGACCAATTCCTTAATTTTATCAAATAAATCTATGAATCTTTCTTTCCACTCCGGACGGTGATTTACTATATTCTCACCATCGGAATAAAGAACCGCCAATTCTCTATCTAAAGGAATTTTCATCAAAACAGGAATCTTCTCTTTCCGGCAATACTTTTCTACTTCCTTATCTCCTACATCAGCCCGATTAATAACCACTCCCAGGGGAATATCGAATCCCCTCACCATCTCCACCGCTAATTTCAAGTCATTAAGCCCAAAGGGGGTTGGCTCAGTTACCAGAAGACAAAAACTCGCCCCTTTAACTGCCTCAACTGCCGGACAGGCGGTGCCCGGAGCTGAATCAATTATTACCAGGCCATCTTTTTCTATTTCCCTTTTCACCGCTTTAATTAAAGGTGGTACCACGGCTTCACCCACCGTCAACCGACCATGGATGAACTGAATTTCCCCTGTTTCCCCTTTTTCCACTATTCCCAACTCTCGATCTACGTGGTCTATGGCTTTTTGAGGACAAAGAGTCCAGCAAGCACCACAACTGTGGCAGAGTTCGGGAAACAACAAAACTTTATCTTTGAGAACCGCTAAAGCATTCCATTCACAAACTTCTGCACACTTACCACAGTAATCACACTTATCTTCATTTATTTGAGGCAAAGGAAGATTGACGATATGTTTTTCCTTGATTAGAGGTTTCAGAAATAGAGCCGCATTGGGAGCCTCAACATCACAGTCAAGAAACTGTACCTTTCCCAGCGATAAAGCTAAATTCACCGCTATGGTCGTCTTTCCCGTTCCTCCCTTGCCACTGGCTACAGAAATAATCATAAGTTATCTCCCTTTGGAACCGTTCATTTCGTTGAACCCAAACCGTTCATTCCCGTGTCATTGCGAGGAGCGAGATTCCTCACTTCCCCTTCGTTTCGCTCTGGGCTTTGGTTTTAAACAGGCTTTGCAATCTCGCTTTCCCTTTGCTCCTGGGTTCATCTCGTTCATGTGGTTCGTTTGGTAAACAACGTGCTACAGTCTTAGAGTTATTGAGCCATAGCGTCAAAACCAAGACCGAGATCACGTCGCCTGCCTTTGGCAGACTGGCAATAACTCGCTAAGGCAAGACTCTAAGACGTCACAGACCCGGCGACGTCCCGGACTCCTACGGGCTATTCCTCCTCCAGTTCCTTGATCCGTTTACTTATTTGCTCTAACTGGTTATTCGTAGCCTTTATTTGGTCTTTTAGAAACTTAAGCTCCTGCTCCTTGTTCATTTGAGGATAAGCTCCCGGAGGGCTGCTTGGAGGATAAGATACCCCTGATGTTCCGGCTCCCATTCCCATTCCGCGACCTCCGCCCATTCCCATTCCGCGACCTCCGCCCATTCCCGAAAAAGCTCCTGGACTCCCCGGTACCGCACCACTACCTGCTCCCGCTCCAAAGTGAGCCTGCACATTGGCTTGAGGAATAGACTGGAGCTCTCCTCTTTTAAATCTTTCCACTGCCTCTCTTACTGTTCCCGTAACTCCCACCACTATCTTTATCCCCGCAGCAGAAAGCGTCTGAAAAGCGTTAGGCCCGCAATTTCCGGTGAGGACTACTCCAACTCCCTTGTTGGCCATCATTTGAGCTGTTTGAATCCCGGCTCCGCTCATTGCTCCCATACTGGAATTAGCCAAAGATTCAAATTTCATGGTTTCGCTATCCACTATAATAAAATAAGGACATCGACCGAATCTTGCATCCACCGGGGCACTCAGATCTTCTCCACTGGCTGAAACTGCTAATTTCATTTAAATCTCCTTTCCGACACCACCTTTGGCAGTGTCAATTTTACTGATTATTATTTTACAAATTCTTCATACAATTCATTTTAATGACAGGGCTCGTTACCGGCCAGCTTGCCCTGAAGAAAATCATCTACCACATCTTTCGCCTTTCCGCTAGCTCCGGTAACCGCCCTAATTCCATACTCTCTAAAAAAACTTAGGGCTCGTGGACCCATACCTCCACAGACAATCACTTCAATTTGCTGTTCCTTGAGGAAGGAAGGAACTTGTCCCGGCTGCCCATGCTCGCGAAAATAGGGATTAGGAATAACTTTTACTGATTGCCCAACTTCTGTCTCAACTTCCAGAATAAGATAATAAGGACATCGACCAAAATGTGCACTTATCTCTGACTCAAGGCCTTTCTCATCATTAATTGCCACCCCGATACGCATTTTTAACTCCTTTTTGTCAGTCAGAAAATTCTTTTACAAAACTAATGAGTTTACTCCAAGTGGCCGGGCTAATTACGTGCTCCATTTTGCAGGCATCTTTATCTGCCGTAACCGGATCAATACCCAGAATTTTGGTTAAAAACGCAAAAAGAACCTCATGACGGGAGAAAACCTCCTCGGCAATCTTGCTACCTTTTTCAGTAAGCTCAATATACCCATATTTTTCGTGGGTGACAAGTCCATCATCCTTCAGGAGCTTCAAGGCCTCACTCACACTGGACATTCTAAGCTTCAATTCTTTAGCCAGGCTATTCACCCGAACTACTTTTTTTCTTTTACTCAGCCTTATTATCATCTTCAGATAGTTTTCCCTAGTTGGACTCAACTCAACCTTCATCTCTTCAACTCCTTAGTTTCCCCATAAAGTTCATCCTTTCAGAGCAAACGATAAATGGAGTAGTCCTCCCACGCCAAAAGCTACTATTAACATTATAAGGGTGCTTTTAATAGTATCTTTTATCCCTAATTCCTTCAGAAAAACGACGAAAGTAGCCGCACAAGGAAAATATACCGCTAACATCACCACTATTGTCACCGCCTGACCAAGATTGATAGTTCCTTTACTCAAGAGAGGAGCAATGAGTCCGGTGGCTACATCTTTTCTCAGAAAACCGATAATTAGGGGATAGATAGCCTCTTGGGGCAATCCCAGCCAGCCTCCCAGGAGAAAGCCAAGATTTCTGGAAAGAAAGTTAGTAACTCCCAGATAGTAAAAGAGATTAACCACCAATATCCCTACAAATACCCAGGGAATAGCATCAAGAAAAAAACTTTCCATCCGTAGTCTTGTTTTCATAAGCAAATTGGAAAATCGGGGAATCCGGTAAGGTGGAATTTCTAACACTATTTCGGGAGTCTCCCCTGCCAGCAAGTAATTTAAAATACTGCCCAGACTGACAAAAATAACCAGTAGAATAGAATAAATCAACATCACCCATTCCAGTCCGTAAGGACCAATAATATTCAAAACCACGGCTGTTTGAGCAGTGCAAGGAATAGAAATCCCCAGCATTGTCAGCATCATAAACCGTTGCTTTTCGGTCCTGAGAATTCGGGAAGCCATCGCCCCTGGAACATTACAACCAAAAGAAAGTATCACTGGAACAATAGAATATCCGTGCAATCCAATTTTATGAAAGATGTTGTCCACCAAAACAGCCAGGCGAGGAAGATATCCTATGTCTTCCAGAAGAGTCAAAATAAGGTAAAAAATCAACACCGCCGGAAGAACAACTCCAATGGGAACAAAAATTCCAGTAGTAAGTAATCCAAATGACTCCAGATACCCTGATCCAGAAGTCCCCACCAGCATATCGTGAACGAATCCCCGGGAAAAGAATTTCTCTACTCCCAGACGAACAAATTTGTCGTAGGGACCTTCAAAAAGGGGAATCATTATTTTATCAGTAATAAATCCTGCTCCAATGACAAAAAAATTGAAAATTCCCCAAAGCACTATAGCAGCAATGGGTAGTCCAGTAAGAGGTTTTACGGTAGCATCCCCTAATTTTTCCAAAAAAGTGGGATGACGATGGTGGACTTTCTGGACCCTGGAAATAATGGCTCCACTCTGGCCAAATCGCCACTTCAGAATCATAAGTTCAATAGATTCCTCTTTGCCCCTCTGGATTTTTCCCACAGCTTCCTCAAAAATTTCCCGAGGTATTTTACTTCTAAAATCGGAATTCCCCTCCAAACCCAGAATTACCTGCCATCGAGGAAGATTAGTTTCTTTTTGAATTCTCACGATCACTTCTTCTATCTCGGAATCAAATGTTCTTATTACCACCTTATTTTGACTTCTCTGGAGGATTTTCCCAATTATTCGGCGCAACTGCCCGATTCCTTCCCCACTGATAGCTACACTGGTCACTACAGGAAGACCCAATTCTTTCTCCAAACGAGGAATATCTATTTCTATTCCTCGTTCCCTGGCCGCATCAATTATGTTTAAATCAACAATCACCGGTATGGGGAGTTCTCTTAACTGGAGCGTCAAATAAAGATTTCTCTCCAAATTTGTGGCATCAACTACATTAATTATAAGATCAGTTTTTTCTTCGGTTAAGAGATTTGCCGCCACTTCTTCAGCGCGATCGGAAGGAATAAGAGAGTAAGTCCCGGGAGCATCAATTATTCGCACTTTCCGGCCATCAAAAATAATACTACCTTCCAGAAACTCGATGGTCGTTCCAGGATAGTTAGAAGCAATCACTTTTATTCCGGTCAGCCGGTTAAAAATAACGCTCTTACCTACATTAGGATTTCCCATTAAAAGTATTCTCATTTACTTCCCTATCTCACCATTACCCGTCCGGCCATTCCTCGACCAATAGCTACTCGCGCTCCTTCCACTTCCAGAAGAAGAGGTCCCCCCATCGGCTGAGTAGTAATTTTACGCACTATTTTTCCCGGTCTTATCCCCAAAGTAGCCAGATGGTAGTGAATACCCCATCCCCCGGCAATCACCACTACTTCACCCATTTCACCGGAAGATAGTTCTAAAAGTGTTCTCATCATATATTTTATATATTCTATTAAGGAAAAAACTTAGGTTACTCTATTTTAGTTAGGCTACCCTAACTTTTTTGATTATAGTATAAACAAAAACCGTGTCAACACCTCGCACTTGCCTGCCCGCTCGTGCACTCAAATCTTATAATTCCTTCTATATTCTTCCTTATGGTGACCGGATGATTCGATTGATGGTCTGACTCCCTTTACTTCCCCACAGAACTTCTTCATGTCCAGGACAGAAACACACTGATGAGTCTTGTTATCCCTTCGAAATGGTTACCAGACAACAATCTCCAATACTTCTTAATCCTCAAGAACTTGACATTTTATTTTGTTCAAGCATACGTGATCTTCCAGTGGCAATACTCTTTCGCTGGATGGATACAGCCTCTGGAGAAATTCCTTAATGACCCCACTCTGACCTCACCCGATTACCGCTTCGAAGATTTCTATCCGGGACTGGTTGCCTCTCACAGTTGGAGCGGGCAGCTTGGTAGTCCTGCGGGCGGAGGCCATTTGTGGGGAATTCCCATTCAATGGGAAGTGCATATACTGGCCTACAACCGGGACTTGTTGGACAAAGCAGGAGTAGCTGTCCCCCAGACCCTCATGGAAGAATTCGCGGCTTTACCCAAGTTGACCGGGGAATTTGACGGAAAGAAAACATATGGACTCTGTGCTATGTTGGAAAGAAGCTGGGCCACTCTGGATAACTCCTTTTGGCCGCCTTACGCCAGTTGGGGCTGTACCGACTTCAATCGAGATATGAAATGCGTAATTGACAGCCCAAGGTCGGTGGAATTCTGCACCAAGTGGGTAGAGGCCATCCGTGAGTATGGACCACCCGGTACCCTGGCTATGAGCTGGTACGAACAATTGGAGGCTTTTTGTTCGGGAAACTACGCCTTCTACAGCTTCCCCGATTCCATCCGCGCTATTATCACGGACCCGGAAAAATCCAATGTTGCGGACAACCTGGGTTATGCCCTGGTACCTCAAGGACCATCATACCAGCGAAAATCCCATGTCTGGAGCTGGGGTCTATCAATGAATAAAGAAACCAAAGTACCCGGCCCGGCCTGGCTGTTCATACAGTGGAGTACCCTGGAAGACGTACTGGTCAAGGCTGCCTTGTTAGGAAACGTTGATCCACCCAGGCAATCAGTATGGCTGAATCCCCAGGTAGTCGAGGCAACCCAAGAATACGGTGGCAGAGATGTTATTCAGCAAACCATGGAGAAATACGCTCAGATTCGATTCACTCCTAATCCCGTAGCTCCGGCCATGGGAGATAGATTTGTTCAGGCTCTCCAAGAGATATACCATGGAGAAGATGCTCAAAAGGCCCTTAGTCAGGCGGCCAGAGATATCGACCAGATCCTCAAAGAAACCGTATCTCGCTAAGAATTAGACTCATAGGCAACAAGAGGGGCAGGTGGAAAGCTGATTCACCTGCCCCAGGTAACTTGCTTGATCAAGTAGTAGCCAGTATTCAAACCAGACTCAGCCAGGGAATAACCCACGGGTAGCAATCTGAATGGTAGGAAGGGAACTCCCTACGGAAAGGAAAAACCAGGTCATATGAAAAAATTGATTTTTCTTCCCGCATTACTCTTGCTATTGGGAATAGTCGTCTACCCATGGCTGACAGGAATATATCAAAGCTTCACCAACTTCCACCTGGCTCATTCCACCTACCGTTTCACCGGCCTTCAAAACTACATACGTTTTTTCTCATCCGCCCAAGGTCTGCAGATGATAAGAGTTACATTCTTGTACACCTTCCTGGTGATTGTAATAGAACTACCGCTCGGGATTGGAGTGGCTTTACTTCTGAATAAAAAGATCTTCGGCATCAATATTTTGAGGACTCTCCTGGTAATACCACTGGTAATGCCACCGGTGGTCTCCGGGCTAATGTGGAAGATGATGATGCGGCCTGGCAGTGGAGTGTTCAATTACCTCCTCGGTCTGACAGGATTACCTAACTTCCCCTGGCTTACCGGTAAACATAGCGCTCTTTTCTCAATAGCCTTAATCGATACCTGGATATATACCCCCTTCGTTGTACTCATCACCTTAGCCGGACTTCAATCTGTACCAAGCCAGGTTTTGGATTCTGCCGCCGTTGACGGTGCATCCAAGCTAAAGGTATTTCTTCACGTTACCTTACCTCTGGTAACCCCCCACCTCATCATTGCTACTATTTTCAGGAGCATAGACTCAATGAGAATGTTTGATCTCATCTATTCAACCACCAGAGGAGGTCCCGGTGTATGCACAATGAATATCCATATGGGAAGCTATCTTTTTGGAATAAAGCAGCTTAATATGAGCTACGCCTTGGCGTCTTTAACCATATTGTGGGTCTTCGTTTACGCGCTGATCTTCTCCTTTTTCAGTTTGCTGAGAAGATCTCAACAAAGGCTGTAGACAACAAAGCATATTGGGAGGATTCCATGAGTCAAAGAGTCAGAAAATCCTGGGAGATTTACACCGAAGCCCTAAGGGTCATTCCCGGTGGTTCCCAGATGTACAACAAGCGGCCGTCAACCTATGCCCCTGCCAAGTACCCGATCTTCGCCAAGAGTGCCTCTGGGGCTCATTTCACAGATGTAGATAATAACGATTACATTGACTACCTTTTGGCCTACGGGGCCATACTGCTGGGTTATAATTACCCGGCAGTAACCGCGGCCGTGAAACATCAAATAGATTACGGAACTATCTTTAGTGTAAACCATGAGTTGGAAGTTACCCTGGCCCAGGAGCTTATCCAAATTATTCCTGGTGCCGAGATGGTCCGATACTTTCTCTCGGGTTCGGAAGCAACAACAGCAGCTATTAAGATTGCCCGGGCTTATACCGGCAAATACAAGGTTATCCGCTGGGGATATCATGGGTGGCATGATTGGTGTACCACTGGACAGTTCGGTCCTCCAAGAGCTTTTTTAAAATACTTAGAGACCATAAACTGCTCTGATCGATGCCTGCGGGGAGTTCCTCCGGCAGTAGGACAATACACCCTGGAACTTAAATATAATGATCTCAACTTTTTCGAAGATCTGCTCAGGAAAGAGAGGGGTAAGGTAGCCGGCATCATTATGGAACTCTTCTACTACGAGAAGCCAAAAACAGGATTCCTGGAAGACGCTATCAAGCTTGCTCATCAGTATGAAGCCTTATTCATCCTTGATGAAGTCAAGACCGGAGGAAGAGTTTCCCGGGGAGGAGCCCAGGAATATTTCCGGATCACTCCCGATCTTTCTGTCTTTAGCAAAGGTATGGCCAATGGGTATCCTTTTTCCGTAGTTCTGGGAAAGAAAAAATTCATGCAAATTAACGATGAGCTCTGGTATGCCGGAACTAATAGTGGTAACTTAATGGGTATTTCCGCAGCTTTAGCCACTCTGCGTGAGTTGAGAAACAAAAATGTAGTTCCGCATATCTGGAATCTGGGAAGAAAGCTCATGAAAGGACTGGATGAGATGGTTAATGATTTGGGTATCGAAGGTAAAACGGTTGGTTATCCTCCTATGCCCTCGTTCCACTTTTTAGTAGATGACGAAGAGACCAACAAAAAAATGGTTGATATTTTTCTCAGTGAATGCATAAACAAAGGAGTATTTTATCCCAAAGACCATGTTTGGTTCATTTCCTACTCTCACACCGAGGAAGACATTGACCAGACGTTGGAAATCTCACGCCGGGCCCTGAAAAAAGTCAAAGAGAAAGTGTAAAATCAGGAGAAAACATGCATTCCAAAGGACATACGCTGGCCAAAGTAGGCATCGGAGTTGCCTTAGTGGCATTCTTTGCCTGGGTTCTCTTTCCACTCTTCTGGATCTTTCTTTTCTCCATAAAATCAACGGCGGATATCGTTAGTTATCCTCCAAAGTTCATCTTCAGCCCCACGCTCAAGAGCTATACAGCCATCTTACTGGGCAAAACCACCGGGCTTTTTTCCGTCGCTCCCGATTTTCCTCACTGGTTCAAGAATAGTTTAATCCTGAGTGGGGGTGCTTTGGGGCTTACCTGTCTTCTGGGAATATTTGCCGCCTACGCCCTGGCCAAGTACAAGATTCCAGGGCGAGAAAACATAAGCTTTACCTTTGCCACCATCTGTTTTTTGCCCATCTTGGCCGTAATGCTGCCCTTGTTTTCCATCTATCATAAACTCAAGCTATTTGACACCTACTTAGGCCTAATACTCGCCTACCAACTGATAACCTTGCCCCTTTTTGTTCTTCTGCTGAGAGGTTATATTATGGAGGTACCCCAGAGTTTCATTGAGGCCGCCCATTTGGACGGAGCAACCGAGTGGCAGGTAATCAGTAAGGTTGTGCTGCCCATAATTCTGCCCGGATTAATGGCGGCAGGTCTCCTCTCGTTTATATATGCCTGGAACAATTTTGCCTTAGCCTTGGTTTTGGCCGGGGGAAGCACAGAACCAGTTCCTCTGGGAATGCTTTCTTACATTGGCTTTACCGAGATACAGAGAGGGCAGATGTCAGCGGCCATCATACTCTGCGTGGTCCCGGCGATAGTCTTCGCTGCCTTTTCTCAGAAGTACATCGTGCGAGGATTTAGTTTGGGCCTCCTTAAAGGCTAACCAATAGAATATTTATAGAAGTAGCTGTTACCTTCCTATCTGGAAGCAGGACAGAGATACAAAAGTGTTTAGACCAGTCCCTTCCCGGTGGTGGTCATAGTAAGTTTGCCGTGCTTGACTCACTATTGATTATAGTAATGACACAGCCTTTGGCAATTCCAATCCCTGGAACCTTCTTGACTTACCGGAAAAATCCTATAGCATTAATTATTGGAGGGAGGCAGAGACAAGACCAACCATGATCAAGAAAAAAGGCTTTATACTTTTTATCCTCTTCTTTCTTTTCATTTTATCACCAGCTACTTTATCTCAGAATACTGAACTTTCCTGGATAAAAGTTCTAATTACCCAGGGAGAATATGAGCAAGCTCAACAAGAACTTGAAGAAATCTTAGCCCTTCAACCCGACTATGGAGAAGCTCACTTTCTTCTGGGCCAGGTATATCAGATAAAGTCAGATCATTTCCAGGATCTTGCTTTTGAGGAATATCAGAGAGCGTCGAGCGATGAAAGTACCTTTCCTCAGGCTAAGACAGAACTGGCAAGAATCCTCATTGATAAAGAAGAATACAACGGCGCAATTAACCTCCTTAAATCCCTAATTAAAGAAAATCCTGATGACTTCAGGCTTTTCAAGCTTCTTGGACAGACCCATTTCAAGATGGGAGAATTAACCGTAGCTCTGGAAAAACTGGAAAAAGCCAGTTATCTTAATCCCCAAGATACAGAAATCCTCTTCACTTTGGCTCAGATATATGAAGAGAAACAACTTTATGAGGAGGCTCTCAAGTCTTATCGTAAAATTATTGACTTTCACGCTCCCTCCGAGACTTCTCGGCGGGCAAAGGAACAAATCGCTCTTCTGGAACAAAAAAGAATCGGACTCACCCTAAAAGACATCCCCGATTCAAAGGTACGAGAAATAATCTCTTCTGCTCCCTCAGCCCAGGAATATCCAGAGGCAGGGGCTATCATCCTTCTCAACCAGGTTGATTACCTGATTAGACCGGACAATACTATGGAAACCCAAATTCACAAAATTATCAAAATTCTCAATGTCCGAGGAAGAGAAAAATATGGGGAAATTCATATTAATTATGACTCCACTTATGAAAATACCAAGGTGGATTATGCTCGTACTATTAAACCGGATGGAAAATTGGTAAAGGTGGGCAAAAAAGATATCCGAGATGTAGATCAATGGGCCGGATTTCCTCTTTACAGTAATGCTAAGGTAAAGATTATCTCTATGCCGGAAGTAATGGAGAACTCTATTATTGAATATCGGGCTACCATTATTACCAGCAAGTTGCTCAATGAAGATGATTTTCAGATTTGGTTTGGTATTCAGGGTTTTGAGCCTTACCTGCGGGATCGGCTCAGTTTAACCCTCCCTCGCAGCCGAAAAATCAATATTCACTATGTCAGGCTGAAAGATATTCAGCCCCGGATTGACTTTAAGGAGGAATTTGTCACCTACACCTGGCAGTTAGATAATCTTTGCGAGATAATTCCCGAGCCGAACATGCCTCCGTGGGCTGATGTTTCTCCTTTTATCATGATTTCTTCCTTCCAGGACTGGGAAGAATTCTCCCTCTGGTGGAGGAATTTAAGTAAGGATCAAACTGAACCAACCTCCTCCATAGTACAGCAGGTAGAAAAAATTACCCGAGAGGCAAAAACTCAGGAAGAAAAGGCCGAAGCAATTTATCACTGGGTAGTAAAGAACATACGATATGTGGGTTTGGAGTTCGGCATAGCTGGATACAGACCTCATTCGGCGGAGGAGATCTTCGACAATAAATACGGAGACTGCAAAGACAAGGCCACCCTTCTAATAGCCATGTATAAGGTTGCTGGGATTCCAGCTTACTACGCCCTCATAGGTACCCGAGGAGTAGGTAAACTGGAAAGAGAGATTCCTATGTCCCAGTTCAACCATGCCATCGCCGTAACTCGAATCGGGGAGAAACTCATCTGGATGGATCCCACCGCCGAAACAGCCTCCTGGAGAGATTTGCCTGGAGCGAACCAAGAGAAATTAGCCCTGGTTTTCTTTGAGGATGAAGCCAGGTTCCTGCGAGCTCCTCTCAAGTCTCCTCAGGAAAATGAAACGAAATCCACCATGCTTATTCACGTGCTTCCCCAGGGTGATATTAGAGTAGAGTTGGAACTCGGTACTCGGGGAGCTCCCAATATGGAGCTACGTAGTTTCAAGTATCTGAAACCAGCCCAGCGCCAACAGATTGTGGAAAACTGGGTTAATTCCCTGGCCCCGGGAGGACGACTCAAAGAATTTCATTTTAGCGATCTGGATAATTTTGATCTTCCGGTAAGCCTCTGGATAACTTATGAAGCTCCCGAATACTTGAAAAAAGCCGG
>DAOVGF010000022.1 GCA_030672545.1 Candidatus Aerophobota bacterium
CAGGACAGGGAAGAGACTAGTATATTGTTCTTTTGCAATTCCGGAGCCTACCATAAGTTTTGCCTGGCTATTCTGGTGCAAAACTAGTACCGCGAAAATCTCCGTTGTTCCCTGAGACTCTGTATAGTGTCCATCTACTCTCAATGCATCTACACCGTTGATTATCACCTTACTTCTTGAGGTTACTGTATAATTTTGCCATTTCTGTTTTAGGTAGTTTTCTGCATTTTGTAGATAAGTTTGAGGGTCAACATTTTCATCTACTCTCCACATAGTTATCCAGGCAAATCCCTGAGGGTTCTCCACATTTACCGTCCCTTGCTCTTCCTTGACCCTCCACCCCTGAGGGTAATTAAAGGAAAATTTAAGCTGCTCACTGGAGTATCTTTGAGTTCCACCACCCACTAGTTCCTCTGCACCCCGGCCTCTTTCCTCTACCTGGTCACCTCCAGGAGCTTCTTGCCTTTGAGCCTGAGGAAGCTGCCATCCCCATCTCTCCAGGATATCCGCATCTAATCTCGGGAGTTCCGGGCTAACCAATCCCTGTTGCTGCATCTCTTTTACGTTAACCAGGTAATACAGTCCCATTCTGAGCTCTGAAAACTCTTTGGAGGCAAACTCTACGGCTTTATCAAAGGAGAAAGACTTCACCTGGGGCTGTCCCACGGCAACTCCACTTATGGCGGTGCACTCCACGGGAAGAAGCCTTCCACCGGGCAGAATAACCACGGGAAAGCAATGCCCAGGAATAGTAACCAGTATGGTCTCAAGACCCACGGCCTGGCATACACTGGCGTAAAGTATAGCCAGATCCACACAGGTTCCAGATTTATCCCTTAAAACATCCCGGGGATATTTAACATCCTGTCCGGGCACATATTCCTGGAGAAAACCAGAAGGAGTCTGGTAGGCCATTCTATGGGTAACTTCCAGATCATAAAGAGCTCTGCAGAATTTGATGGCTGATTGCGGGTCCAGGGCAGTGGGGACTCCACCAGCTAATTGGGATACCATTCCGGCCAGAGCTTTCACCGGGGGGTCAAGATGAGTAACCCAGGTGGCCAGAAGAGGAGAATTAGAGAAATTGTCCGCCCAGCTACCCGTTCTTTCCTCCATGGTCAGATTACAAAATTCCATCTGGTTTATTCCCAGTATTTCCATTCTCTCACCCGTAACATCTGAATAGATATTACCTTCCTCATCCCTGTACTCGTATTTTATTTGTGCATCAACCGGGGTGCGGGTCAAAAGCTCTGTTACCTTTGACGAAATCACCGGGTAGTAAAGATCTACTACACATCCTCCAGGCACAATTAAAGAGTAGCTTTTAGGGATTGACCAATCAGAATACTCGCCCAATTTATAGCTTACCTTAAGATTGTGGATGTTGCTTTCCCCGGTATTCTTAAAAATTGTCTTGGCTACCCACATACTTCCCTCGGACATATCGGGATTGGCATATACCTTGTAGGTAGCGGCCATAAGACGAGGTTTACATCTCAGTGAGAGATCAAGCTCACAGTAGCCTGTCCGAGGTTCCACCGGAAGCGAATAGGTAAGTAGTCCCTTTTTCTCATCGTACTTTATATTGGAAGCCTCGCCGGGCAGGTTTATCATTGTATCCATTACCTGGATTATCTGAGTATCTGTAGGAAATATCTGCAGGAATATGGCTTTTTGTTTTTCCATCCAGATACAATCGGTGCCCTTACCCATATCTATCTCCCAGCGCCCTCTCCTGTTTACGGAAGCTCCCAGCAAGTCGGCCTGGAGATGGAGCTGATTTTGAGCATCGTCGTATTCTATTTTGGCATTGGCCAGCTCAAACGCCGCCCTTTGGGAGACAAAGTCTCTCAGTAGAACATAGGGATTGGGATAATTTCTCTTTATTTCTATATAAAGAGCATTGGTGGGAATTTTCCAGTCCAATTTCAAGCCGAGATTACCCTTTCTATCCACCACTCCTTGTCCAGTAATCCTTATGGTGTTGAACTCTTCTGTAGAAAGCTGAGCATAAGCAAAAGGAATGAGAGAGCATACCACAAATAAAACCAGAAAAACCAACAGAACCTTCTTTTTTCTCATTGTCTTTCCTCCTTTGTCCTTATTCTCCTTTCCTGAGTTGCTCAAAAGCATACCAGATCACACCTTTACTTCCCGCGGGTAAAATTGTCACCAGATAATAAATGATTAATTTTTAACCAATTATCGCTAATCTCTCACTAAAGTCAACAAAGTAACTCCAGTTTCTCAAAAAAACCTCAAGCATAAGTGCTATGGGGGTCTACCGAGACTATTTTCCAAAGCAGCGAAACTAAGAACGGAGCAGTTAATACCACATTTTGGTACCCCTCGGACACTCATGTATCATGAATGCCCCTAACTTGACAAGTTCTATTAGTTTATTATAATATTATAATAAACTAAACCGGGAGAGAAATGAGAGAAGAAATTACGGCAGATTTTCTCAAAGTACTTGGTCACCCTTCCCGAATAAAGATATTGACTTCTTTGGAGAACGGTTACAAATGCGTCAGAGATTTAGAATCAGTGGTAGGAATAACCCAGTCCAACCTATCTCAACATCTCAGGATTCTGAAGGATAAAGGCATTCTGGAGCATGAACGAAGAGGAACAGAAATTTGCTACCGGATAAGGGACAGAAACGCCCTGGATATTATTAGATTTGCCGAGAAATTGTTTACCGAAAGAGGTTAAGATGGATCAAAGAACTTATCCCCGAGTTATCTTGTTTTCCTCAGGGTCCTGCCCCTGGTGCTCCGCAGCCAAGAATTATCTGCGTCAAAAGGGGGTTAGAGTAAGAGAAGTGAGAGTAGACAAGGATCCTCAGGCCGCTCAAGATATGGTAAGAATGACCGGTCAGAAAAGTGTTCCGGTTCTCCTCATTGGTAGAGCCAAAATAGTAGGATTTGATAAACAAAAAATTGACCGACTTTTGAAATTGAGAAAAAATTGAGAAGAGGAGTAAAATGTCTGAGATAATCTTTAGTGACCAGAACTGGCAAAATGAGGTCATTGAGTCAACTATTCCAGTAATGATCGATTTCTGGGCTGCTTGGTGTGCACCTTGTTTTATGATAGCCCCAGCAGTGGAGGAACTCACTCAACAGTTTCAGGACAAGATCAAAGTGGGAAAACTAAATGTAGATGAAAACCCGAATGTAGCTGGAAAATACGGCATCAGAAGTATCCCTACCCTGCTGTTTTTCCATAAGGGAGAGCTGGTAGATAGATTAATAGGAGCAGTACCTAAGGAAATTATAGAGGAGAAAATCAATCAGATACTGGAGGTGAAAATTACCGATTAAAACTTCCGTCAGGTAAAATGCTGATGCTATAATCCTTTTTGTGAGAGCAGAGCTAAGCAAGGTATTTCTTAGGAAACTTGGCCACCACCGTGTAATTGGGATCTACAATATTTCCTACCCGCATAGTGCCAACCTGGGAGAGTACCTGGAGAGCCTCCCACTTATCAAAGCCATAATCGGCTATTAACCATTTTATTAATTCAACATGAGCAATGCGGACAGCATTCATCAGCGGACGGGCACTACCGGCCACCATCAAATGAGTGGCATTTTCTAGGCGGGGCCACTGGGCAATCTTGTTCTTAATCACTTTTAGTTTTAAGGTTACCCGGGCAGTTGTTTCCAGGGCTACCCCGCAAATTTCTCCGTCCCCCTGGGCGGCGTGGACGTCCCCAAAGGAAAGATAAGCTCCTTTCACCCATACCGGTAAATACAGAATTGCTCCTGCTCTTGTCTCCACGCAGTCCATATTCCCACCGTACTCGCCGGGAGTGAGAGCTGTTTCTACCCGACCAAAGCGGGGAGCTACTCCAATGGAACCAATAAAGGGATGCAGGGAAACTTGTATTTCCTTCAGCTTACTGCGAGAAAGCCTGAGAGCTCCCGTCTGGGAGTTTAAATCAAGCTCCCAGCGGTATTCATATCCCGAGAGAGGCTCATTGAGTAAAAGATCTCTTCCCTCACTTTCCCCGGTAAAAGCACCAAAATGAGGCACCAGAGCGGACCAGGCATATTCCCGGTTTAGAAGAATCTCCTGGATACTTATTTTGAGTAGATCGCCTGGCTCGGCTTCCTCAACCCATATCGGCCCAATTAGAGGGTTAGATTGCTGATATTTCGTGAAGTTACTTTTTTGCTTTTTATGTTCCGACAAGGGATTTCCGCGACAATCAAACCCCCGAGCATCTAAGGTTAAAGCAACAACTGAATCACCGCTTTTAATACGCAACACAGGTTCACCTGGACCAAAGGTATACTGATAAATTGTTGGCTCTAATTTATAAAGTTTGCCCTTCCCCATCTTTTTGCTCCTTCTTCTTCAGTAAGTGCTGACAGTAGCTTACCCATCCCACCTCAACCTGTCAATACGTCAATTGTGCCGCAGGCCTGAGTTAACTCTCTGAAGTGGAGTCTACTCTCTCGTCACTCAATTCCCTCTTCATTAAGAGAGCCCTGGAAGACCTTTTTCGTGCCGTTTTCAGCAATTTTTCGGCGGTGAGAAAAAACGCTTGCTAAATAGCGAGCCTTGAGGTATGATGTTCTACAATTATTGCTCGGTCTCCCCCAAAGGTAACCAGTAGACTCTCTAAAAGCAAGATTTAAAGGGGCTTTGGTACCCCCCCAAGGAACCCTTTTTTTGGTGAAGATAAAGTGGTAGCCGGCGAAAAACAAGCGCAACCTAAAGGTTGCGGCTACCTTGGTGAAATTTAGACTATTACCCCCAAAGAGAGGAAAAAATGAAGATTTATCTGGATTGTTTACCCTGCTTCCTGAGGCAAGCTCTGGATGCTTCCCGGATGGCAGTAGATGACGAGACGAAACAACGCCAGGTTTTGGATGAGGTAGCCAAAGAGCTACCCCGTATTCCCCTGAACAGTACTCCCCCAGTTATAGGAAGAAAAATTCATCAAATCATTCGCCGGGTTACCGGTTGTTCTGATCCCTATCAAGAAATCAAACAAAAATATAACCGCTTGGCTCTTCAGCTTTACCCCGATTTAAAAAAAAGGGTAGAAAAGGCTAATGATCCTTTATTAATGGCTATTCGCTTAGCTATTGCTGGAAACATTATTGATTGCGGAATAAAGACTTCTTTCAATTTAAATAAAGAAGTGGAAACTATTGTGCACCAGGATTTCGCCATTTTTCACTACTCTGAATTCAAGCAGCGACTCCAGGAAACCAAAGAAATCCTCTATTTAGCGGACAATTCCAGCGAGGTTATCTTTGACCGAATCTTAGTCGAAGAGCTCAGCCAGAAAATCGTCTACGTAGTTAGGCAAATGCCGGTAATTAATGACGCCACTATGGAAGATGCTCATTATGCTGGTATGGACAAACTCGCTAAGGTAATTACCTCGGGCTCTGACGCACCAGCTACTCTACTCGACCTGGCCAGCCAACAGTTCTTGGATCATTTTGACCGGGCTACCTTTATTATCAGTAAGGGTCAAGGAAACTATGAGTCACTTTCTCGGGTGGATAAACCCATCTTCTTCTTGCTTAAGGCTAAATGCCCGGTTATCGCCAAAGACATCGGTTGCCAGGTAGGAGATATAATCCTTAAGGGACCATCATCATCTCCCTAAAATCTTTAGTTTTCCGCAACCAGTCTCTTCAATAACTCTATGATTTGCTCAGTTTCTTCAGGTGAGATCCGGCCTGATTTTGAGTAGCGAATAATTCCTTTTCGGTCAATGATGATAAAGTTGGTCTCCTTATCTATTACCTGATAATCCTTGAAGAACTTTCCATCCCAGTCTCCGTAAATAGTCACTCCTTCTCTTATGGAATTTATCACCAGATTGGCCCACCAGACCGGCTTAAGAGACCAGGTGGCTTCGGTGCAGTTTATGATGGGCACCACAACAATGGAGTTCTTGACATCTTCCGGTTGTTCTTCAAGAAGGAACTTTAACTTATCTTTCATCTGCCGGTTCTTCTCGGTTACCTCAGGCTCTCTGGTATCATAGAATATAACCATCACCTTACCCTTAAGTGAGCTGGAGGAGAAAACTTTGTAATCTCCGGAGACCACCCTGAAATCCGGAGCTTTTTCCCCTACTGGAATCTGAGCCAAACCCATCACCGCTAACAAGAACCAGAAAAAAAAGCAAAAAAATCCCACTCTCATCGTGCCTCTACTGATAACGTCCAAATTGCTCCCAAACTTCATACATAGCCTCTACATTTTCCAGAGATGCATCAGAATTAACTTCTCCGTAGGCTATGAGTCCTCCCCGAGAGGAAGAGAAAAGTTTTAGTACCCTCTTTATATAATCCTTAACCTCCTCGGGAGAGGCTCTGTTTAATATATACTGGCGGTCAATATCGCTACGAAGGCAAACCTTACCGGCGACCATTTGGGCTAATTGCTCCAAATTCATGGTGGAAAACTGAGGATTGAGAACATCCACGCCTATCTCGATCAAATCAGGGATTATATTTAGGGTGAATCCATCGGTATGAAAATGAACATGCCGACCGGCCTGGTGAACTAAGGCAAATAACCGAGCATAATAAGGCTTAAATATATCTCTCCATAAATGAGGAGGAATCATAAGCTGCTTTTGGGTTCCCCAATCATCCTGGAAAAGGATAGCATCTACTTCAAACTCCATCCACCTCTCCACTGTTTTTAGATTGTATTCCACGATCTTTTCGGCCAAATACCTCACTCGCTCCGGCTCCTGCATAATATCTATCATCAGGTTTTCGTAACCTCTCAGCCATTGCAGAAGCTCGAAGAGATTGCCTCCGTAAGCAATGATATATTTTTGTTCCTCTTTAGCCTGTTGAACCGTCTTATCAATTTGAGGCAAGTCAAATCTCCAGTAGGCCAGAGCATCCGGGAATCTATATTCTTTCACCTTTTCCCATCTCTCCAGGGGGTGCCGGACTACCTGTCCCACTATTCCTGAGTCAATTCTTTCCCAGATACAACCCCACTCATCGGTAGAGCGGCCTTTTTGTCCAACCTCGCCATATTGGTAAGTTCTGGCCTCCAGGTAACTGAAATCATCATTTATGTTTATTGACTGAGCAAGTTCCTTGGTATATTTATACCCGGCGGTAGCTGGTTTGCCACCTTTCCCCTTGAACGCCAAATCTCGAGGATACTTTTCCAGAATTTTGTTTAACCTCTGGCCGAACTTAAACCAGGCCGCGGGTAAAACAGCATGCATAATAGGTACCCTATCCACTCCCTCAAACTCCACCGCCCTTCTTACTCTTTCTCGGCTACTCAAAGTCATAACTAAGTTTCCTTTCTTTGAAATGCTTTTGTTTCAAAACAATAGTTTAGATTTCATAAAGGTAATCGCAGGTCTTAGGTTGCGCAAAGAGTTATGGTAGCCGCAGCTTTTAAGCTGCGTAAATAAACGCAGGCTAAAGCCTGCGCCTACCACTCTATCTTAGCCAAAAAAAGGGGTCCTTGAGGGCTATCCAAAATTGACCCACCCTTATTGTTTTCAATACCATTTAATTGTCAAGCATGGGGTCATTACTAGTCAGATACAAATTCGTCCCCTAAGAATTCTCCGGAAGAGGATTCCTCCATTGCCATCCCATTTGTCCTGTTTTCCTGTAAAGTTCTAACCTTCTTATAGTAATTTCTGCAAAAATGGGGTCTATATCAAATGTAAAAACCTTTCTATCAAGCTTTTCTCCGGCAATAAGCGTTGTTCCTGAATGGGCGAAAAAATCTACAACAAGCTTCCCTCTCTTACTACCGGTTAAAACTAATCTTTCAATTGCTTTCAATGGCTTTTGAGCATAGCATCCCGGAACATTTTCTTCTAAACGATAAAACACTTGTTGAATGTCTATCCAAACATTTCCCGGTCTTATTGTGTCTGATTTACTTCGTTCTAAGTTTTCTAATAATTCCCCATTTACTACCTTATAATATCCTCTTAGAACTTTGGGAATATCGGTATAAACAACCTTAAATTCTGGGTTTCCTTTGACATAGTATAAAAGTTCTTGTCTTATCCACATCCAGTTTTTTTGAGTTCCATATCCTCTTTGATTTCTCAAAGTAATAAAGTTTCTGGGTTTCAATTCTTTAAATTCCCTCATCAAGATGATAAGATCAGGCAGGGGCTGGAAATTATCTTTATAATCTGCACCAATCCATACGTATAGATGGGCATTTTTGTCCATTATTTTTATAGCATTCTTAACCCATTCTTGGGAGAAATCTAAATATTTTTGTAGGCTTATTTTAAACAAGTTTTTCGTATTTGCGTTTCCCACCGCCACATTATAAGGGGGATCATTTATTACAAGTGGAGCTTTTTCGTCTCCTACTATTTTCTTCACATCTTCAATCTTAGTAGCATCAAGTACACCTACTTTATGTCCTCTAACTGGGTCTTCCCAAATATCTCCATACTTCAACCGGCAGAGTGGTAATATTTCCTTTCTTAATTGACCGTGGAAATCTAATCGCTGAAGTTTTTCGGTAGTTCTCCCCTTATTTTTGTCTTTTTCCACGCCATTTAACTCGGGGAATAAATTTAAATTTTGCCATTCTTTTACCTTCATAACTCTATCTCCTCAATACAAGCGGCCAAATTTCGGATAACGGAGCCACGGTAGCCGCAAGTTTTAACTTGCGCAAAGGAGTCACACAGTAGCCGCAAGTTTTAACTTGCGCAAATAAACGCAGGCTAAAGCCTGCGGCTACCGGATCATAACCGAGGAGTCAAAGCCTGCGGCTACCCTCTTCCGTCATTGCGAGCTTGCTGAGAAAGCAAGCGTGGCAATCCGCGAAGCGTCACGAGGGTGCCAAAGACAACCGTGGTGATCTTGC
>DAOVGF010000072.1 GCA_030672545.1 Candidatus Aerophobota bacterium
ACAAGTATTGTACCATACCGTGGTGGATCGGGAAAATATCCTTATTGCCCGCAGTAACCCCATGGTAAAAAAGTCTAATCAGTACAACTTATACTGGGGGGACCTTCATATTATGAACGGTGCTTTTTGGATACCCCAAGATTTGGAAACCCTTTTTGCAGTTGATAAGAAAATTATTTATGCTATAATCCTTTTTTGTATATTGAGCCAACCTGAGCAATTCCTGCTTCTTTTAGAGAAGACAGGGGACAATGTTGGCTCTTTTGTTTCCTATGGGCAGAGAAAAAGGAGAAAAACCCGATGCAAGGGAAAAATATTGAATTGCTTAAGGTAAAGTGTGGAGAACAAAATTATGAAAAGTTGGTGAAACTGAATAATTCTCGTCTAAATATTTTTATCGCTAAATATGTGAATCTTTGCCAGCCTACCTCAGTATTCATCCGTACCGATTCTCCCGAAGATGCTCGGTATATAAGAGATAAGGCCGAACAATTGGGAGAGGAAACGCAGCTATCCACAGATGGCCATACTGTTCATTTCGATGGTTACTTTGACCAGGCCAGAGATAAAGAAAATACTAAATTTCTCATAAGCAGGGACTTAGATTTGGGATCAAACATCAATTCCATAAACAGAGAGAAGGGATTGAAGGAAATCCGGGATTTATTAAAAAACATTATGCAGGGAAAAGAGGTATATATCTTATTCTTAAGTTTGGGCCCCTTAAATTCTCCTTTTTCCATTTATGCTGTGCAGATTACCGATTCTGCTTATGTAGCCCATTCAGAAGACATCCTCTACAGATCCGCTTATGAAGTATTCAAAAGAAAAGGGCCTGATATGGAATTCTTCCGGTATGTGCATAGTGCCGGAGAGTTAGAAAACAATGTAAGTAAAAATGTGGAAAAAAGAAGAATTTATATAGATTTCCTAAAAAACATCGTTTATACAGTGAACACTCAATACGCCGGAAATACGATAGGACTGAAGAAATTATCTTTGAGATTGGCTATTAGAAAAGCAGACAAAGAAAACTGGCTGGCAGAACATATGTTTATTATGGGAGTTCAGGGACCTCATAAAAGAAAGACTTATTTTACCGGAGCCTTTCCAAGTTTCTGTGGCAAGACTTCTACTTGCATGGTAAGAGGAGAAAGTGTCCTGGGAGATGATATTGCTTATCTAAGAAAAAAGGAAGGGAAAATATTTGCCACCAATGTAGAAAGAGGTATATTTGGAATAATTCGAGATGTAAATTCGGAAAGTGACCCTTTAATCTGGAAGGTTCTAACTACCCCGGGCGAGGTTATTTTCTCCAATGTTTTGATTAACCGAAAAGTCCCTTTCTGGCAGGGAGATGGAAGAAAAGTTCCCGATGAAGGAATAAATTACTCCGGAAGGTGGTTCAAGGACAAGATTGATGAAAAAGAAATTCCTTATTCCCATCCTAACGCCAGATATACAATTCCCCTAAAAAGACTAAAAAATTGTGATCCTGAACTGGAAAACCCTCAGGGCGTAGAAATTGGGGGAATAATCTATGGAGGAAGAGACTCTTCTACCTGGCCCCCAGTATTTGAAAGTTTTAATTGGGTACATGGAATTGTAACCATAGCTGCTTCCCTGGAGTCAGAAACTACCGCGGCTACCCTGGAACAGCAGAGAATAAGAAAATTTAACCTCATGGCCAATTTAGATTTTCTCTCTATACCTATGGGTAGATACATTAAAAACCATTTGGATTTTGCCAGGGATTTAAAGAATCCCCCCTTGTTATTTGGGGTAAACTACTTTTTGAAAGATAAAGAAGGAAATTACCTAACCGGGATGCAGGACAAGCGAGTATGGCTCAAATGGATGGAATTGAGGTTTCACCATGATGTAGAAGCTATTAAAACCCCGATAGGGTATTTACCAAAATACGAAGATTTGGGAAAGTTATTTAAGGAGCTACTCAACCAAGACTACCCCGAGAAAAATTATGTTAGTCACTTCAAAATAAGGGTTCCGGAGAATCTTGCTAAAATTGAAAGGGTTCTTAAGATCTACCGGACGAATGTCCCTGACGCTCCCAATGTTCTTTTTGAGCTACTGGAACAACAAAAGAAGAGACTTAAAGAAACAAGAGCAAAATACGGAGATTATGTTATTCCCACCTTGTTTTATGAAAAATAAGGTAAAGAATATCTATCAATTATGACCGATAAACCATTAAGATTAACAAATTTTGCTGACCTCAAGTTTTTCAAAAGAGGAAAAGTTAGAGATATTTATGATTTGGGAGACCAACTCCTGATTATCTCTACCGATAGAATATCTTGCTTCGATGTAGTATTGCCCACAAGTATTCCTGATAAAGGAAAAGTCTTAACTTGCCTTTCCGTATTTTGGTTCCACTTTACTGAAGACATCATTGCTAATCATCTAATTACCGCTAATGTGACCGACTGGCCCCGGCAGTTGCTAAATCACAGAGAAGTTCTGAAAGATCGGTCCATGCTGGTAAAAAAAGCCAAGCCTATACCCGTTGAATGTGTGGTAAGAGGCTATTTGTCCGGCTCAGGTTGGAAGGAATATCAAAAAACACAATCCATCTGCGGTATAGAATTGCCTGAAGGTTTAAGAGAAGCTGAGAAATTACCTCAACCAATTTTTACCCCGGCCACCAAAGAGGAGATAGGACATGATATCAATGTAACCCAAGAATACATAGAAAAAGAGATGGGAAAAGATACGGCCATAAAACTAAAGAATACCAGTCTTGCTCTTTATCAAAAAGCCAGTGCCTACGCAGAAAACAGAGGTATAATTATTGCCGATACCAAATTTGAATTTGGCAAAGTGGCGGAGAAAATTGTTCTCATTGACGAAATACTTACTCCGGATTCCTCAAGATTCTGGCCAAGAGATCAATACTCACCTGGAAAAAGCCAGTCCAGCTTTGATAAACAGTTTGTACGGGATTATCTGGAGAGTCTAAATTGGGACAAAACAGCCCCTGCTCCTGAGCTACCGGAAGAAATTGTCCAGAAAACAGTGGAGAAATATCTTCAAACTGTAAAGATGATTATTCCCCAACAATTACCAGGGAGAGACAATGAAAAATAAAGAGTATTACCATACCAATATCTTGAGAAAATACGTCAGAAAACTGGAAGTTCAGGAGGAACTTATCACTGATGTCAGATTGCTAACTACCAACCTCGATTTACTTGAGCGAAACAAACTGCTAATTCTGGATATCTTTCGCTCATCTACCTCACACTCAGAAAAATGGCTAAAAAAAGCCATCCTCAGAACCATCAACAGGATGGTTCCCAAAAAAGAGACCGCTTATGGCATATCCAGGTACCTGTATTTCGCTGCTTTGTATACCAATGCTTGGTTGGTTAATTTACCAGTCGATGACAAAACCAGAGAGTTCCTAATGAACATCAGGAAAGGGTTTCGGGCCTGGTCGATGGGAAGTCTCTATTACAGTGGCTTTGGATTCCACAGCAACTACATTGGAGCACAATTTGGTCTTAAGGAAATACTACCCTACAAGATTACTTAGAGACCCACAAAAAGTATAAAAAATCTCATATTTTCACCGTCTAAAGTATGAGGTGAAGAATGGATAGTCCAAAGATCACCCAGAGAATTAGAGGAATTTTGTCAAATTTTCTTAAGATAATCTTTATCAATACATAGAATATAAAGCCGAAGGCCAGACCGGTGCTGATACTGTAAGTCAGAGATATTAGGACAATTACCAGAAAGCAAGGGACAGCCACCTCAAGATCCTTGAAATTAATCTCCCCGATCCGTCTCATCATGAAAAGTCCCACCATAATTAGGGCCGGTGCCGTAGCATAGGAAGGAACCATACCAATTGCCGGGATAAAAACTAACCCGCTCAGAAAGATAAGTCCGGTAAAAATTGAGGTAAGGCCTGTTCTACCCCCTTCTTCAACTCCACTAACTGATTCAAGATAAGAGGTAGTAGTGGAGGTTCCCATTATCCCACCAAACATGGTAGCTACAGCATCAACGGCCAGGAGACGCCCCAATTTAGGGATATTGCCATCCTTATCCACCAGATCTGCTTCGTAAGCAATAGCTACCAGAGTACCCAGACTATCAAAAAGATCCATAAACATTAGAGAAAAAATTGCCCCGATAAAACTCCATTTCAAGGCTCCCAAAATATCCATCTTGAAGGCTATAGGAGAAATATTCACATTGAGAGAAATTAAGGAGCCGGGAAGTTTCACTTTCCCTAAAATTATCGCTAGAACAGTGGCAGAGAGAATACCAATAAAAAGAGAGCCTTTAATTCTCTTCATTTCCAGAATAATCATCACTAACAGACCAAAAAGACCTATAAGCACCTCACTGTTTATGGGCCCCAGGCCAACCATAGTAGCTTCATTCTTTACTACCAAACCCAGATTGACCAGACCAATAAAGGCGATAAAGACTCCCAGACCTACGGAGATGGAGACCACCAGGGAATGTGGAACTGACCTGACAATGGCCTGTCTTACTCCCAAGAGAGTCAAAACGAGGAAAAGAAGACCGGAGAGAAAAACAATCCCCAGAGCAGTTTCCCAATTTACTATTCCCCCGAGTACTAATGAGTAAGCAAAAAAAGCATTCAGACCCATACCGGGGGCCATGGCTACGGGAGTATTGGTGAAAATTCCCACTACAATGGTGGACACTGCGGTAACCAGGCAGGTAACGGCAATGAGAGCACTTTGGTCCATGCCGGTGGCACCCAGGATTTTCGGATTAACAAAGGCAATATAGGCCATAGTTAAAAAAGTAGTAATACCGGCAATAAGTTCAATTCTTACCGAGCTCTTATATTCTCTTAGTCTAAACAGTTTATTAATTAGACCCATATGACCTCTTCTTTTCTTAATGGAAAGCTATGATGAAAACAGCTCCTTCACCGTTTTAACTATTCTTTCCCGGCCGGGAACCCAAAAATTCTCCATGGGAGGAGAAAAAGGAACCGGAGTATCATAACTGCAAACCCTCTTGATGGGGGCATCCAGCAAGTCGATGGCCTCGTCAGCTACGCGAGCGGCTACTTCGGCTCCCCAACCTCCGGTGAGATTATCTTCATGGACTATCACCAGACGCCCTGTTTTCTTCAAAGAATTGAATAGAGTTTCCCAATCAAAAGGAACTAGAGTCCGAGGATCAATAATTTCCACACTGATACTAGCTCTTTTTAGTTCCTCAGCCGCCAAGATAGCTTCATAAACCATCCTCAAAGTAGCCACTATGGTGACATCGCCGCCTTCTCTTACCACCTTGGCTACTCCAAAGGGAATAAGATATTCCTCCGGAGGAACTTCACCTCGAGCATCCATACCTTCCTTCCTACCTTTAGCCCCATAGAGAAGCTTATGTTCGAAAACCATTACCGGATTATCATCTCTCACCGCTGTTTTCAAAAGACCTTTGGCATCATAAGCGGTAGAGGGACAAACTACTTTTAATCCGGCAGCATGAACAAGATAAGACTCTACCGATTGGGCGTGCTGAGCACCCCTTAAAGAAGCACCCACTGGAATTCTCATCACCATAGGAACTTTAAGCTTCCCCCCGGACATATATCTCAGCTTGGTGGCGTTATTAATCAACTGGTCCATAGCCAGAAATATGAAATCCCCGTACTGAAGATCAGCAATGGGACGCATCCCCATTAAAGCTGCTCCCACGGCTATCCCCGTTGTACCCAGTTCAGAAATAGGGGTATCCAGAATCCTCTCATGTCCAAACTCATCTGAGAGACCCAGAGTAACGGTAAAAGCTCCCCCAAAACCTCCTTCTATCCCAATGTCCTCCCCGATACAAAATACCTTTTCGTCCCGGCGCATTTCTTCAGCTATAGCTTCTCGCAAAGCCTCAGCAATGGTAAGTTTCCTCATAGTTGATTTGTCTCCTCAAGCCCATACTTGTTCCAGAGCCTCCTCAGGTTTCGGCCAGGGACTATTTTCGGCAAAGTGTATGGCCTGAGTAAGTTCCTCCTCTATTTCCTTTTCCATTTGCTTTGAATCTTCGGGGGTGAGAATTCCATCTTTCGTCAGCCTTTCTCTCAAAATCACCACCGGATCCCTGGTCAACCACATCTTTTCCTCTTCTTTATCCCTATAATTACAAGCATCGGAGCGGGAGTGCCCACCGCGACGATAGGTCTTGCACTCGATCAGGGTGGGCCCCTGACCGCCTCTGGCTCTCTCAACGGCCTTGCTGGTAGCCTGATACACCGAGATAGCCTCATTACCATCTACCACCACTCCTGGAATTCCGTAAGAGGAAGCTCGCTCAGCCAGATCCCTTATTTTCACCGCCACTCTTATGGAAGTAGAGGCTCCGTAGAGATTGTTTTCACAAACATAAATTACCGGAAGATTCCAGATAGCTCCCATATTAAGAGACTCATGAAAAGAACCTTCGTTACAGGCGCCATCACCAAAAAAGGATACCGCCACTCGCTTGCTTTTCTGAAACTTAAAAGCCAGAGCTATCCCGGTAGCCACCGGAATACCACCCCCCACAATGGCTATAGCGGGAATCATTCCCACATCTGGATCTCCCACATGCATGGAGCCACCTTTCCCCCCGCAACACCCGGTACTTCGGGCAAAAAGTTCTGCCATGAGTGACTTTATCGCCACTCCCTTGGCCAGGGCATGACCATGGGGACGATGGGTAGAGGTAATTACATCACTTCTCTCAAGATTGGCACAAACTCCCGCCGCCACAGCCTCTTGACCCTGGTAGAGATGTATGGTACCGGGCATATTTCCCTCAAGGAAAAGACGATGTATCTTATCTTCAAAGTGTCTTATCTTTAACATAGTCTTGTACATCCAGATAAGTTTTTCCCCAGGTATCTTGATCATTTTTTCTTCCTTTTAGTTTTATCCTGCTAAAGGATACTTTCCGTACTTTCTGGCGGCTCGATAGAAGGCCAGAATGTTTTCTATGGTTACCTGTGGCTGGATATTATGGGCAGGAGCTAATAGAAGCCCTCCTCCCCTTCCCACAGTCTCGATTCTCAGCTTCACCTCTTGCTCTACATCTTCCGGTGTTCCAAAGGGAAGAACCTCCTGAATATCCACACAACCCCAGAAGGTGAGTTTATCTCCGTAGAGCTTTTTTAGTTTGGCCGGATCCATTGACTTGGGCTGGACAGGATTCAGTATATCCAGTCCAATTTCTATGAAATCAGGAATTATTGGTTCTATATAACCATCACTGTGAAAGGCTATTTTGATATCTGGATTAATATCCTTGAATTCACTAAACATACGAGCGTACCGGGGCTTCAAAAACTCCCGCCAAAGCTCCGGGCGCATAAGCATACGATCTTGCATCCCGGCGTCATCCCCCATCCAGATAATGTCTACTCCTAACTCAATTAGTTTCCTGCCAGCTATTAGAATCCAAGTCATTAATCTATCCAGAAGTTCGTTAGCGTAATCCTTGTTAACGAGCATATCCATCATCAGATTCTCCAGACCCCTTAGATACCAGGCCAGCTCAAACAAAGTGCAGGCTACCCCACCCATAATGGCATATTCGTCCCCGTAGGTGGCGATCATTTTCCGGCTTCCCTCATACCGTTTCTCATCAGCAAAATCAGGAATATGCAATTTGGACAGGTCGTCATCACCAGCCAGAGGGTGATAGACCATCTCCGTATAGCTGCCCCCAGTGCCATGCCTAAACCACTTCCACCCTATTCCCCACTCATCAGAGTACTCCGAACTCTCCTGAGCATAATAGCTGGTACAGGGTCCAATCCAGGTAATTAGAAAATCATGGTCCATCTTGATCTCCAAAGCTCCCACTCCTGCTTGATAAATACCAATTTGGGAGGTATCCAGCCCGAGATGGGCCAGCAAATTTTTTTCCGCCTCAGGAGTGTACCAGGCACATATGGGTACACAATCAGGCTCTTGATGATTTATGGCCGCCAGAGTTCGTTCTTTGTGAGTCACCTACTCCTCCTTTAATTTATACGTTCCTCTTAATCCCTTGTCAGCCGAACCGTATATTCTTATTTTCTCTTTCACTATTTCCTTAACGGCAACATAGGCCCGCTCAAAAATGTTTCTATCATTCAACCAGTCTACCAGATAATGAACATAGGCTAACTCCATCTCCTCTAAATTCTCCTGAAGTAGGCCAGATTTTAGCTCTTCCAAGAAAACTTTTTTCATTATGCTTCCTACATTAAACTTGTAGACACCTCTTTTTATCACCTCAGGAACCAGTCGGTCAGGAAAGCCCGTCCCCCCATGCATAACCAGAGGTATCCTGGTATAACGCCGGATTTTTTCCAGTCTATCAAGATCAATTGCGGTCTCACCACCCCCAGACATATGGACATTTCCTACAGAGACAGCCAGGGCAGTAATGCCGGTCTTTTCTATGAATGACCCGGCCTCCTCAGGAGAGGTGAGATAATCCTCTTTTAAACCATCGCCGGCCGCAGGAATCCTTCCCAGCTCTCCTTCCACATCAACCCCCTTACTCTTTCCTTCTTTAACCAACCGGGCCGTAAACTCCATATTCTTCGCTATGGAGAGATGACTTCCTTCAAACATTATACAGTTGAAACCAAGCTCTATGGCTCTCTTGAGCATAGAGATATTATCGCTCTCGTTTAGTATGAAGCTCACCGGCACCGATGACTTTTTAGCCACTGTCTTTCCCATAGCCGCAAAGCAGGCAAATTTCCGGTCATCCCAGTTATCTCTCCTGGTAAAGGTCTTTGCCCCAAAGCCTATGATCACCGGGGAACTCGTCTCCTCAGCCGCTTCTACGGTAGCTTTGAGTGAACCAAAATCCCAGCTCTCAAAATAGCCCACAGCATACTCTTTCCTTTGGGCTTCCTCAAACATCTCCCTCATAGAAATAAGACTCATTTGGACTCCTTCTTCTGAATAGTTGACCCAGGGTTCAATAATTCCTTTTTCAGAATTATGTGTTTATTAAGAAAAATAGGTCTCAGCTATCCTGATAAAATATGCCCCCATCACCCGCAAAACCATTATAACCAAGATTCAAATATTCGTCCAATAAACGCAGACCATAAAAAAACAGTCGAAAACAGAGTTTATCTTGACTGGTCAGTGTTTTTAAGTATCCTGGATGTAGGTCACTGAGTAAGCTAAGAAGGAGGATTAACTTGAATAATTATGAGGTTGGCCCCGAAAGTTTAAAGAAGCTTTTTTCTCTGGGTGATTTTCCATGGAGCACCACCAAGGATATTTCCCAGACCAGAGAAGTCATTGGTCAAGAGAGGGGAGTAAATTCCATTTTATTTGGACTAAATATGAACAGTGCCGGCTACAACATCTATGTGACCGGGATGAGGAATACAGGAAGAAGAACTTCGGTATATGAAATTCTCCGGAAAGTAGCTTCCAAACAAAGAGTGCCTGACGATTGGTTTTATGTCTATAACTTCCAGGATCCGGACAGACCCAGGACAATTCACCTGCCTCCCGGACAAGGTAAAGTCTTCCGAGAAAATATGAGACGTTTAATTTATCACCTGAAGATTGACTTGATCAAAAGATTCCAAAGTGAAGAATACGATAAGCAGAAAAAGGCTATCACGGAAAGATTTACTGACCAGAAAAAAGAACTTTTCTCCCGACTGGAAAAGAAAGCCAAAGAAAAGAGCTTGGGTATTCTTAGAACACCCCTGGGATTTTCTCCCATTCCCCTCAAAGAGGACGGAACACCTTTAAATAAAGAAGAATATCAGGACCTCTCTGAAGAAGAAAAGAAAAAAATAGAAAATAGAATTAGTATTTTCCAGGAAGAAATACAGAAAGCCTTTCAACAAATAGAACTTCTGGAGAGAAAGTCTCAGGGAAAACTGGATGAATTCAATAAAAAATTAGCTTCTTCGATAGTAGAATCTCGAATAAAAATTTTGAGAGATAAACACGAAGGATTCCCGGATCTGTTGAAATACCTGGGTGAAGTCAAAGACGATATTACTCAAAACATCGACATCTTTTTAAACAAGGAAAAGGGGAAGACCCTTTCTCTGGAAAAAAGGCTATCGATTTCCTCTCCTTTCATCAAGTACCAAGTTAATGTAATAGTAGATAACTCCGGGCTAAAACATGCTCCAGTAATTGAACAAAATAACCCCACCTACAATAATATGTTTGGAACCATTGAACGGGTAGCCTACTTAGGAAGTTATATTACCGATTTCACTCGCATAAAGACCGGCTCCGTGGCCAGAGCTAACGGGGGTTATCTCGTGGTTGACGCCCTGAAAGTTCTCACTAATTCCTTCGTTTGGGATGCCTTAAAAAGGACCCTTAGAGAAAAACAGGTGAAAACAGAGGATATCACCCAACAATACGGATTTGTCAGCACTACCGGCCTTAGCCCCAGTCCTATCCCTCTGGATATTAAGGTAGTGATGGTAGGGAGTGCCACCATTTTTGGGCTACTGCATCTTCATGACGAGGACTTTCAAAAAATATTCAAGGTAAGAGCTGACTTTGATTACGAGTCTTCCATTGATGAGGATAGCATAAGAAAATGTGCCGAGTTTGTCTGTAAAATATGCAATGAAGAGAAATTGCCCCATTGTGATAAATCGGGTATGTCAGCTATATTGAGTTACTCTTCTCGTCTGGCCGAGGATCAAGAAAAGTTTTCTCTGCAATTTGGCAAAATTGCTGATTTATTGAGAGAAGCAAGTTTTTTTGCCCAAAAGGACCACCGTACTTATATCTCCACCCATTATGTAGAAAAAGCCGTAGAGGAGCAAGAATACCGCAGTAGCTTGCTCAAGGACAAAGTTCAGGAAATGATTAAGAGAAACTTTATCCTAATTGATGTAAAAGGAGAAAAAGTTGGCCAGGTTAACGGACTATCCATCTACAATTACGGAAACTTCATGTTCGGTAAACCCACCAGGGTGACTGCCCAAACATTTATGGGAAACAAAGGGGTAGTGCATATTGACCGGGATGTCAAACTAAGTGGAAAGACTCACAATAAGGGAGTTATGATTATCTCCGGTTACCTGGGAGGAAAGTTTGGCACCCACCTACCCCTGGCTCTCTCGGCCAGTCTAACTTTTGAGCAAAGTTACTCTTACGTAGAAGGGGACAGTGCTTCCTCTACTGAATTGTTGGCCATTCTCTCCAGCTTAGCTAAGGCCCCGGTTAAACAAGGAATTGCCGTAACGGGCTCAGTTAACCAAAAAGGAGAAATCCAACCTATTGGGGGAGTAAATAAGAAAATCGAAGGCTTCTTCGAAGTATGTCAGACTAAAAATCTAACCGGGGAACAGGGAGTGATTATTCCTAAGAGCAACCTCGGAAATCTGATGCTCAAGGATAAGATAATTGAGGCAGTTAAAGAGGGTAAGTTTCACATCTGGGCCATTTCTACCATTGATCAAGGTATAGAGATTCTGACCGGGGTACCGGCCGGGAAAAGACAGAAAGATGGTAGTTTCCCCAAAGGAACCATAAACCGGAGGGTGGAGGACCAGCTCAGGCATCTCCTTGTAGAAGCCGAAAAAATAAAGGAACAAATTAAGACCTTGGTGAAAAAATAGACCAGGTCAGGTTATGACATTCACCTTGCCAGAAACAAGTGGAGGAGAATGAATCTGGATCTAAATATTACTCCTCGGATAGTTCACCCTTCATTCTCTCAAAATCTTCTTTACTGATCTCACCTCGGACATATCGTTCCTTGAGGATTTCCAGAGGAAGCTCCGGGGAAACAGAAGGACCCGCCTGACCAGCAATTCTTTCCAGTTGAGACTCCCAATGCTCGTGGGTGTTAAAATGGACATTGCCGTCATGAAAGAGAACATAAGACCACCAAATGTTCCAAACAAGATTTACTCCGGGAATAATCATCAAGATAATGTAAAGAACCATATTCCGAGGATGCAGAGGTTCTAAAATCTCCGGATGAAAAGAAACTCCTTTTTCCTCGAGCTTCTGAGAAATCCGGCGAAAGAACTCTAATTCAGCTTGTTCATGAACATAATAGTCCAAAGTGAGCCAGTACCAGACCACCAGGGTAAGAACAAACCCTACTATTCCAAAAAGATAACTAAAAACTACCCAGAGAACGAAAAAACCTGTACTCCGATGTTGCTCTCGGATACTCAAATGAGTATCCGACCGGGTCCAGTCGTTAGTATCAACCTCGTATTCCTCCTTCAGCCAACGGCCAAGCCTAAGTTTAAGCCGTTTGACCCGCTCAATATGCTCATTTCTTCTTTTGTAAAGTTGCCACTGGTACCACCAATAAACAATGGATAGAGCAACGGTAATACCAATTAGTCCTATCATCCAGCCAGCCAGAGCAAAGGGAAACCAGGAATAAGAAGACAATTGAGAGCCAAAAGGAAACTGCGGATAAGGGAAAAACCCTGGACGGTGAGGGATACGAGCGGCCCAGAAAATTCCCACAGTAACACTTATAACCATCACCAAAGCCGCCAGAATGACCATAATTATCAGATATACTCCAAAAGACAACCGCCGGTCTGTTTGCCTTCTTTGTTTTAATTCAGGAATACCGCGGGCCATAGTTATCCTCCTTTATTTTCCAGTAAGATCAGCCTTCTTTTTCTCAAATTCCTCCTTACTTATCTCGCCCCGGGCATAAAGTCTCTTAAGTTCCTCCAGCTCTTCTTTCCTATAACCCCGCCGGTACCACTGGTGATAGTGCCACAGACAGGTCCAATCCTTCCGGTGAGTAACCATGGTAACTCCGGCGGCGACCAGAACAAGGGCCCAGAAAACTCCCCAAAGATTTGCCGCTATAGGAACCCCCAGAGTCTTGAGAAGTAGAAGAACTCCGATAACAATAATAACCAGTCCAAACCACATTGGCCAACCTCCTCACTTTAAGTTACTGGTATCCGGAACAAACACTTTATGTAAACCAACATAATCCTTTTCTACCTTCTTTTCAACTCCATTCTACTAAAAAACCACCAGGGTGACAAGCATCATTCTCCATTTTTCCAAAAACTACTAATCGAAGCCTTCCTTGCGTACCCTTAACAAGTTAATAGGTTCTGGTAAGATATGAACTGAAAAGAAAATGAGTAAAGGAAATTTTTGCCAATGGAAAGAAAAAAGCAAGTAAGACAGAGGAAACCCATCTCATTAGTTGAGCTGAAATGGGTAGTATTCGGATTGGCTGCCTGGGCTATTTTTGGTTTGCAGTTATACTATTTTTACTTTCGTTCCCTCCCTTTTATGGACACCCTGGTAAGCCAGATTATTAGAATCATCATAATATTCAGTATGATCGAGGTATTTTTCCGAATCCTCACCAGAAAGGAACACCAGCTCAAGCAATCCGAGGAGAGATATAGAAACCTGGTTGAAAACGCTGCTTCCGGTATTGTGATGCTCGATTTAAATGGTCTCATCCTGGAAGCCAACGAAGCTTTTGCCTCCATACTTGGCTACAATAGAAAAGAATTACTGGGCCGTTCCTTCAATTCTTTTGTCTCTAAGGAGGACTTGCCCAAAGTGAAGAAAGGACTAAAGGCCTTACAGGAGAGGACTTTTCTAAAAAACCAGGAGTTGAAACTGCGAACCAGCCAAAATAAGGAAATTGTGGTGGAAAGAGATCTTTCCTTATTGACAGATACTGAGGGTAAACCTTATGCTTTCACCAGCATTATTAGAGACATCACCTTAAGGAAAGAACTAAAGAAACAACTGGAAGAGGACTTCATAGCCACTGTGGAAACCTTGGCCGACCTGGAGGAACTAAGGGACCCCTGTAGCGCTGGTCATTCTGAACGAGTAAGAAAGTTAGCTGAGGCAGTAGCCCGAAAAATGAATCTGGATGATAATCAAGTCAAAGATATTCGTATGGCTGCGGCTCTGCACGACATAGGCAAGATAAAAATTTCGGAATCAATATTAAGTAAGCCTACCAGTCTCACCAGCCAGGAAATGCAACTAATAAAGGAGCACCCCTCGGCTATCGCTGAGGCCCTTAACCATATCCCCAGATCCGCCCAGGTAAGTAGAATAATAAAGTATCATCATGAAAGATACGATGGTAGAATAAATGCGGATTTCCCCGGGTATCCCGGTGAGTTAAGAGGAGAAGAAATCCCCGTTGGCTCAAGAATAATCAAGGTGGTAGATGTTTTTGACACTATGACTTCCATTAGACCTTACCGACCCGCTCGTTCTCGGAGAGAAACTATAGAGGAGCTAAAAAATGGTGCGGGAACCCGTTACGACGAAAAAATTGTTAGAGTTTTACTGGAAATCTTAGACGCTCCCGAGAGGAGAGATAATTCCCCAAAATAGAAGGGACTTTTATCTTTCCCAAGTGAGAGACTTACTTTGGTTGGTTAAAACGAAACTCGACCGCGCCATAGCTTTTCCACTCTCTTATCTTTTCTTTAAACTGTCCTCCACCGTCGTTCATGAACCAGGTAATTCCTCTCATATCCTCAAGACAAATGTCGGGATAGCCATCTGCATTTTTATCCTTAACTCTTACCCTCAGTCCTACTGGCTTTAGAGGTATAACCATCCCCAATCCTAAAGAAGTCTGTGATGTACTGGAGATACTCAGGGAAACTTCAGTAGTGGGTGCCTTTACCTCGCTAATATAGCACTTCTGATACCTCTCGTCTCCTGAGTTCAGAAATACAAAAAGTCTATCCATTTTTCTGTTGATGGCTACTACATCTTCTCTCCCATTACTATTCAGGTCAACAAATATCGGAGATAAACTGATTCTTCGGATGTATTTCAGGGTAAGAGGCCGATTTAGAGACCCGAAGATTAAAACTAACAGGATAGCACTAATTAAGAAAACACCCAGGTCGTAGACCCTGTGGATGTGTTCCTTATGCTTCTTATCTGACTTAACAAAATGCCTTAATTGCCGAGTGAGCATCTCTCAAAACCTCTTAGTAAAAGTCACCTTTGTTCCCAGACATAATTTCCTCAGTTTTTTATTAGAATCTTGATGGCCTCTCCACTTTTCCTCTGAATAAGATTAAAGGCCTCTCCGATCTTCTCAAGATCAAATTGGTGAGTAATAAGAGAATCTACATCAATTTTATCATTCAGGATTAAACTAAGAGCGGCAAGAAAGTCTTCTCTCACATACATCAAGCTACCCAGTAATTCAAGCTCCCGATCCTGAACCAGCTCAAGATTAACCTTAATTCTTTGATGAGGCACTCCTACTATCATAATCTTGATCCCCTTTCTGGCTATCTGCATTGCCTGGAAGAGAGTCTCTTCTGTGCCCACACAATCATAAATCAGGTCTACCCCTTCTGTCCCCCATTTTTGAATTATGGTCTCCTTTAAATCTTGAGAAGAGATATTCACCACTTCGTCGGCTCCCAGACGGCGAGCCAGCTTTAAGCGAGAGTCCAGGATATCGGTAACGACAATCTCATCCGCTCCGGCCGATCGAGCTATTTGCGTTACCAGAAGACCGATTGGCCCAGCACCAAGAACTACTACTTTCTGACCAATTTTCTGACTGGCTTTTCGCACTACGTGAACAGCAACGGCGGCCGGCTCTATCATAGTGGCATGTTCAAAAGATATCCCCTGAGGCAGCTTAATTACTTTTGAAGAAGGAACTGATATGTACTCAGAAAAAGCCCCATCGTATCCGACGCATCCAATAACCTTCAGTTGACTGCAAATATTATATCTTCCGTGAAGACAATTGCAACAACGTCCACAAGTAATGTTTGGCTCCACGGTCACCGGATCTCCCTCTTTTAAATCAGCTACCCCCGGGCCCACTCTGGAAATTATCCCAGAAAATTCGTGGCCCAAAACAATCGGAGGATGAATGAAAGGATGCCTCCCCTGGTAAGCGTGAATATCTGAACCGCAGATACCGCAAAATTTCACTCTAATTTGGACTTCTCCCTCTTTTGGTAAGGGAAGATCAACCTTTTCTAATTGAATTTTTTCCTTTCCTATTAGCTTGGCTCTAAGCATTTTACTCCTCTCTTTCCAGGAATATTTTTTGATAAATTCGCGGGAAGGTAATTCGCTAAAAAATAATTAGTGGTTTTTCCATAGAAAAGTTTCCCTTGTTCAGAAGAATAACACAATCAATTCTCCTGGTCAATTAAGATGAATCCAAGCAAATTACTTCTCGGGGGTCACCTTTGTCTTTGTCTCCAGCGGGATAATTAGGGTCTTCAGGAAACCCATCCCATAAGTCAGATGCTGAATAAGCAGTAAAAAAGCAACCAGAGGTATAGCTTTGATATCCTTTAGCTTTCTGGCTGCTCTCACTCCATCCAGAAAAAGAAGTCCCAGGTATGTCACCCCCAAAACAATGGTGACTCTCCAAGGTAGAAGTAAAAAAAAAGAAAAACCAATTAATAAGGGGATGAGAACCACTATAAAGACGGGAATGAGATAAGCTAACTCCAGAAGAGCTCGGTGCCTTCTGATTAGCTCAACCCGAGTAGAGCCCCGAATGAAAATTTGTCTTATGAAACTACCCAAACTCTTTCTCCTCCCGTGCCAGACAAATGCCTCAGGAGCAAATCTAAGAATATAGCCGGCTTTCTTTATGCGATAACTCAACTCTACGTCTTCTCCGAACAGTAGAGAGGCATCAAATCCACCAACCTTCAAAAAGACCCTCCGGGGGACAGCCATGTTATAACTTCGAGGATAGTACCTGGCTATACGTAGGCCTTTTTTGCCTCTCACATTACCAGTTCCTATAAAAGAGGTAACTGTCCAGTCAATACACCTGGCCATAAATGAGGCCTCCTTAAACTCTCTATCTGGGCCTCCTACAGCGCCGACCTCTGGTGAGTCCAGATGCTCCATTAGTTTCTTAAGCCAGTCTGTCTCAAAACCACAGTCGTCGTCAAGGAAAACCACTACTTCTCCCCAGGCTCTTTTGCCCCCCTTATTTCTAGCCGCAGCAATCCCCTTGGAAGGTTGATAGTAGTAAGAAATTTGAAAAGGAAAATTTAGACTTACTTCTTTGACCAGCTCAGCCGTATCATCTGTGGAACCATCATCAACCATAATGACCTGGCACTTCTGCCGGGGATAATCAAGTTTACGGATAGACTCAAGAATTCTGGCCAGAAAATCCCTTCGGTCCCGAGTGGGAATAACCAGAGAAACAGTAGGTTGATTCGCTGACATAAGAACCCTTCTATGAAAAGGTTGGGTAGACTTCGCCTATAATCAAAACCAATTTTACTCTATCCCTAAGCCAGTTTTTGTCAACCAACTGCAGGTGGCCGCTACCTTTATTTCTGGTAGCCGCAAGTTTTAACTTGGGTAAAAGGG
>DAOVGF010000066.1 GCA_030672545.1 Candidatus Aerophobota bacterium
TTAGTTTTTCCCTGGAAAAAGCCAGTCTTTTTAGCTCAGAAAACGGAATGAACCTTCTGAACTAAGATTTCTACTTTTACTTTTCTACCCTAATTTTGCTAATGCTGCATTCTCTTCCCCGGTCTATTTCTATGCCGTTAGAGCCGCAGCGCGGGCAGAAAAAATGGGGAAGAACATAATGATAAAAAGGATTTTCTTCCGTAGTTAATCCCCCCTGATAATGACAATGACCGCATTTAAAGTGGGGAGCAATTTTTTTTATCAGGATGCGGCTGCCTTGAGCCATTGTTTTCCTGAAAAGTTCCTTAAGCCAAAAGGTAAGCTGATCCGGGCTTAAAAAGGTGAGCTCTCCAATTTCCAATTCTATCTCAATAACTCTTTTGGCATTTCTTTCTTTAGCTTCCTGGATGATTCGCTGAGCGATAGCTCGGGAAATCGAAAAATCATGCATACCTTACACCTATCCATCCCCTTTTTCGCAATAGTTTAGTTTCCCTAAAATTTCTCTCTTTTCTGTCATTGCGAGCTTGCCGACGGCAGGCGTGGCAATCTCAGAAGATTGCGGAGCCTGTTCCGAACAAAGTGAGATTGCTTCGTCACTTACGCTCCTCGCAATGACACGCTGACGAACGCAGGCTAAAGCCTGCGGCTACCACTTTTCGGAAAAGTGGAGATCTATTCTGAAAATCTCAAGCCTTCAACTACCTGGGATAAACCTGCTCCGGTTACACAATTGGTAAAGGCTACCAGTAAATCCGGCCTTATTTTTTTAAGATCCTGCTTAAGCAATTCCGGGGAAACTTCCATTAGGCGAGCCAGGTCAATTTTGTTAACTACTGCCACATCAGCTTCCAAAAATATGTAAGGATGTTTAACCACCATCCAGGGACCTTCCGTCACTGAAATGATTACTAAACGTTTATGGGCCCCCAGAGGAAATTCGGCCGGGCAAATAAGATTTCCTACATTTTCAATAAATATTAAATCCAAAGAGACCAGATCCATTTTTGCCAGGGCCTTAGCTACCAAGTGGGCATCAAGATGGCACTCCTTGCCTGTATTAATCTGGAGCCACCCTTACTCCTTCTTGAGCAATTCTTTCAGCATCAATGGAAGTGGTAACATCTCCGGCAATAACCCCAATTCTGTAGTTTTTCCTTAAAAGGGGAATTAGATTTTTTCTTAAAGACGTTTTCCCTGACCCAACCGAACCCATCACATCTACCGCCAGTATCCCATGCTGCTCCAAGAGCTTCTGATTCTCTTGAGCCAGTTGGCGATTTCGCCGAAGAAGATCCTCCTCCAGTTCAATATCCAGGATTTCCCCTTCTTCTGATTTAAATTGGTTCCATAATCCATCTCCTTGTGGCTGGTAATTTGAATAATCGGTCTCTTGAACAGAGACCTGGACAAATCCTCTAAGTTTCTCGCTCCAGATATTCTCGGAGCATATTTAGAGCAGCCTGGGAACTTTTCCATTTTATTAGCTTTCTCTCACCGGAAAAAACAAATCTCTGGCATCGGATATCCTTCGATGAACTCAGAGCCATATAAACCAATCCCACTGGTTTTTTCAGATTGCCACCCTGGGGACCGGCGATTCCGGTAATACTAATCCCCAGGTCGGTCTCTCTGAGTTCTCTTATTCGAAGAGCCATTTCTCTGGCTACTTCTTCACTTACTGCTCCCTTTTCCTCAATAATTTTCCCAGAAATCCCCAGTACCTCAACTTTAGCTCGATTACTATAGCTAACAATTCCACACTCGTAGTATTTAGAGCTTCCGGGAATATTGGTCAGTAGATGAGAAAGTAACCCTCCGGTACAGGATTCAGCCACCGCCAGGGTCATTTTCTTTTGGACAAGTAAAGAAGCTATTATCCTCTCAAGTTTTGACACAAGCTCATCTTCCTAAAAAAGTTAATAATAATGCGGGCTCTTCTGCCACAATTTGATGGGAAGACTAAAAACTGTAGCTATTTCTTCCTTTTTCATAGGAGTTGTTTCCTCTTCAATACTGTTGCCGCCGCCCCCAGAGCACCAGCGTTATCCCCCAGCTCTCCCAAGACTATCTTCACTCCCTCAATAGCAACCTTTAAGGCATGCTCACTCGAATATTTCCGGACCGGTTCAAGTAAAAGTTCACCGGCTTTGGACATCCCCCCGGCCAAGATGACCATCTGAGGATTAAGAACATTAACCATTGAGGCAATGCCTATTCCCAGATAACGGCTGGTCTCCTCTAAAATCCTGCAGCCAAGTTGGTCACCCTGGCTGGCTGCCTTAAAAACCATCTTACAAGTGATTTCTTCCCATTTGTCCCCGACCCACTCTTTTATGATTGTTTCTGCACCACTTTTGAGATAGACCAAAGTTCTTTTTACCACCGCCATAGCCGAGGCGTAGGCCTCCAGACATCCTTTAATACCACAGCCACAAAGTAGGCCCTCCTCATGAATAATGATATGACCGATCTCAGCAGCCGTATCCCAGGATCCATGGTAAACTTGTCCTTGAATTATGATTCCTCCCCCTATTCCTGTCCCCAGAGTGAGAAGAATCAGATTATCTACATTTTTTCCGGCACCAAGCCACCATTCTCCCAAGGCCGCGGCGTTAGCATCCTTTTCCAAATAAACCGGCAGGTTAATTCTCTGCTCTAAGATTTTCACCAGAGGAACATTAATCCAACCAGGAAGATTGGGGGCGAAATGAATAATGCCAGGGTTAGTATTTAAAGGACCGGGACTACCTACCCCTATTCCCTCAATCTGATTAGGGGAAATTCCCAGACTAACAGCCTCATCAAGGACTTCCTGAATAGAACAGGTGATTCGATCAATCGTTCTTTCTTTTCCCTCCTGGGCCCGAGTTTTACGTGTCCGTCTGGCTAATATCTCACCATCCTCGGAACAGAGAAGGGAAACGATGTTAGTCCCTCCCAAATCCACTCCTACGAGAAACTGGGAACTTTTATTCATTAGAAAATATCCGATGACTAAATTTTGTTGGCCACCGTTCTTAAACTTTCAGCAAGAATCTCTAAAGCTCTATTGATATCCTCTTTCTGGACGATAAGAGGTGGAAGGAAACGAAGAGTGTTACCCGCCGCGCAATTGATAAGAAGTCCCCTTTCACGGCATTCTTTAACAACCTCCCTGGCACCGGAATATAATTCCATCCCCACCATCAATCCTTTCCCTCGCACTTCCTTTATTAGATGAAATTCTTCTTTGATCTTCTCTAATTGCTGGCGAAAATAACCACCTCTCTCTTCTGCTTTCTCCACCAATCGCTCTTCGACCAAAACCCGGAGAAAAGCCAGAGCCGCCGCACAAGCCAAGGGATTCCCTCCAAAGGTAGAAGCGTGATCCCCAGGTTGAAAGCTATTGGCTACCTCTTCTCGAGCCAGAGTAGCCCCCATAGGAAATCCTCCCCCCAATGGCTTGGCCACCGTGAGAATATCAGGCTCAATCCCGTAGTGTTCATAGGCAAATAATCTGCCCGTTCTTCCCAAACCACACTGAACCTCATCCAAAATCAGCAAAATTCCCTCTTGGTCACATAATTGCCTCAGTCCCTGAAGAAAACTCTTATCCGCTACTTTGATTCCACCCTCACCCTGGATAGGCTCCAGGATAACAGCACAGGTCTTGCTGGAAAATCCCTGCTCAACTTGCGACAAGTCATTAAAGGGAACAAAGCGAACCCCCGAAGCAAAAGGACCAAAACCTTTCTGATACTTTGTCTGTCCGGTAATCCCCAGGGTAGCCAGAGTTCTTCCATGGAAAGAATTCTCCATGGACAAAATCTCAAAAGCGCCCCGAGAGCTTCCGAATTTCCGGGCTAACTTTATGGCGGCTTCGTTAGCCTCTGCTCCGGAATTGGAAAAGAAAACGCGGTCAGCAAAGGAACATCTACATAACTCCTCAGCCAGTTCTACTTGAAGACGAATATGATAAAGATTAGAACAATGAATGAGCTCCTTTACCTGGCCCTGTATAGCTTTGACAATCTCTGGATGGCAATGACCTACCTCCATTACTCCAATCCCAGAGATAAAATCAAGATACTCTTTTCCCTCGCTATCCCAGACTCTTACTCCTTGCCCCTTTTCTATGACCAGGGGAATCCGGGTATAAGTGGGCATCAAACACCTCTCCGCCCGCTCTATGATTTGCTTAGTAGTCATAAAAAGTTCCTCCCGGGAGTTTTTTAGTGAAATTGTTACCAGAACCTTCTTTCTCTGTCAAAGTAATTATCTTGAAATCCGCCGAGGGAAGAGCACCATTAAAAATTTTGCTGGCAAACCCTCTTAAATTGCCGGGTAGCCTCCTCTATATCCTTACCTGACTGAAAAATACTTGAGGTACCAGCCACAAAAACATTTGCTCCGGCAGCTTTAGTAAGGGGAATAGTTTTTTCATTAATGTTTCCGTCCACCTCTATGTCGATGGAAAGTGAATTCTCCTCAATCATTTCTCTTAGTTTTTTGATTTTGGGAAGTACCTGAGGAATAAAAGTTTGACCGGCGAATCCTGGATCAACGGTCATAACAATAACTACATCTAACAGCGGCAGAAGATATTTTAGGTGAGAGAGAGGAGTAGCTGGATTAAGAACTACTCCGGCTTTTTTCCCACCTTCTTTGATCATTCCAATTAACCGGTGCAGACAATTAGAAGACTCGGAATGAACAAAAATCATATCGCTACCTACTTTGATGAAAGTAGAGATGAACTTCTCAGGATCACTCAACTGGAGATGAGCCTCAAAAGGTAGATTTGTCTTATTCCTCAAAGCCTGAAGAATTAAAGGCCCCAGGGTTAGATTGGGTACAAAATGAGCATCCATAATATCAAAATGGAGAAGGTCTATTCCTCCCGCCTCCAACTTTTTTACTTCCTCAGCTAGTCTACCCAGGTTGGCACACATCATTGATGCAGAAGTCTTAATTTTCATTGTTATCCCTCAAATAACCTTAATTTGCCTTAGCGAATCTATGACTACATCAGCCCAGTTCTCCAATACCTGACCAGGAGTAACCCCATTTAAAATTCCCACAGTTAGAGCTACCCCAGCTCTCTTGCCCATCTTCACGTCGGTAACCGCATCCCCCACCATAATCAGCTTATTCCTAGGGATTCCCAGACGGTCAGAAATGAGAAAAATCGCCTCCGGATGAGGTTTTCTCTGAGAAACATCCTGCGAGGTAACAATGTAATCAAAAAAATCCTTGATTTTGAGAAACTCAAGGACACGCCGGGTTTGCTCATCTCCATCCACAGTGGCAATGGCCAGTCGCAAACCATTTTCCTGTAGATGAGTAAGGCACTGCCGGAGATAAGGTACCGGCCTGGTGATTTCTTCCACCTTGAGAGAGCGCTCAGTTCCCAAGAAGGCTTCTTCCATTAACTGACGAGCTTCATCCCAGGGATAACCATTCTGGTAAAGGACACCCGAAGCAATAAGTATTTCATCCTGCACTGAGGCCAGAACTAAGGGACCCCGGGGATCGATTTTTCCATCCGGCGGATCGATACCGCAACTTCTTAGTACTGACGCCGCTATCTCCTCAGAAATTCCCAGAGTATGGACCATTAATCTCATTCTTACTTCAGCAATTTTACGCCAAACAAAAGCAAAGTCAATCAAAGTTCCATCCTTATCAAAAACGATTCCCTCTGCTTCTACTACTTTATCACCGATGCGTAATTTACCCACGATTCAGCCCCCTTGACTTATCCAGAGAAGCTAAATTCCTATAAACTGGAATTAGAGCCTCATAGCATTGTTTGAAAACTTCATAAAGTCTCCCATATTCTTCCCGAAGAGTATGGTTTGGTTCTTGAGTTTCCACTATCTTGACTACCTTTTCCGCGGCCACAAAACTCTTAAAAATTCCCACGCCCACGCCTCCGGTAATAGCCGCTCCCAGAGAAGTTGCCTCTTCCATTAAGAGAGGTCGAGGGATTGGTCTAGCAAAAACATCAGCCATAATCTGTCGGAAGATGACCGATCGGGCTGCTCCTCCAATAGCTCTCACTTCCTTAAAAAAGGGAATCTGCGCTTGCAAAATTTCCAGAATATAATAAAGATTGAAAACCACTCCTTCAAGAACGGCCCGGATAAGATGAGACCTTTTATGGGTAAGAGTTAAACCGATAAAGGCACCCTTGGCCAGTGGATTCCAATAAGGACTCCTTTCCCCCATGAGATAGGGCAAAAAAATCAGATTACCCGCTCCGGCCCCGGCATTTTTAGCTTCCAGATTCATAATTTCGTAAGGACTTAAGGAAATTCTCTTCGCCTGGGAGGCTTCAGCCAGGCAAATATTCTCTTTAAGCCATTGATAAGATCCTCCCGCTGCCTGCATCGAACCGTGGGGCATATACATATCGGGAATAAGATGGCAAAAGGTACCGGTTCTTCTTTGAGAGTCATACACGGGAACCCGGCTGGTGCAAGCAATCCAGGCCGATGAACCCACATAACCATAGGCTATCCCTTCTTTAACTGATCCAGCTCCCACTGAAGCACAAGGCCCATCTCCTCCCCCAATCACCACGGGCGTACCGGAAGCAAGACCAGTCTCCTCGACTACCCTGGCCAGAACCTCCCCCACTATATCGGTAGAAAGATGGGGCGGGGGAAGAATTCCCGGAGAAAGGCCAGCCGCTTCCAGAAGGGATGAAGACCAACATTTTTTTTTCAAGTCAAAAAGATTAGTCCCGGAAGCATCGGAATAATCAGTTACCCAAGAGCCGGTTAATTTAAAAATAATATAATCCTTGGCTTGAAGGAATTTATGGGCCTGCTCAAAAACTTTCGGTTCCTTCTCTTTGACCCACATTATTTTAGCCGCCGAATAACTGGGACTAATACGGTGACCAGTGGTGATATATACGCTCTCCTCTCCTAATTTTTCCCTGATTTTATCGGCTTGCTGCTCTCCTCGTTGATCAGCCCAAATAATAGCCTTACGTAAAGGTCGGCCCTTTCTGTCCACCGGTAGACATCCCATCATTTGCCCACTGAAGCAGACACAAGCTATTTCCGAAGCAGGAATCCGAGCTTTTTTCAAAAGCTCTCCGGTTGATCGACAAAATGCTTTCCACCAGTATTCCGGATTCTGTTCAGCCCAGTTTACTTGAGGATAAAAAGTAGGATAAGCACCGAAAGAGCTGGCTAAAAGGTTCCCTTCCTCATCGAAAAGAGTAGCTTTATCACCCGTGGTTCCTAAATCATGAGCCAAAATAAACTGCCCCTTCATTATAGTCATCTCCTCTCTAATTTAGCTAATTCATTAGCTCGAGATAAGTCAGATAGAGTATTCACATTGAAGAACAGCCTTTCCGGCCGGCCAAATCTGACTATCTCCTGCTCATTAAGATATCTAACTCTAAGACGCGAGAATATGTTACGGACCCGCCGGTTTCCCTGCCTGAGTGATTCTTCGATGAGAGGAAGGATCTCTCGGGAATAAATAGCTACCAGAGGTTCCATTTGATCACTGAACCGGGGAATGAGAACCTGATAATCCCGGTCAATCCTCAGCATAAACTCAAGCAACTCCGCGCTCAAGAAGGGCATATCACAGGCCAGTACCAGACTATATTTGGTTTGAGAAAAGACCAGCCCGGAGTAAATTCCCTCCAGCGGCCCCTGGCCGGGAACAATATCTTCTTTTATCTCGACATTTTTATAGCTCCGGAAACGGTCGGTTCCCTGGGTTACAATAATTATTTTCTCGTCCTGGCACTGAATTAACTTAAGTTGGTCCAGAACCCGGTCCAGAAGTTTTCTTCCTCCCACCTCAAGAAAAGCCTTCTCTTTTCCTAACCTCTGGCCTTTTCCCCCAGCTAAAATAATCAAATTAGTTGGATTAATCTTCCTCAACATTTTGTTACCCCAGCTTTTCTCGACTTTCCCCCACCTTTTTCACCTTCACGGCACAAACTTTGAACTCAGGAATCTTAGCTATGGGATCAAGGGCATCAAGAGTAAGAATATTAGCCGCCGCTTCCCGGAAATGGAAAGTCATAAAGACCACTCCCGGAGGTGACTTATCGGTAATCTCAGCTTTGGCTCTTACTTTACCCCGACGGGAGGAAACCTCCACCATATCACCGGTTTTAAGACCAAGCCCGGCCGCATCCTCAGGATGAATTTCCGCTAAAGCCTCGGGGTAAATCTCATTCAGTCCCCTGACTCTCCGACTCATAGTTCCGGTATGCCAGTGGAAAAGAGTTCTTCCGGTGGAAAAAATAAAAGGATATTCTGAATCAGGAAGCTCAGCCGGCTCACCATAATGGGTGGAATGAAACTTACCTAACCCCCGACTGAATCTTCCCCGGTGCAGGAATTTGGTTCCGGGATGCTCCGGGTAAGGACAAGGCCACTGCAGACTCCCTTTTTCTAATCTGGGGAAACTTACTCCCCCGTAAATCGGAGTCAAAGAAGCGACTTCCTCCATAATCCGGCCAGGCGAGGAATAACTCATTGGTTGGCCCATTTTCTCGGCCAAACTACAAATTATCTCCCCATCAGCTCGAGCCTCACCCGGCGGAGAGAGAGCCTGACGTACCCGCTGAATCCTTCGCTCAGTATTGGTAAAGGTACCTTCCTTTTCAGCAAAACAGGCGGCGGGTAAAACCACATCTGCAAAATCGGCTGTTTCTGTAAAAAAAATATCCTGGACTACCAGAAAATCAACTTTGGCTAGAGCGGCTCGAGTGCGAGAAGAATTAGGATCTGACAACGCCGAGTTTTCTCCCATAATGTAAAGGGCCTTGATTTCATCTTTCTCAATAGCCTGAATTATTTCCATTACGGTCAATCCCGGCTTATCCGGTAAGCTGGTCGACCAGGCTTCTTCAAATTTTCTACGCACAGCAATATCATCTACCGGCTGGTATCCCGGGTAAACATCAGGTAAAGCCCCCAGATCACAGGCTCCCTGAACATTATTTTGACCCCTCAGGGGGTTCACCCCACAACTTCTCTTCCCTATCTTTCCACATAACATAGCCAGGTTGGCCAGGGTAAGAACGTTATCGGTCCCGCTAACATGTTGAGTTATTCCCATAGCGTAGAGAATGGTTGCTCTCTCTGAGCCGGCGTAAATCCGAGCCGCTTCTTTTATCAGATCCGCCGGGACCCCGGTGGTTTCCTCAACCTGCGAAAGGATATACTCCTTGACCACCCGGGTAAATTCATCGAATCCTTCCGTTCTTTTTCCCACAAATTCCTCAGCCAAAAGCCCTTCCTTTAGAATTACCTTCATCATTCCGTTGAAAAGGGCTACATCAGTACCCGGTTTATGTCTAAGCCAAACATCGGCCAGCTCAGCCATCTCTGTTTTTCGTGGATCAGCCACAATTAGACGAGCTCTATTATTCCGAAGAGCAGCTTTCACTTGAAGAGCAATTATGGGATGGGTCTCTGAGGTGTTAGAACCGGTAATTAAAATACAATCGGCCTCCTCGATTTCCCCAATGGAATTGGTCATGGCTCCGCTACCAAAACTCCGGGCTAATCCGGCTACCGTGGAAGCATGACACAGTCGGGCACAGTGGTCCACATTATTAGTACCTATCACCGCCCGCATAAATTTCTGAAAAAGATAATTTTCTTCGTTAGTGCACTTAGCCGAAGAAAGACCGGCCATACTATCCGGACCAAAATCCCTTCTTATCTGTGGCAACTTTTTTGATATCAAAGTAAGGGCCTCATCCCAACTGGCTTGGTAGAACTTCCCTTCTTTCTTAATTAAAGGCGAAGTTAACCTATCCGAGGAATGGACAAACTCGAAGCCAAACTTACCCTTGCTGCAGAGCCAACCTTGATTAACCACACTCTCCGGAGAGGAGGTGACCTTGATAATCCGGTTGTTCCTAACATTAAGCTCAATATTGCAGCCACAGCCACAGTAAGGACACACTGTTTCCACTTTCTTTAGCTCCCATTCTCTCCCCTCGAACTTCCTCCCCTTTTCGGTCAAGGCTCCTACCGGACAGACCGAAAGACAGTTACCACAAAAGACGCAGGGACCTTCAGTGAGAGATCGATCAAGACCGGTGGAGATTAGGGTGGCAAATCCCCGCTGGCTAAAATCAAGAACTGAGCAGCCTTGCACTTCCTCACAAACAGTGACACATCTTCCACATAGAATACATTTGCTGTTGTCCCGGCTGATAAAAGGATTTTCCTCCCGGATGGGATAAATTGACCTTTCACCCAAAAAGCGAGAAGAAGAAACCTTCAGTTGATAAGCATATTTTTCCAGCTCACAATTACCGCTCTTTTCACAGGTTAAGCAATCCAGGGGATGATCGGAGAGAATAAGTTCCAGAATTATTTTCCTGGCTTTTTTTACCCGCTCACTATTAGTGAGAACCTCCATTCCCTCACTTACCGACAAAGTGCACGATGCCATAAGATTTTCTTTTCCCTTTACTTCAACCACACAAAGCCGGCAGGCACCGGTTGGTGAAATTCTTGAATCATAGCAAAGATGAGGAATTTCGATTCCCATAGACTGAGCAGCTTGCAGGACACTTTGGTCCTCCGGAACAGTTAATTTCGTCCCGTTAATTATCAGATTAACCTTCCGCACCTGTGTCCTCCCGACTCCTGGCTTGTTCCAAGTCACAGCGCAAACATCTCTTAGCTTCCTCACCGGCTGCCTCCTCCCCTATTCCCAACTCAACTTCAGAGAAGTCCTTCTTCCTCTGACTGGCTTCTCGAGTCGGAAGCCTCACCCTTCGATTCTGCACAGCTTCGACTTCTTCCAGGCGAAAACTATCAAAGACTCTTTTTCTAATAGGAAAGGAAACCCTCAATACTTTTCCCCTGAGATATTTATCAATGGCCAGAGCAGCTCTTTCGCCGGAAGCTATTGCCTCTACTACCGTGGCCGGCCCAGTCACCAGGTCACCGCCGGCAAAGACGCCGGCTTGACTGGTAGTTAGGGTATTTTTTTCCACCACAACGGTTTCCCAGCCCGTGACCGCAATGGAGGAGGGCAGATAAGAGAGGTCACCTAATTGGCCAATACCCAGTATTACCAGATTGCTTGGCAAAAAGAAGGCCGAGTTTTTTAGGGGAACAGGTTTTCTTCTTCCGCTTTCATCGTAATCCCCCAGTCGTATCTTCAAACACTCTACCGCCCTGACCTGGCCGTTTTCTCCCATAATTCTAATGGGAGCGGCTAAATAAAGAATTTCTATTTCCTCCTCTTCAGCAGCTCTAATCTCACTTTCCAGAGCGGGCATTTCTTCCCGAGACCGACGGTAAAGAATTCTCACCTTTTCAGCTCCCAGACGCAAAGCGGTACGCGCTGAATCAATGGCCGCATTCCCCCCTCCTATCACCGTCACCTCACCCTTGACTACTGGTGGCCGGCCCAGATTTACCTCCCGTAGAAACCCAACCGCACCCAGTACCCCCTTTAGGTTTTCTCCGGGAATGTGCAATCTCCGACTTTGATGAGCCCCGGTGGCCATAAATATAGCCTTATATCCCATATCCGAGAGATCATCAAAGGCCAGATCCTTTCCGATTTCTACTCCTTTCTTGATCTCTACTCCCATATCTTCAACCGCCAGTTTGATTTCCCGGGCCACCAGGTCTTTAGGGAGGCGATAATCGGGTATTCCCACGGCCAGCATTCCCCCAGCTACTTCAAGCGCTTCAAAAATGGTCACCTGGTATCCCCATCCGGCTAAATAATGAGCCGCACTAAGTCCGGCCGGCCCGGAGCCAATAACAGCTATCTTCTTCTTGTTTTGAGCAGACGGAGGCTCAAAGTTCGCCAGATTATTCCGGTAAACCCAGTCACTGACAAACCTCTTCAAGGCATTGATAGCTACCGGTTCATCCAGTTCGGACCGGCGGCATTTGCTCTCGCACATATGATAACAAACCCGCCCCGAGATTCCTGGAAAAGGATTGCGCTGGAAAATCAATTTGTAGGCCTCTTCATATTTTCGGGCCGCAATCAGTCCTACGTACCCGGGAACATCTATTCCCAGAGGACACACATTCTGACAGGGTGAGGTAAACAAACTCTCACAACTGCAGGCCGGACAAAATCTGTCTTCGATATGAGAGAGATACTCCTCTGAAAAATAGCGTAGAGTGGAGAGTACCGGATTGGGGGCCGTTTGACCCAAACCACACAGAGAGCTATCCTTGACTACCCGGGCCAGTTCTTCCAGCAACTTCAGATCTTCCTTTTTTCCTTCACCTCGGGTAATCCGGGTGAGAATCTCCAGCATCCTTTTGGTTCCTAGGCGGCAGGGAACACATTTGCCGCAGGATTCATCCTGGACGAAATCCAGAAAAAACCTGGCAATATCAACCATACAGGTGTTATCATCCATTACTACCATGCCACCGGAGCCCATTATGGCTCCCAGCTTCTTCAAGGAATCGTAATCAATGGGTGTATCTATGTGGCGCTGGGGAATACATCCTCCAGAGGGACCTCCTATCTGAACCGCCTTGAACTTCCTACCCCGGGGCACCCCTCCCCCAATATCAAACACAACCTTTCTTAAAGTCGAGCCGATGGGAACTTCCACCAGCCCGGTGTTCTCTACTTTGCCGGCCAGAGCAAAAATCTTCGTCCCCTTACTTGTCTCCGTTCCTACTTCAGTGTAATGCTCCACTCCCTGGAGAAAAATATAGGTAACATTGGCCAGAGTCTCTACATTATTAATGCAGGTAGGACGATTCCAGAGGCCTGATTGAGCCGGAAAAGGAGGCCGGGACCGGGGCATTCCCCTTCTTCCTTCAATGGAAGCAATCAAGGCAGTTTCCTCCCCACACACAAAAGCTCCCGCTCCTTGTTTTATGTATATCTCAAAAGAGAAATCACTACCAAGAATGGAATTCCCCAAAAAACCC
>DAOVGF010000085.1 GCA_030672545.1 Candidatus Aerophobota bacterium
CTTCTTCCCGGGCAGCCGATTTAACCAGACAGCTCTTAGCCTTCTCTCGCAAACAACCTATCAGACTTACCTCTCTTAATCTTAATAAAACAGTGGAGAGCCTAAAGAAAATGCTTACTCGCCTGCTGGGGGAAGACATTATGATTGAGACTGAGCTGGCCCCGGATATCTGGACAGTAGAGGCGGATGAGGGACAAATAGAACAGGTAATTATGAATTTAGCCCTTAATGCCCGGGAGGCTATGCTCCAAGGGGGTACATTAACTGTTAAAACAGAAAATGTTTTAGTCGATGAAGTCTACTTAAATACTCATTCTGAGGCTAAGACAGGAAGATTTGTTTGTCTTTCCCTTCAAGATACCGGAGCAGGAATGGACAAAGAAGTAATCAAGCATATCTTTGAGCCTTTCTTTACCACCCGAGAGGTAGGAAAAGGGACCGGCCTGGGCTTATCAGTAGTCTACGGAATAGTAAAACAACATTCTGGTTGGATTAATGTTTACAGTGAATTAAATCAAGGCTCAGTCTTTAAAGTTTACCTGCCCGCTTCTTCTGCCAAGACAGAGAATGAGCTAAAAGAAACTATTTCCTTAAAAGACTTGCAAGGTTCCGGAGAGAAGATTCTCTTGGTAGAAGATGAGGATAAGGTACTTGAGTATGCCGGCCAAGTTCTCCAGGAAAATGGTTACCTGGTCTTTGGAGCCAAAAATATGAAAGAGGCCTTCAATATCTTTGAAGAGGAAAAGGAAGATTTCAATCTGATCTTCTCTGACGTAGTCCTGCCTGATGGAAGTGGTCTTGAGCTAGTAGAGGAGCTTTTATCCAGGAAGCCTAATTTATCTATTCTTTTATCCAGTGGCTATGCCGATAGGAAATCACAGTGGCCCGCCATTGAAAAAAAAGGATTTCCTTTCTTAGAGAAGCCTTATAGTCTATCTGGTCTGCTTCAAGCTATTAAGCAAGCGATATAAACGGGGTTAGGTCTCGGAGAAAAAGGGGACGGTTCTCTCGTTGCTCCCTTTTTCTCTTAGCCTTTTTTTTGCTTTGCAGATTTGGTCTTAGGTTTTTCTTCACCTTTCATTATCGAACTTAGTAACCTCCCCAAGACACTCCCTAAAACGGATATTTTGGTAAAAAGAGAACCGTCCCCTTTTTCAACGATGATTGACAAAGAAGGCAGTTTAATTACAATTTGCATGAGATTGCCACGCCTGCTTTCTCAGCAGGCTCGCAATGACGAGGTGAGTAGGGGAGGCTTTAGCCTCCCTCTCTTTGTTTACTTTTGGGTATCCCGGATAAATACACTGTGTCGTAGATGAGCGGAGGCAGGAATGGCTAAGACTATAGATGAGATAAAGGAACGGATAAAGAAAGGCCAGGTAGTAGTGGTAACGGCGGAAGAAATGATTGACCTGGTAGATAAAGAGGGAATTAAGAAAGCGGCCCGGAAAGTAGATGTAGTCACCACAGCCACCTTTGGACCTATGTGCTCATCAGGAATTTTTATTAATTTTGGTCATTCCTCTCCCAAAATAAAAGTTGAGAAAGTATGGCTAAACGAAGTTCCCGCTTATGCCGGGCTGGCGGCTGTTGACGTGTATTTGGGAGCTACGGAACTTCAGGAGAGAGATCCGGCCAATCGAGTTTATCCAGGCGAATTTAGGTATGGGGGTGGTCATGTAATTGAAGATCTGGTAGCCGGAAAAGATATTAATTTAAAAGCCACTGCTTACGGGACCGATTGTTATCCCCGGAAGGAACTGGAGACAATGGTAAATATTAAGGATTTAAATGAGGTGACCCTCTTTAATCCGAGAAACGGGTATCAGAATTATAATGTGGCGGTGAATACATCTGATAGAGTGATTTATACCTATATGGGTTTACTTGAACCTCATTTGGGCAATGCTAATTACTGTAGTGCTGGCCAGCTTTCCCCACTTCTTAATGATCCCCTTTATGAGGTGATAGGAATAGGGACTCGGATTTTTCTGGGGGGAGGAGTGGGGTATATCGCTTGGTGGGGTACTCAGCATAACCCGGGTGTGGGGCGGGGAGATAATGAAGTTCCGCGGGTAGAGGCTGGAACTATGGCTACTATTGGAGATGCCAAAATGATGAACCCCAAATATCTCCGAGGAACCAGTATGAGGGGATACGGAGTTACCCTCTCAGTAGGCCTGGGGGTTCCCATCCCTGTTCTTAATGAAAGGGTAGCTAAATTCACTGCCGTGAGAGATGAGGAGATTTATGCTCCCATTGTCGATTATGGTCGAGAGGCAAATCAATTTCTGGGAGAGGTGAACTATAAACAGTTGAGATCTGGGAAAGTTATTATTAAGGGAAAAGAAGTTTCTACTGGAGGAATCTCCAGCTATAAAAGAGCTCGAGAGATTGCGGGAATTCTAAAGAAATGGATCAAAGAAGGCAAATTTTTCCTTACTCAGCCAGTAGCCAAATTCCCGGGCAAGGAAAGTGAATATGTCTTCCGGCCTCTTAGGGAAAGGAGATAGAGATGGCTAAGCGAACACTGGTTTTGAGGTTTCCGCCCCATCTGGTTAACGAAGCGATAACTTACCGATTAGTAAAAGATTATGGTCTGGCTATTAATATTTTGTCAGCCAGGGTTAAACCTCAAGAGGAAGGAAATGTGGTCATCGGCGTAGAAGGAGAGAAGACTAAGATCGAAGAAGGGGTGGACTATCTGAAAAGACTGGGAGTAAAAATTCAACCACTGGTTCAAGATATTCTCTGGAATCAGGAAGAATGCACCCACTGCACTCTTTGTATTCCCTTATGTCCAACTGAGGCCTTTATTCTGAACCGGGAAAGTATGGAGGTTAGTTTTGATAAGGAGAGGTGCATTGCCTGCGGACTCTGTGTCAAGGTATGTCCTTACCACGCCTTGGAACTTCTTTTGGGATAATGAATGAGAATAGCAAGCTAAGGATAATGGCTTTGTTTGGTAGTCCTCGGCGGGGAGGTAATACAGATATATTACTGGAGGAAGTTCTCAGAGGAATAGGGCAAAAAGAAGTTGAAATTCAAAAAATCTATCCGGCAGAGCTAAATATTTCTCCCTGTCAGGGATGTCGGAAATGCGAAGAGAGAGGCAAATGTGTGATAAGTGATCAGATGCAGGAGATTTATTCCAAGCTTCTAACAACGGATGCCATCATTTTAGCTTCTCCTATTTTTTTTTATGGTCTAACGGCCCAGACCAAGGCTTTTGTGGATAGATGTCAAGCTCTCTGGGCCAGGAAATATGTTTTAAAGATGAAAAGCGAGCGAAAGACCAGGGCTAAGGGTTGGTTTGTAGCGGTGGGTGCCACCCGAGGAGCGCGACTATTTCAAGGAGCCGCTCTCACGGTAAAGTATTTTTTTGATGCCTTCGATGCTGAGTATGTGGGAGAGTTGTTTTTCTCCGGGATAGAAAAGAAGGAGGAAATACTCTCTCGTCCGGTGGCTCTCCAGCAAGCTTTTGAATTAGGAAAGCAAATAACAAAGAGTGTTGGTAGATGATGCCGGATGTGTTTGACTAAGTAGCACTCTTTGATTAGGATAGTTAAGAGTGGTGGATTTGCCTAACCAAATTCGTCAGAGAGGAAACTTATGTTTTCATTTGACTGTGGCCTAATTCCGGCTTGCGATGTTGATTCCCTGGACAAACTCCGGAGTTTAATAAGAGTGACCTCCCGGGTAGAAGGGGTAGTGGGATACAAAATTGGTTTTATGTTAGCTTTGAAGTTCTCCCTGGGTAAAGTGGTAGAGACTATCAGGGAATATACTGATTTACCCATTATCTATGATCATCAGAAAGCTGGTACCGACATTCCGGAAATGGCGGCTCCCTTTGCCCGGATTTGCCGGGAAGCCGGTGTCAACGATGTAATCATCTTTCCTCAAGCTGGTCCTGAAAGTGAGGTCGCTTTTATTAAAGAAATCCAAAATCAAGGAATGATTCCTATCGTGGGAGGGGAGATGACTCATCCTAAGTATCTAGAAAAGGAAGGTGGTTTCCTGAAGGATGATGCTCCCGGGCAGATCTTCAAAATAGCCGCTCTCGAGGGAGTAAAATATTTTGTTCTTCCGGGTAATCGGCCCGAATCAATTGGCCGATATCTTCCTTTACTGGATGAGTTGGGGGGAAACATGAGATTGCTGTTGCCGGGTTTGGGACGGCAGGGAGGATGTTTGGAGAGAGTATTCCAGGTGACCGGAGTTAGGTCAACCTATTTTATTATAGGCTCAACTATATACAACTCGGAAGATATGAAAAAGACAGTTCGAGAAATTTGCCGCCGGATTTTCCGACTTAAGGTGCAGAAAAGAGATGAGACCGGAGATTGAAAAAATTGTTTCTCTTTTACTCTGGGAGACCGGAGCGATAAAGATTTCCCTGAAGAATCCTTTTAGACTAACTTCCGGAAACTACAGTCCTTTATATATTAATTGCCGGGTGCTTATCTCTCACCAAGCAGCCAGGGAAGTTGTTACCGGGTGCGCCTGCTGGCTGTATGAAACTGAAGATTTGCAGGCTGATTGTATTGCCGGTGGGGAAACCGCAGGCATTCCCTTTGCGGCCTGGTTAGCCGAAAAAACAGCTCTTCCTCTTATATATCTGAGAAAGCAGCCTAAAGGACATGGTCTTTTCTCACAAATTGAGGGTCAGGTTAAAGCAGGCAGTACAGTATTGCTTTATGAAGATCTGATTACTGACGGGGGGAGTAAATTAAGATTTTTTGAGGCCATAAGAAGAGCTAACTGCAGAATTGATAAATGCCTGGTGGTTTTTGATAGAGAGCAAGGGGGTAGAGAACTTTTACAACAGGAAAAAGTAACTCTTTTTTCTCTGACCAATCTTAGCTCTTGTTTGAAGGCAGGGTTAGAGAAGAACTATTTTAGTGACAGAGAATTAGTTTTGATTAATGAGTATCTAATAAATCCCCAGCTCTGGCACCAGAAGCGAGGATATTCATTTGTGAAATAGAAAAGATCTAATAATCTGCGAGCTGTGAGAGAAAATGAGGGGAAGGGCTGGTCTAAAATGACAGAAGGCTCAGTTATACTGGAAATAAAAAAGCTGGAGAAGAGCTTCGGAGGTCTCAAAGCGGTGGACCGGTGTTCTATAGAGGTAAAAGAGGGATCTATTACCGGTTTGATGGGTCCCAACGGAGCCGGCAAGACCACCCTTTTTAATCTTATTACTGGTTTTTATAAGTCAGATAAAGGGGAGATTTGGTTTCATGAAGAGGAGATAACCGGTCTTCCCGTCCATAAGGTTGTTAGAAAGGGGATTGGTCGGACTTTCCAGATTCCGCGGGAACTTAGAGAGATGACTGTGTTGGAGAATCTTATGCTGGTTCCTGATAATCAGAAAGGGGAGTATATTTGGAATTCTCTTTTTCGCTCCAGATCAGTCCGGGCTCAGGAGCGGTATATCCAGGACAAAGCCCTGGATGTGCTGGAATTTCTTGAGTTGATCGACCTAAGGGAGGAATACGCCAAAAATCTCTCGTCCGGTCAAAAGAAACTGCTCGAATTAGCTAAATCATTAATGGCTGAGCCCAAATTAATTCTTTTGGATGAACCAGGAGCCGGGATAAATCCTACTTTGATGAAAAAATTAAATCGGAATATCGAGCAATTGAGAGAGAGAGGAAAGACTTTCTTCCTTATCGAGCACGATATGGATTTGATTACTTACTTATGTGATACGGTAATCGTAATGGATAGAGGTCGGGAGCTGGTCCAGGGAACCCCCGAAGAGATAAAGAAAGACGAGAGGGTAATAGAAGCCTATCTGGGAAGGGCTTAATCTTGAGCTTACTTAAGGCGGTCAATATCAAAGTTGGATATGGAGAAACTGAAATTTTGCACGGGGTCTCTATGGAAGTAAATGAGAGAGAGATTGTTTGCGTAATTGGTCCCAATGGAGCGGGCAAATCTACTTTAATGAAAGCCATTCTGGGTTTATTGAAACCAAGTCAGGGTGAGATAATTTTTGACGGAGATGATATTACTTCTCTTGCTTCTGAGCAAAGAGTTCGTAGGGGCATTTGTTATGTTCCCCAGAGTGAGAATATTTTTCCCTCTCTTACCGTGGAAGAAAATCTGGAAATGGGTGCTTTTACCAGTCAAGATGATTATCGAGTCAGAATGAAGGAAGTTTATCATATTTTTCCTGATTTGAAAGAAACCCGAAAACAAAAGGTGCGAAAATTAAGTGGTGGTCAGCGTCAAATGGTAGCTATTGGACGGGCCCTGATGCTTAATCCTAAAATTATCCTTCTTGACGAGCCCTCGGCCGGTCTGGCTCCTCGTCTGGTTAAATTGATTTTTGATAGAATTGTTCTGATCAATCACTCAGGCACGGCTATTCTTATGGTGGAACAAAATGCCCGTCAGGCCTTGGGACTTTCTCATAAAGGATACGTCCTGGTTATGGGGCGTAACCGATTTGAAGACTCCGGTCAGGCTCTTCTGGAGAACGAAGAAGTAGGACGACTTTACCTGGGAGGATAAAATTGAGTTTACTCTCACGTCTCCCGCAGTTGGTTATTTACGGAATTATTTCTGGTAGTATTATTAGCTTGGGGGCAATTGGGCTTTCTCTGACTTACGGGATTTTAAATTTTTCCAACTTTGCTCACGGGGACATTATGGCCCTGGGAGCTTTTTTAGCTTTGGCTTTTCTGCTTTTGCTTCGAGGACTGGGTATGTCGGAAAATATTTTTTACCCTCTTTCCTTTGGCCTACCTATGGTGATTTCCTTTTTATTAGCTATGGCGGCTACGGCCGGAATAGCTATTTTTATCGATCGTATCCTTTATTCCCGCCTGAGGAAAACTGGCCCAGTTACGCTTCTTGTCGCTGCCGTAGGGGTAGCTTTTTTTTTAAGGAACATTATCCAGTTTATCTGGGGTCCCCAGCCTCAGTATTATATTAAGGAGATTCAGATTGCCTGGAAAATACCTTTTCTAGGAATAAGAATCAAACCCGATGAAATTTTCATAATTATTGTGGCCGCTCTACTGGTGGTTTTCTTACACCTATTTTTACAGAAGACCAGAATGGGTAAAGCTATGAGAGCTTCAGCCGATAATATTACTTTAGCCCGGGTGTGTGGTATTAATACCGAGCGGGTGATTATGTGGACCTGGGGAATCGGGACAGCTCTGGCTGCTGCCGGGGGAATACTGGCCGGGATCGAAAATAAATTTATTACTCCTAATTTTGGCTGGGATATGCTGCTTCCTATATTCGCCGCCGTAATTCTGGGGGGAGTGGGCTCGCCTTACGGAGCTCTTTTAGGAGGAATGGTTATTGGGCTTTCCGGAGAGCTTTCCACGCTTTTTATCTCCACTGCTTATAAACCAGCGGTGGCTTTCATAATAATGGTGGTTATGCTCCTGATTAGACCAAGAGGTATCCTGGGAGGTAAATAAATGGAATTTTTTGTCGGGATTCTTAATTATCTGGTATTTTTTGCTATTACGGCGGGCATTTACGCTATTCTCTCTCTAGGTTTGAATATTCAGTGGGGCTATACCGGTCTTTTTAATATTGGTATTGCCGGTTTTTTTGCTGTAGGAGCCTATACTTCGGCTCTTCTTTGTGGTCCGCCTCCCGGACCTATGGATTGGAGAATAATAGGAGGTTTCCAACTTCCCTTTGTGGTAGGTCTTTTGGGAGCCGCCGCTGCTTGTGGTATTATTGCTTTACTTATCGGAATCCCTGTTCTTCGACTAAAAGAAGATTATTTAGCCATAGCTACCCTTGGTATTGCCGAAGTCATTCGTCTAATATTAAAAAATGAGAGTTGGCTGACCAATTCCGTCTGGGGATTGAAACATATACCTTCTCCCTGGCAGGTTCCTATTCAAGGTAAAATATTTGCTTTCCTCAAGACTCATCCTCTTCTTCCTGCCTGGCTTCAATCGTTTATCTCCAATGGGTATAACTGGTTTTTTTTGGCTCTGGTTTTGCTTACCCTGGGGCTAATTTATTGGGTAAGTGAGAAGAGCATACGTTCCCCCTGGGGGCGGGTCCTACGTGCTATTCGTGAAGACGAGGTAGTAGCCGGTGCCTCGGGTAAAAATGTCTTTTTTTTCAAAATGCAATCTTTGGTAATCGGGGCTATGATAATGGGAATAGCCGGTGGTTTCTACGCTCATTATGTTAAATTTATTGATGCCAATACTTTTGAGCCTCTTTACGGGACTTTCCTTATCTGGGTAATGCTTATTGCCGGGGGAAGTGGAAATAGTAAAGGGGCTATTCTTGGTTCCTTTGTTATCTGGGGAGTCTGGGCGGGGACCGATTTAATTACCGCTTATTTGGCTCTTTCGGGAGTACGAGCGGCTAGCCTACGCATAATTGCTATCGGGATAATGCTGGAAGTTATCTTACTTAAGCGTCCCCAGGGGATGTTGGGGGAAGAAAAGAGAGTTTCCAAGATGTTTTGATAAGAACTTATCTCAATAAAAAAGGGCCTGTCTCTTTTTAGAGATAGGCCCTTTAAGATTTTCCGAAGGGCCGATTTTAGCCGCCCACCGAAATGACAGTCACTGTGGAAACTTTACTTTCCAAAATTCTCCATATTTCCACTGATCCAGCCGAGACATCACCGTTCTTATCAAAGGTAATGGGACCAGATACCCCCTGGTAATTGATTTCCTTCCCTTCTTCAAGTAGTTTCAGGGCCTTATCCAGTTCACCGTAACCAACTTCCACTCCGGGTGGATTAGCTACCGCTCTCAGGTTATCCCTAATGGCTTTTCTCTGCTCGGGTAAGGACAAGTTGAGAAAATCAGGTCCCACCCTCTGGATGGCTAAGGCCAACAGAACTGCGGCATCATAAGCTTCGGTTTTGTAAGGAACAGTAGAGGGACCATACTCGGCATCATAGGCTTCCTTGAATGCTGGAACTGCCCGTGTCCCCGGGGCAGTACCCCAACTTCCTTCTATATATTTTGAGGCTGGTCCATCCGCTACCGCTTCTCCCTTCATTCCGTCGGGAAACAAGAAGGCACCTTGATAACCAAGTTCGACCGCGTGTACCAACATTTTGTTACCGTCCACCGGATAACCAATAATGTTCAGGACATCAGGATTAATGGAGATAGCTTTCTCTACTTCTCCTCTATAAGAAGGTTTGTTTTCTTCGTAGGGGATAAGCATACATTCTCCCCCGCCCCATTTCTGAAAATTATCCCGAAAAGTCAGAGCCAATCCCTTACCATAAGGATTATTTACGTAGATTACCGCGGCTGATTTATAGCCTAATTGTCCACTGGCCAATCTACCCATAACGATTCCCTGGAAAGTGTCTGATATTACACTTCGAAAAACGAAGTCATTATCATCCAGATCAGTAATCATCGCTGAAGTTGATGAGGGTGAGATTAGAACAACTCCATTATCAATGGTAATACCGGAAGAGGCGAAAGTTACTCCGCTGGAAAGAGCTCCCACAATAGCTAAAACTCTATTGATTTGTATTAACTTAGCTGCGGCGTCCCTACCTATCGCCGGAGCAGTAGCGGTATCTTTTTGGATCAATACAAATTGATGGCCTCCCAGGAGTCCTCCCGCTTCGTTAATGTGCTTTACTCCCAGAGCCACTCCGTTGAAAATAGGCGGGCCATAAGGAGCCAGGCCACCGGTGAAAGCTAAAAGTCCTCCGATTTTGAGGGTTTCCTGGGTTCCACCGGCGGTAACTAAACCAAGTGATAGCATCAAAATTATCAACAAGACTAACATTTTCTTCATTTTTTGAACCTCCTTTACTTTCTCTCTTGAACAGAAGAAACGTGATTTTTCCTTTCCTTGGAGTTTTTGGTCTCACCAGCTAAAACTCCGTGTGCGAAAATCTTTTCACCTCCTTTCTTAATCAGAGTCAATTTCTCTTGTTCCTCCGCTACCTGTTATCAGAGATTTCTGCAACAACTCACTTCATTATATGGTCAGGCCTATTTATGTCAAGAAATTCACTGGCAGATTTCTCCTTTTTCATTTTCTTCAATATTTGCTATAATTATAAGTCAAGCAATAACTGCTGAACTGTCCAGCGTCTGCGTCATCAAATAGGTCTTGGATCTTGTGAGACTGGAAAATATACTAAGCTGGTTGTGACTATGATTTTGAGGTTTCGCCAAAATTAGGTTACCCCCGAGATAAGGAGGATAAAGAATTGCCATTGAATAACCAGATAGCTATCGTTACCGGTGGAGGTCAAGGTATTGGGGAGGCTATTTCTATCCATTTAGCCAAACAAGGTAAGGATGTGGTAGTGAGCGATATTAATCTTGATAGTGCCAGGAAAACGGCGGCTAAGATCAAATCTTTAGGTTGTCAGTCTCTGGCTATCAAAGCTGATGTCAGTAACAGTAGGGATATTGAGAAGATGGTTGACTTAACCAGGGAAAAATTTGGAAGAATAGATAGATTGGTGAATAATGCCGGCATAGTTATCGTCAAACCAATTGTGGAATTGGAAGAAGAAGAATGGGACAGATTAATAGATGTTGATCTTAAAGGAGTATTTCTTTGTTCAAAGATGGTAGCCAGGATAATGATAAATCAAAAAAGGGGCAAAATAATTAACATTTCTTCAAGTTCCGGGAAAATGGGTACGGAGTTTTTTGCCGGTTACGCGGCCGCCAAATTTGGAGTGATTGGCTTTACTCAAGGATTAGCCAAGGAACTCGCTCGTTATAATATTCTGGTTAATGCCGTTTGTCCCGGTATTATAGGTACGAAAATGTGGGAGATGGTAGATGGGGAATTAGGTAAAAGACTGGGGCTGGCTAAGGGCAGAGCTTTCCAGAAAGAAATTGAAAAGATTCCCCTTTCCCGAGCAGGAACTGCGGAAGATGTAGCCAGAGTAGTAGCCTTCCTGGCTTCTTCCGAAGCAGAGTATATGACCGGACAGGCAATAAATGTCACCGGGGGAATGGTAATGCATTGAGGAAAAGGGGAATACAATCAAAAAGGAAGTTTCGGTCCCAAAAGTAAGTTTTCAAAGAACGATTTTCGTTGGATCATTAACCAAACCTAAGATAGTACCTAAGTGTACAGTTTCATAAATACTGTAACACAACTATTACATGTCATTGCGAGCGAACAGAGTGAGTGAAGCAATCTCATGGAGAAGATTGCTTCGGCTACGCCTCGCAATGACCGGCCTCGACTTGAGCTGAATACGTAACCTTATTTATGAAAAGAATCACTAAGTAACATATTATACGAGTACCTTGCTTCCCGCCATTAAAGCTTATAGCTGATATTTCTCAAAAACCGGCGACGAGCATGGAGATCTTTTTCTGATTCCACTCCCTGAGGAAGAAAACCATCAATAATTCCCATAATACCTCTTCCCTGACTGGTTTCAGCTATAATTGTTTCTACAGGGTTAGCCGTGGCGCAGAAGATCGAGCAAACTTCCGGGCAGTTTTTGACCGCATTAAGAACATTAACCGGAAAGCCTTCCTTCATTAGAATGACAAAGCTGTGTCCGGCAGCCAGACTCTGGGCATTTTTGATAGCCAGAGATTTTAATTCATCATCATTTCCCTCCGCGCGTACCAGGCAGGGCCCGGAGGCCTCGCAGAAAGCCAGCCCAAACTTTATTTGGGAAGAAGAGTTTACCATTACCTCGTAAAGATCCTCCGTAGTCTTGATGAAATGAGTCTGCCCAATAATAATGTTAGCTCCTTCGGGTATTTCCATTTTCACGGTTTTGAACTCCATTCATTTAGCCTCCTAATTTAAATAATAGGTCTAAGAAATCATCTGCAAACCGGGAATTTTGGCCCGCTTCTCTATCATCCGAAGAAAATGAGAGATGATGAGAACCACTATCAGATAGATAAAGGCCACTACCAGAAATACTTCAAAAAACCTGAAATTCTTAGCGGCAATAATTTTACCAGCGAACATAAGTTCGGTTGTCCCGATCATATAAGCAACCGAGGAATATTTCAGAGTGTAAATGAGTTCATTGGACCAGGCAGGAATCACTATCCTCAGTGCTTGAGGGAGGATAATGTGGATAATAGCTTTAAACTCACTCATCCCTAAGGAACGAGCGGCCAACATCTGGCCCTGGCTAATTGATTGTATAGCTCCCCGAAAGTATTCAGCCTGATAAGCGGCACTGTTTAAACCCAGGCCAAGAATAGCTGCCACAAAGGGCGAGAACCGAATACCGTAGCGAGGCAACCCATAGTAGACGATGAATAACTGTAGAAGAAGGGGAGTTCCTCGAAATAAGTCCACATAACCCCGGCAAAAAATGCGTATCGGCTTGTTACCATACAACCAGCCCAGGGTAAGGAGAATTCCCACCACAAACCCCAGAGAGATGGCGATAGCGGTCAACTGAAGAGTGGTGAGTGTTCCCTTGAGCAACTGAGGAAAAATTGTTTTCCAATCTAAGGTCAGGAAGTTCATTATCCCTCCGATTTTCCGTAGAGCTCGGTAATTTTGGAGAGAAACTCCTTGGTTCGCCGGTGTTTAGGGCGAAGAAAAAGTTCATCCGGTGGTCCCTGTTCCACAATTACCCCTTTTTCCACAAAAATAATTTCATCGCATACTGAGCGAGCAAAACCCATTTCATGAGAGACCACTACCATAGTCATGCCGCTTTTAACCAGGTTTTTCATAACTATTAATACTTCTCCAATCAGCTCTGGGTCCAGAGCTGAAGTGGGTTCATCAAAGAGCATTAGTTTGGGTCGCATGGCCAGAGTTCGAGCTATACTTGCTCGCTGTTGTTGTCCCCCGGACAGTTCTGCCGGATATGCTCCGGCCTTATCAACTAAACCCACCCGGGAGAGCATATCTAAAGCTAATTCAGTAGCCTCTCTCTTGGGAATTTTCTTGACTCTGGTGGGTCCAATGCGAACATTATCCAAAACTGTTAGATGGGCGAAAAGGTTGAAATCCTGGAAAACCATTCCAATACTCTGCCGGATCTTGTTAATATTGGTTTTAGAGCTGGTTACTTCCACCCCATCCAACCAGATTTGTCCACTATCGGGCCTGGTAAGTCGGTTCAGACAACGAAGCAGGGTACTTTTTCCGGTTCCGGAAGGTCCGATGATAACTTTGGTTTCCCCTTTTTTGACCTTAAAAGAGATATCCTTGAGGACCGGTTCTTTATTATAACTCTTGGAGAGATGCCTTACTCTCAAAAGTACATTTTTTTCAATCGGTTCCATTTTGTTATCCTATGGTATCTCTACTTTGAAATCCCGGAATTTTGAGCTCTTTCTCCAGCCAGCGCAAGAATCTTGTTCCGGCAAGAGTGAGGAAGAAATAGATTACTCCAATAACCAGGAAGACTATAATGGGATCCTGCGTTCTGATGGCGATGCGCCATCCCCATCTATTCAAGTCAATTACCCCGATGGCAAAAGCCAAAGCGGTATCCTTTAGAACACTGGAATACTCATTGGACCAAGAAGGGATGGAGCGGCGAAGAACTAAGGGAAGGATGATATAAATGATGGCTTTTAATTTACTCATACCCAGAGAGCGAGCAGCCATCATTTGACCCTGTCCGATAGATTGAATGGCTCCCCGGAAAATTTGAGATTGGTAGGCCGAGGAACGAAAACCCAGGGCTAATATAGCTGCCAGGAAAGGAGAAATGTATATTCCGAAGGTAGCCGGGCCGAAGTAAAAGAGAAAGAGTAAAACCAGGGCCGGGATAGAGCGAAATGTACGTTCATAGACAACAATTATGGTGGAAATAATTTTGTTTCCGTAGACCTGCCCCAGGGCCAGTGGCAGTCCCATCATCAAGCCAATAGCTAATAGTGAAAAGGTTAAGGCAACCGTAATTTCTGTTCCTCTAAGAACAGGAATAATGCTTTTTCCTATAGCAGCAAGGGTTTCGAGTATTTCCATTGTCTCCCAAAAGAAAAGCGGAGGGTATCCTCCGCTTTTCTTTTGTCTTTAATCTTTCCGTACCTTTTTATCCTAGTCACCAAAATACTGAGCAATTAGCTTTTCCCACTCACCAGAGGCTTTTAACTCAGCCATACCTTGGTTGATCTTGGGAAGAATTCCCTTGGGATCTCCTTCGGCCACCAAGAATCCAAACTCTTCTCCAGTGATGATTATTCCCGCCAAGCTCAGCGATTCCTGTTTCTTGAGAGAAGCTCGGGTAGCTGGTTCATCTTGGATAACTGCATCGAGGTTACCGTTGATTAAGTCGAGAACCGCCAGGGGATAGGTTTCATAAAGTTTGAGTTCAACCTTGATTCCTTGATCAATAAGATTGGTTTGAATCCAGTCAGCTCCCGTGGTTCCTCTCTGAGCTCCCACTTTTCGTCCGCTACTGAGGGCAGTAGCTATATTGAGTCCAGAATCAGCCCGGATGATGATCGCTTGATCTGAAGTCCAATAGGAATTAGAGAAATCAACTTGTTTCTCTCTCTCCTCAGTAATGGTGAAACCGGAGGCCCCAATGTCGGCTAGTCCTGCGGCCACCGCGGGAATTATAGAGTCAAAGGAGAGATCCTTAATTTCGATATTATAACCTTTGAGGTCAGCAATGGCTCGCATAACATCAAGATCAAACCCGACGTAATTACCCTGTTCATCAACCATCTCAAAAGGTGGCCAGCTAATATCCGAAACGACCTTGTAGGTGGGTTTCTCCTGAGCCAGGCTGAGGCAAGAAATCCCCAGGGTCAAAACTATTCCCCATACCAGCACCATCAAAACCGATACTACCTTTCTTCTGCCCATTTATCCCTCCTAATATTTAATTTAGCGGCAACTATTTCATTTTATTCTATAATCTTTTCTCTGTCAAATGATTCTCCGCAATGTTCGTATTACCGCAGGCAGAATCCACATAAAAAGGAATATCAGAGCAAAATAAGGAATTTTTAGACCGAGACCTCGTTGCCTTAGATGAACCAGCTCACCTCCCTTCTGAGGTAAGAAGGTGATTTCCCCAGCTTCCTTGATTTCATAAGCCCAGACTCTGCCTTTAAAGGCCTTTGAAGGGCACCATCCCAGACGATTTCTTCTCCCGGTAGCTTCGGCCCAGATCCAGCCTGACTCTTCTTTTACCTGAAGATAGACGTTACCCTTTTTGTACTGAGGAAGATAAATTAGAGCAGCCGCGTGCCCGGGAATGAGAACTATAGCGGAGCGATATCCGGCTGCCTTGTATAGCACTGCTAGAAAGACTGCGTAATCCTCACAGTCTCCCAGGGCTTTTCCTTTTTCCATAGAGGAGGCTAATTCGTCGGCATTCTGAGCAAATTCGGGATAACCGAACTGATCTATATCCTGAGTGTAGCGGATACGGTCTCTGGCCAGTCTGTAAATAGCTTCTGCTCTCTGAAGAGGCTCAGGATACCTTTCTTTAAATTTTTCTCCCAGTTGCCAAGCTAAGTCAGCATTCTTCCCCAAGCTCTCGTAAGTAATGACTGGTCGAAATCCTTCCCGGGTTACCTGGAAATAGCCGTCAATTCCCTGGGGTCGGGTTCGGCAAAGGTTCCAGGAATCGTATATTTCTCCGCTCTTCCGATAAAAATCCGCTGGGAAAGCCCAGGTAGAAATCCCACAACAGGTGGCCAGAGCAAATAGGAAGAAATAAATTTTAAGCTTCATTGGTCATAAAGACATAGTAAGGGCCGAATGCATGATAATTCCCAGAAAGATAAGATAGGCAGCCACATATATTCCTATGGCCTTGGAGTTGTCTTTGATACTAAGGAAAGGAATTTTGGGGGTAAGTATATTTAAAATGTTGAAAAGAGCTATTCCTACCAGGAGGCTGGCAAAAAATGCGATACTAACAAGCAGCAGCCTGGGCAAATTAATTAGGTTTTCCACAAGAGAAACTCCGACAACAATAGGGGCAGTGGAGGTTCCATGAATAATTAAGCCAATGAAAATTACGAATCCAGCAATGAATAATCCCACAGAAACCGGATCTTCCCCTATTTTTTCTCTTTGGTGAATTTGAGGAGTCAGGACATCCAATATTCTGATTCCCAACCAGCCCAGAATACTGCAGATAACGGACATTACTACCATCCGGGCTACCCAGAATATTACCAACAGATAAAAAGGAATTACTGGTCCTATGGGCATTTTTTTCTCCTGGATAAAAGTTAATTTTTTAGAAATTGAATAATAAACTGCTCTCCTTTAAGAAATCCCAGACTTCCCTTTTGACAAGAAATCTCGTTAAATTCAGCTACCTCATCGGGTTTCTTAGCCGGATGGTAAATTAAAAATGGTACTGCCTCAGCGGTATGAGTTCTCAGAGAAATGGGGGTGGGGTGATCAGGAAGTAAAGCTACAGAAACTTCTTCCTTTAATTTATCAAGGCCTCTGATGATTTTGCTTACCAGGCGGGAATCAAAATCTTCGATACACTTGATTTTTAGCTTTAGATTTCCCTCGTGGGCCGCCTCATCCGCGGCTTCAACATGAACCCAGACCAAGTCGTAATTTTTAATCGCCTCCAGGCAGGCCTGGGCCTTACCCTCATAATTGGTATCGAAAAGACCGGTAATTCCTTCCACTTTGATAACCTCAAAACCCGCGTAAATTCCTAGGCCTCTAATTAAGTCAACAGCCGAGATGACTGCTCCATTGATACCAAATCTTTCTTGGAAGGTCTTCATTTTTGGTTTGCAGCCGGGTGACCAGGGCCAGATCATATTGGCTTTATCCTGACCCAATTTAGCCCTTTTTAAATTTACGGGGTGATCTTCCAGAATTTTTCTGGAACTAAAGATGAGTTCATTTATTATCCGAGCGGTTGACTGAGCCTCTTCTTCTGCTGGTCGAGGTAAAATGTTACTTATAAGCTCGCCAGGAACATCGTGCGGGGGTACACATTTAAGCTGGGGTGAAAAGCTCTCTCTCAAAACTAATAGATGCCGGTAGCTTACC
>DAOVGF010000094.1 GCA_030672545.1 Candidatus Aerophobota bacterium
AAATTGGGCATGGCCACCACCGCTCTGTTTGCTTTTCTCATTAGTTGGAGTGAATACCCCTTTGGTCTCATCCTTCTGAAAACCCAGAGTAAGCACACAGTAGCAGTGGGATTAGGTGCATACCTGAGAGAATTTGACGTGTTCTGGAATGAGATGGCCGCTGCTACGGTAATGATGAGCCTGCCTCTGGTTATTATTTTCCTCTTCGTTCAGAAATTCTTTATCAGAGGACTTACTGAAGGAGCCTTATCCGGATGAAGAAATCCTGGAAGAATCAAGATTTTAAGATAAGGCGTATTAGGTTGATTCATTAAGAAGTTCAAGATAGGATTTGATGATGAAAAATCTTCGGGAGATTCCCAGTTTTTCCAGCAGTTCAATCATTTCTTCCCGCTCCTCCAAATTTGAAGTCTCAATCTCCAAAAAATCTCCCAGCCTCTCCACTTCGTCCAGGTTGATCGAGAAATTTCCTACCCTATAAGTTTCTCTTTTCTTTTTTACTTCTCCAACTCTCCGAAATCTCAGCCGCTCCAACAATAGATAAATATCCTTGTTCACTTTGAGCTCGATTTCTTCTCTAACTTTCGTTTGCTTACCCATTCGAGGCCCCTTATAAGTTAAGAAAAATCCAGTATCCGAGCAGCGAACCCGAAGGACCTCATCACTGATTTTGAAATCCCGGCAGGGATGAGTATAGTAAATATCAATTTGTTCCTCTTGACTTATCCGAGGAATCTTCCACTCCCTGAGCTTTTTTTCCATTAGTGTCCGGTTAGCTTTGACCTTTATTTCTACCTCTAACCGACTCTTGTTCTTCATAAATTCCTCAGACTGCTTCTCCTCAATAATAGTTTAGATTTCATAAAGGTAGCCGCAACCACTCTATCTTGGCCAAAAAAGGGTTCCTTTACTCAGGGGGTGGCTCTGGAGTATCGAGAAATATTGAGAAGAACACCTATGGAAATTAGACTAACCAGCATAGAGGAGCCTCCGTAACTAATAAAAGGAAGAGGAGTACCAGTGGTAGGAAGAATTACCGTGGCCACCCCCATATTAATAATCCCCTGAATGCAGATTAGACTGCAAAAGCCTATAGCCAGGAGCTTTCCCAGAGGGTCTGGAGCTCTTTTGACTATTCGCAACCCTCGCCAAGCCAGCATACCAAATAGGATTACTATAACCGTGGTGCCGATAAAACCAAGCTCCTCTCCCACCACGGCAAAAATGGAATCTGTATGGGGAGTGGGTAAATAAAAGAGCTTGGTTTGTCCTTTCCCCGGACCCATCCCCCAAAAGCCTCCACAACCCAGAGAAATCTTTAGATGTAAAGGTTGAAAGCCAATTCCCCTAGGATCACTCTCCGGAGAAAGAAAACTTAGTATTCGATTTCGCCGATAGCCTACCTCAAAAACAGCAAAATACATGGGAATAAAAGCCAGAACAAGAGTATAAAGAAGATGAGAAACCTTAACTCCTCCGGCATAAAGAAGAACAAAGCTCAAAATAGCCAGAATTAAAGCGGACCCCAAATCAGGTTCACTCATTACCAGGAGAAAGATAGCCCCCAGGATAAAAAAATAAGGTAAGTATCCCCTGAAAAAGCTCTCCAATTTTTCTTTCTTGCGAACCAGAGAAGAAGAGAGGTAAACAATCAAGCCCACTTTGGCCAACTCACTGGCCTGGATCTGCACTGATCCCAGAATGATCCAGCGACGGACTCCCCTTATCTCCCGTCCTATTCTCGGAAAATAGACGGCTATCAGAAGCAAAAAGACTAAAACAAGAGCAAGTTTACCAATTTTTGTATATCGATGATAATTAAGATAGGAGCTTAAAAAAAGAAGAATCAGTCCCAGAGCAACCCAATTAAGCTGGGCCTTCACATACAAATAAGGATCATTGTGATACCGGTATCCAGGGGGAACACCGGCCGTTAGCAGGGAGATCAAACCCACGGCTACCAGAGTTAAAGCAATAAAGAGCAGAAAATAATCAATACGGCCTTTGTTTTTCAATTCTTTCCCTCAGCCTTTTCACTTCTCTTTTAAAATAATCCCCTCTCTCAGAGAAATCTTTAAACTGATCGAAACTGGCACATCCCGGGGATAGAACTACGCAGTCCCCTGCTCTGGCTTCCCCGAAGGCCACCTCTACGGCTTGATGAAGATCATCCACTCGCAGAAGGCATCCCAGGCTTTTGAGCTGATGATATATTCTTTCTCTGGCTTCACCCATAACCACAATTTTCCTAACTTTCCTCCTGATTTCATCTTTCAAGGAGGAAAAATTGGCCCCCTTATCCCGCCCTCCCATAATTAGAACCGCCGAACAGTCAAGAGACTGAAGACATCTCTTTACGGCTCCCTCATTGGTAGCTTTAGAATCATCAATGAATCTGACTCCTTCAACTTCATCCACCAGTTCGCTACGATGGGACAGACCGGGAAAATTCTTCAAAGCTAGGCCCCATAATCCTTTATCTATTCCCAAGAGAGAACAAATACTCACGGCAGCCAGAATATTCTCTCGATTATGAGTGCCGGAGAGAGCCACCCCCTTCAGACTGAAAATGCTCTCTTGGTCTTCCAGACGGCAAATAACTCTTCCCTTTCGAATAAAAACACCTCTTTTTAGTTCCTCAAGCTGACTAAAAAAAAATACCCTGGCTTTTACCTGCTTGGCTAACTGATAAACTAAGGGATCATCTCGATTTAAAACTACTATTTCCTGGCCTTTCTGGTTCTTAAAGATGCGGCTCTTTAAGCTAATGTAGTTTTTTAGGGTTCCGTGACGATCCAGATGATCGGGAGTGATATTAAGAATACAAGAAATAAAAGGAGTAAAAGTATCTATAGTTTCCAGTTGAAAACTGGATACCTCACAAACAACTATCCGGGGATTCTCTTTTATCACTTCCGATAGAGGCCGTCCAACATTTCCAGCCACTTCAACTCTTTCTTTTTTCCCTCCCAGCATTTGGGCCGTCAGATGAGTAGTAGTACTTTTCCCATTAGTGCCGGTAATGGCCACTAATTTACCGTCTTTTAGATACTGAAAAGCTATTTCCAGCTCTCCCAAAATCGGTATTTCCCGGGCACGAACTTCTCTAATTAGAGGGATCTTCGGAGGAACCCCCGGGGAAACTACCACAAGATCTATCTTTTCGAGAAGACGCAAAGAAGGGGAACCTAAATGGACTTCTATTTGTTTCTCTCTTAAAAAGTCAGCCTCTTTTTGTTTGCTCTTACTTTTCTTGATTTCCGTTACCCGTACCTTAAATCCCTTTTCCCGGAGCAAAAGAGCCACCTCCCGGCCACTTCTTCCCAAACCTACTATTAATACCGAGGATACCTTTTTAATCATCTTTATTTTCTAATCCAAAACTGCCAACAAAAAACTCCTCTCAGCAAAATATAACTATGACCAGACCCAGACAGGCCAAAAATGTGGCCATTAACCAGAAATAAACTGTGATTACCGGTTCAGCCACACCTTTTAACTCATAATGGTGGTGCAGAGGACTCATTCGCCAAATTCTCTTTCCCCATACTTGGAAAGAGATAACCTGAAGGATGACACTGAGAGCTTCGATGACAAAGACACCACCCACCAAAAGAAGAAGTATCTCTTTTTTCATTAGAACAGCCGTAATTCCCAGAGCAGCACCCAGAGCCTGGGCTCCCGTGTCTCCCATAAACATCCGGGCCGGGTAAATGTTATAGACAAGAAACCCCATCACTCCTCCCATAAGAGCTGCCCAAAAAACAGTTAATTCTCCGATCTGAAGAAAAAAGAAAACTTCGGCCCCCCGGCTAAGAGAAACCGGGACCAAAGCCAGATAGGTCAAGAACCCGCAAGCGACTCCGGCCGGAACAATACATCCGGCAGCCAGTCCATCCAATCCGTCGGTCAAATTAACGGCATTGGAGGTCCCTATAATTACCAAAGCAGCAAAAGGAATATACAGCCAACCAATATCAACCCCTTTGTTCAGCAAAGGAAACTGTAGAACGCTATTGTATCCGGGATAAAGAAAAATCCAGAGAGCAATAGATAACCCTAAAATTAGGTGAATGAGGAATTTTTGCTTTCCGGACAGTCCACGAGAGTTTTTTCTGACCACCTTAATTCTATCATCGAGAAATCCAACTACCCCGAAAGCAAGACTGGTCAGCAAGGTCAGAAGAAGAAGAGGATTGGCCAAATTGGCAAAGAGAACTACTCCCGAAAGAAGAGCCAACAAGATAAGAATTCCTCCGCCCACCGGGACCCCTTTCTTAAATCGATGGCTCTCTGGGCCCTCTTCCCGAAAATAATTTAACATTCCTGCTGAGGTTAGTTTGGTCAGGGAAACTTTTCCCAGAGCAAGTGATATTATCAGAGAAAAAATAAAAGCTCCTCCAATTCGCAAGGGAAATGGCAGATTTAAGACATAGAGCATAAATTCACCTTTAACTTTTCAAAAATCTCCTCCATTCTCATCTCTCGTGAGCCTTTAATGAGCAAACAATCACTTTTTCGAGAAAAAGAGGATAGCTTTTTCACCAGAATATCTCTTTCTCTAAAGGAAAAAACCTGTTTCATCCCTCCTTCCTGGGCTCCCCGGGTCATATCTTCAGAAAATCGGCCCAGAGAAAAAAGAACATCTATCCCCAAGACAGCCGCTTTTTTACCTATTTTTCGATGGAAAAAAGTAGATTTTTCTTCTAATTCCAACATATCTCCCAGAATAGCAATCTTCCTTCTTTTACCAAATTTGGCTAAAACGATAAGGGCCTCCTCCATTGAATCAGGATTAGCATTATAGGAATCGTTTATCAAAATGCGCTCAGCTATCTCTTCTATCTGTATATGCAAAGCAGGAAGTTTAAACTGAGATAGACTTTGACTAACATCAGCCGCCGATATTCCCAGAAGATACGCTACACTGGCGGCAGCCAGAGCATTATATATATTGAATCTACCAGGAAAAGGTAGCCCTATATGGTAGGATTGACCGTCAGGATAAGTGAGAGTAAAAGAAGTCCTTTGCCCGTAATTAGTCACTTTTTCAGCTCTTATCTGAGCCAAATTTCTCATGCCAAAAGTTAATATCCGACAGCGAGCTTTTTTTTTCACCCGATAAGTCCAGGGGCAATCTTGGTTAAGAATCAACCAGTTCTCTGAATCTTCATTCAAAATGGAAACTAACTCGGATTTGGCCTCCATAATTTCCCGGCGACTCCCAAGAAGACCAATATGAGCATGTTGAATATTAGTAATTATCCCTATGCGAGGCTGAATGATGCGGGAAAGATCTAAAATTTCTCCCCGGCGGTTCATCCCCATTTCCAGGACAGCCACTTTATGAGTGTAATTGAGAGCAAGTAAAGAAAGAGAGACTCCTATCTGATTGTTAAAATTGCCCGGGGATTGAGCCACCACGTAGTGAGAAGATAAAAGGTGAGCAATCATCTCTTTAACCGTGGTCTTCCCGTTACTCCCGGTAACAGCAATAGTAGTGAGAGAAAGTTTTTTTCTGTGGAACCCGGCTATATCCTGCAGAGCTCTCAAGGTGTTGTCCACTTCAAGAAGAAAAAAATCAGTTAAGGGAAAATTTACCTTTCTGCTTATAATGGCTCCGATTCCACTCTTAGCGGCTGATTCTTTAACAAAGTTATGCCCGTCAAAGTTTTCACCCTTCAAGGCGACAAAAAGGTCTCCTTTTCTTATTTTCCGCGAGTCAGTACAAATCTGAGAAGGAAAAATAAAGGTTTTATGGGGATCCTTGGCGGCAATAAGATTGCCTTGACTCACCCGAGTTAGTTCAGACAGGCTAATTCTCTCATCCACCTTCTCTCTTCCTTAAAAGTCAATTAAACTCACTCAGTAATTCTTTGACCACTTCTCGGTCACTAAATTCCTCTATCCTGTCTTTAAATATCTGAACTTTTTCATGTCCTTTTCCAGCCACCAGAAGTACATCCTTTTGTCGCCCAACCTCAATGCCCTTAGCGATAGCTTCTCTACGGTCAGGAATAAAAAGATAATCCTTATCTCTTCTCCCACCAACTTGTTTTATTCCTTCCTCAATTTCCAGCATTATTTTTTCCGGATCCTCACTGCGAGGATTGTCTGAAGTGATTACGGAATAGTCGGCTAAAAGATGTGCTATTCTTCCCATTCGAGGACGTTTGGAGGAATCCCTGTCTCCCCCACAGCCAAAAACCACTAATAGCTTTCCTTTAGTTATAGAACGCAAGGTTCTTAAAACCTTTTCCAGTCCATCAGGAGTATGGGCATAATCTACAAATATTTTAGTTTGTTTTTTCCCAGAAACAAGCTCCAGACGACCAGGAATTGGGGAAACATTCTCCAAGCCCTGGCTAATTAAAGAAACAGGTATTTGTTCTCCCCAGGCCACTGAAGAAGCAGCTAAAGCATTATATACATTGTGACGTCCTAATAAAGGAAGGAAAATTTCCCTACTTCCATCTTTAGCCTGCAAACGAAAGAGAACCCCCTGTTCGGTAAATTTAAGTATCTGTCCTCTTATCTCACACCCTTCTCTCAACCCATAGCTTACTACCTGACAGGAGATTTTATCCCTGATGATTCGGCCAAAATGGTCATCAATATTCACCGCCACCCGCTTTTCTTCACCCATTTTCTCAAAAAGAGAAAGTTTTGCTTTCCCGTAGGCCTGCATACTACCATGAAAATCAAGGTGTTCAGGAGTAAGGTTGGTGAAAACAGCCCAATCAAAATCTACTCCCTCAACCCGGTTCAGAGCTAGAGAGTGGGAGGAAACTTCCATCACGGCATAAGAATAGCCTGCCTCAATCATCTTTTTAAGCAGACTCTGCAGCTCGGGTGCCTCGGGAGTAGTTGCCCGCGAAGGCTGAGGCCCAATGCCCCAACTATAATCAATAGTAGTTATGCGACCTGTTCCAAATCCAGCTTTTTTGAATATGCTTTCCAGAAGGTAAACGGTGGTAGTCTTACCATTAGTCCCGGTCACTCCTATTACTTTAATCCTTTGGGAGGGTAAACCATAAAAGTTTGTGCTCATCAAAGCTAAAGCACGACGGGAGGATTTTACTTGAAAAATCGCCACAGATTGAGGAAAATTCTTGATCTCTTTTTCTACCACTAAAGCGGTAGCTCCTCTTTTCACTGCCTCGAACAAATAATGGTGGCCATCGGTTCGGAATCCAGGGATGGCCACAAAGACAAAATCTTTCTTCACCTGGCGGGAATCATAACTTAAACCTTTCACTTCACCGGAGAGACTACCGATAACTTTCTTCACCTCTACTCCCAAGAATAGCTCGCTTAGTTTCATTAGGGTCTCTTTCATAAAAGCTTTTTCTAAAAAGCATTATTGTAATAGTCTAATTCTCATAAAGGTAGCCGGAACCTTTAGGTTGCGCAAAAGATAAGGTAGCCGCAAGTTTTAACTGGCGCAAATAAACGCAGCTTAAAAGCTGCGGCTACCACTCTATCTCAGCCAAAAAAAGGGTTCCTTCACGATACCCAAAGTTCCTTCAAATCTTACTTTTAGAGAAGCTTACCTATTACTATAATATAGACAAAAAAAATAAAAGGGGAAGAAGCAATTAAGACTGGGGAAGAAAGTTAGGAGGAAGAAGTCTCCTTCATCACCAATAGATCTCCCTTGTCTGGGGGAACATTCATATAAGGAAGAACCCTTTTCATTATCCGACCGAACAGGGGAGCAGCTACTTCGCTAGCATAGTAGGCCCCCGTAGGCCTCTTGACCACAACTATTCCGGCAATTCGAGGAGAACCTACGGGGGCAAAACCCATAAAGGAGGCAATGTACTTATCGGGAAGGTAACCCTTCCCGTTTAAAGAGGGGATCTGGGCAGTTCCTGTCTTGCCTCCCACGAAATACCTATTTAGTTTAGCTCTTTCACCTGTTCCTCCCTCCACCACTCCCTGCATAAAATAACGGATCTTCTCCGAGGTTTCCACGGAGACAGTTCTCCTTATCAGTCGAGGCTTAATCTCCTTTATTACCTCTCCTTGATGACTCAAAATACACTTGGTCACATAAGGTCGAAATAACCTACCTCCATTAATGAGAGAACAGAGAGCACAAACCATTTGTAGGGGAGTAACGGCAATGCCATGACCTATGGAAATGCAGGGCTGATCAGTAAGAGACCATCGGGAAGGAGATCTGACAATCCCCCTCCCTTCACTGGGTAGGTCAATTCCCATTTTCCCTCCAAAACCCAAAAGGGTGATATGGGAAAATAATTTCTCCCGGCTCAGTTTCTGAGAGGCCCTAATCATACCAATATCGGAGGAATGCTGGATAATTTCAGCTAAATTCATTTCTCGGTTAAAGGCGTGCCAGTCTTCAAAAACATGATTAGCTACCCTTAGCGATCCCTGGCAGTAGATTTTGTCTTCAATGGTCATTAGTGAATTATCCAGAAGAGCACTGACTGTGACTACCTTAAAGGTGGATCCTGGTTCATAAAGATCCTGGATCACCCCGTTTCGCCGAAAACGAGCTGAATACTCATTATAAGAACCAGGGTTATAATCCGGCTTATTAGCCAGAGCAAGGATCTCTCCGGTCTGAGGATCCATGAAAAGAGCCTCCACTGATTCAGCCTGATGTTTTTTTAGAGCCAAACCGAGTTCCTGCTCAACGATAGACTGGATTATACTGTCAACGGTAAGCATTAAATTGTGGCCCGGTATCAATGGTTTCAAAACTCTCTTGGTCAGAGGAATCTCATTTCCCAGAGCATCTGCTTTAAGTAGAAATTGACCTCCCTCACCTTTTAGTTCTTCATCGTAATAATATTCCACTCCCGCTAAACCTTGATTATCTACTCCGACAAAACCTAAAAGATGAGAGCATAGATTTCCCTGGGGATAGAACCGGTCACTTTCCTTTATCCAGCCAATGCCATCGAAGTGAAGGGAGTCAATTTCTTCTTTTTTTGCCAGGGGGAGTTTACGTTTGATCCAGAGAAAAATCCGGTCACTTCTCAACTGTCGCAAAAGTCTAGATTCATCCAGATTCAAATGAGAGGAAAGTTCCCGGGCGGTTCTCCCCTCATCGGAGATGGACCTTGGACGTACATAAAGAGAATAAGACGGAACATTTACTGTTAGTTCCTGTCCATTGCGGTCCAGAATAGAACCTCTTTCCGAAGAAATCTTTATTATCTTGACCTGTTCCTTTCTGGCTAAGGCAACAAACTTTTTGTGTTCCAATATCTGAAGATGATAAAGACGAATTTCAATTATCCCTAAAGAAAGGAATATGATAAAGAAAGGAAGACCTATCCGGATTCTTTTCCCCACCTTTGTAGTCAAAAGTGTTTCTCCGCAGCTTTTGCAGAATATTATAACTCCGCCTACGTAAGGTCAACTGCCAAACCGAGGAAGAGAATTAATGAATCTGACCCAGGGAAATTTTCTTTAAGAATCTGATTTCCACTGGTTCCATTAGTTTCAGTTCTTCACGAGCATATCTGTCCAACTCATTTAAGGAAAGAGAGAAAGAAATCCTTTGCTCAAGAAGTTTGTTCTCTTGTCGCACTTCCTTGGCTCTCTGAAATAGTTGATGTTTGGTATAACCATTTCTAATCAATTCGGAGTTCCCGTATATCTCCAGCCCTATAATTGAGAGAACAAATATGAGGATCAGGATTATCCACTTCATTATTTTCTCTTACAAATCATTATTTTCTCTTACAAATTTTCTCGGCTACCCGGAGTTTGGCTGAGCGAGCTCTGGGATTCTTTTCTATTTCCCGACCAGAGGGCCTGATTATCTTCTTAGTGAGGATTTTGAGATTCTCCTTCCCGGTCTCCTTAAATTTTTGTTTGACAATTCTGTCTTCTAAAGAATGATAACTAATAACACAAATCCTCCCCGGGGAAGCCAACAATTCAAAAGCTTGATCAAGACTAATGGCTAAGTGCTCCAATTCCCTATTGATAGCAATACGTAGAGCCAGAAAGACCCGGGTAGCAAAATGAATTCTGCTTTTTCGTCTCACTCCGGCAGGGATGGCTCTGGCCATAACTTGAACCAGATCTGTGGTACTGGTGATAGTATTTTTTCTTCTCTCTTCTGTGATAAACCGGGCGATTCTATCGGCCCATCTCTCCTGACCAAAATTAAGAAAAATTTTTTTTAACTCGAGGGCGGAAAGCTTATTAACCAAATAAGCAGCGGTAGTTTCTTCTCGAAGGTCCATTCTCATATCCAGGGGCGAAGAATAGCGGAAGCTAAATCCTCTTTCCTGGCTGTCCAGTTGTAAGGAGGAGACTCCTAAATCGTACAGAATTCCATCAACTCTCTTAATTCTCTGTCCTTGCAGAATCGAAGTTAGATCACTGAAATTGGCTCTGACCAGGGTCACACTTTGAACATATCTGATCAGTTTCTGTCGGGCAACCTCAAGAGCCTCTCCATCTTGATCAATTCCAATTATTCTGACTTGGCCACCAGTTTTCTCAAGAATCGATAAGGTATGTCCGCCGCATCCCACAGTACAATCAACATAAATTGCTTCCGCCCTCGGTCGCAACCAAAAGAGAACTTCCTCAACCATCACCGGAATATGCCCGGTAACAGTCATATCTCCAGTTCCATTATTTTCTCAGATAACTTTTCAAAGATCGGATGCTTCTGGCAATAATAGACTTCCCATTGCTGACTACTCCATATCTCCATTTTGTTAAAGGACCCGATAATGGTGACATCGTTTTCGATCCCGGCAAATTCCTTGAGTGTTTGAGGTAAGGTGATTCTTCCCTGGATATCGGGTCGAACGGGATGAGCACCGGAAAAGAAGATTCTTACGAAAGCCCGCACATTGGCCTGAGTGGTGGATAGATGTCTTAACTTTTCTCCCAAATTCTCCCATTCAGAAAAAGGATAGAGAAAAAGACTCTTATCCAGTCCTCTGGTAATAACCAGATCTTTCTCCTCCCTTTCAATTTGTTGGCGATAAGGAGAGGGAATAGTTATTCTGTTTTTTTCATCCAAAGTATGGTGAAACTCTCCCATAAACATCTGGCTCACCAGTCGTTTTCCACTTTACTCCACTTCATTCCACCACTCTCCATTATAGAAAAAAAATCCGGCCTGTCAAGGGAAGCACATTTAAGTTTTATACAGGAAAATTTTGAGTACTGCCTGAGATCTTCTGTCATAAATCCGGGGAATACGGCGAGCCTTAGCTGAATGTGGCTTTTTGGAGGGTCAATAAGGAATATCGACTACTTCCTGGCGACTTCTTTGATTAAATCTACCGACTTGAGAAAGACTTCCAATATCTCCGGGTCAAATTGATGACCTGATTGTTGCTTCATTTTTCGCAAAGTCTCCTTTACAGGATAGGGAGACCGGTAAGGTCGCTCCGAGGTCATAGCATCAAAGGTATCACTCACAGCTAAAATTCTTGCTCCCAGAGGTATCTCTTTGCCCTTGAGCCCGTCAGGATATCCTTTTCCGTCAAAACGCTCATGATGAAACTTAATGGCCGGTAATACTCTCCTCAATTGGGTTATGGGCTCAAGAATCCGAACAGCAACAACAGGATGCGATTTAATATGGTCATATTCTTGATCACTTAGTTTTGCTTTTTTGTTAAGAATAACCTCCCGAATACCTATCTTGCCAATATCATGCAGTAAGCCGGCTAGATGAATGTCTTTCTCTTCTCGCGGGGAAAAATCAAGATTACGGGCAATAAAAGCCGAATAATCAGCCACCCGCTCAGAATGACCGCTGGTATATTTATCCCGAGCTTCCAGACTGTGAGCAAGAGAAGTAACCGTATTGAGAAAAAGCTCTTCTAACTCTTGAGTCCTTTCTCTCACCTTTTCCTCCAGATTACGCTGATAATCCCGATTTTCCAGGATTAACCTGCGCTTTTCCAGAGCCCTGGCTACGCTAATGGATACCGCATCGAAATTGAAAGGTTTGGGAATGTAATCCTGAGCTCCCCTCTTCATAGCCTGGATGGCCATATCGATATCTCTCAAAGCAGTAATCATAATTACCGGCATGTCCGAATCAAGGGACTTGATCTGATCCAAAAGTTGAAGTCCATTCATTCCCGGCATAGTTATATCACTCAAAACCAGCGCTATATCTTCATCCTTGAAAAGTACCAGGGCTTCAATTCCATCACTGGCGGTGATATATCGATAACCAGCCCGGCTCAGGTATCGACTCAATACATCACGGACACCTTCCTCGTCATCGACTACCATGATTATCGGAGACCGACTCGATACTTCCGAATTATTGTTTGGGTGTTCCTTCCTGGCCTTAATCATCCTCAAACTCCTTATTAATGAACTATCAAATTCCCTCAAAAGGCCTTGAGATTCGGACCGCTCACCGAACTTAAAGAATCCATTCCTTATTTCTCTCGGTGTTACGGACAAACCCTGATGGACAAACACCACTTCCATCTCTTTCCCTAAACATCTCCGCCGAGGACCGATTCAGTTGTGCCAGTAGGAAGTTCCACCACAAAACTCGCCCCCCGGCCTGGTCTACTTACCACAAATAATCTCCCCCCAAGCTGTTTAACTATCTCCCAACTAACACTTAGACCCAGACCCGTACCTTCCCCTACCTCCCGAGTAGTGAAGAAAGGATCGAATATTTTTTCAATGTTCTCGGGGGAAATTCCCGGACCAGTATCCCTGAAGATTACTCTAATTAGATTTTTCCCTTTTTCCGTTTTTACAGTAATTTCTCTTTCCTTTACCTCTTTTAGAGATTGCTGGGCATTGGCAAGAAGATTCAAGAAGACAATTCCCAGTTGCTGAGTATCAGTAAAAACTGTAGGTAGCTCCGGATCAAACTCCTTAATTAGTTTAATATTAAACTGCTTCAGTCGATAGCTCTGCAGGAAAATAGCCTCCTCGAGGAGAGAATTAAGGTCTAGATAGTTCCGTTCCGGTTTTTTTTGCCGGGAAAAAACTAAGAGGTCTCGGACAATCTGGGCAACTCGCTCAGCTTCTCTTTCTATTTTTTGCACGTCAGACCTCACCTGACCACTTATATTAGAATGCAATAAAAGATCACAATACCCCAGCACTCCAGTGAGCGGATTATTTAGTTCATGAGTCACTCCTGAGACCAATCTACCTATAGAAGCAGCCTTCTCTTCCTGGAAAATCTCTCTTCTAAAATTCTCTTGTTCAGTAATATCCTGGGCTATAGCTAAAATTCCCGTAATTTTACCTTCTGAGTCGGTAACAACAGTGTTATTCCAGGCCATAATTCTCTTGGTGCCATCTTTTCTCAAAATTGGGTTGACGTGTGGATTGAGAAACTGACCGCTGGCATTTTTTTGGAAAACTCGTAAAGTATCGGGCACTTCTTTTGAAGGAAGAAAATGTTCAAACCAATTTTTTCCCACAATCTCTTCCTTTTCGTACCCCAGTAACCGCACTCCGGCCGGATTGATAGAAGTTACTTCACCCTGAAGATTTAGAGTCAAAATCATTGCTCCCGAAGTCTCAATTAGTTTAAGAGAGAAATCCCTCTCCTGAGCGAGTTCTCTCTCCCACTTCTTTTTCTCCCGCAGGTCTCTGAGCACCACTAAATCCAATTTCTCGTCCTGATGGTTAATTAGAAAGGCGTTAACCTGGCAAGGGATTGTTTCTCCTCCTGGGGTAAGAACCTCTATCTCATAGGGAGCGGGATTTTCCCCTTTCATTCTTCGAGCAAAATTCCGGAGAGTCAATACCTTACTCTCCGGAATGAACAGATCAATCTCCTCCAGAGATTTTCCCAACACCTCGACCGGCGAAAAGCCTGATATCTCTTCAAACCTTTTATTAGCTAATAAAAACGTACCCTGACTATCCAAGATTACTATGGGATCAACGAAGTTGTCAAAACAGACTTGATATTCTTTAAGGATACTGTTTTCTTTATCCAACTTTACTTTCCTCTTTGCCCCAAAACTATAAACTCAACACCGTCAGGCTCTCTGGTTCTCGGTCAGCCACCCAAAAATAATTTCTTTCCTTAAACTCCTCATTATGATTCTCACTGGCGTTATTATTCCTCAATACTGCTCAGATGTCAAGGGGTCAATTCGACTTACCAAGGAGTCAAAGCTGCAGTCGCCTCTACCCTTTTTCTTAAAAAGTGATTTGATAAATATTGACTTGACAAACTCACCACCCTTTGGAAAAATAGTGAGGCTGGAGAGCCGACAGTCAAAACCAAGTTGCTACATATTAACCATCTGTGGTTTAACGGACAGCGGTTCAATAAGACCGCTCCCAGGAGAGTCGGTGGAAACTAATGATGTTCAGATTGCCAAGATAGTTCTACCAATGGAATTTGCCTCGGCCAATCAGGCAGAGGAGTTTGTCCGGAAATGGGGCGAAAAGTGTGGATTAGAGGGGAGAATACTTTTTCGCCTCACCTTTGTTGTCAATGAGCTTATCACCGGTATAGTTC
>DAOVGF010000040.1 GCA_030672545.1 Candidatus Aerophobota bacterium
AAATCTTGAGACCTTCATACTCCCCTGTCTCTTCCGGTGCCGCAGAGCCCTTCAAGTGTATATCCCCGTTCGCATTGCTCATTCCCGTCGCTAGGATATTCACTGGTCTCGGCCAGCCGGTCACGTCTTCGCGGTAGTGGATGAGACTGTATGAAGTGTTAGGTTGTTTTAAGTCGTGTCCGTTGAAGAGGAACTTGAACTCGGATCCTGATGTGTTGTACTTCATCTTGCCCCAGGTATCACTGAGTATAACAGGCCAGTTAGGGTCATTGTAGTCTTTCTGGTACAGGTACAGGTGTGCCACCTTGGATTTTCCAGCTGAGCGATCTGCAGACGCTTGGTTTCCAGTATCAGGGGCAACTGCCAGTGCTCCCGTGGCTAAGGCTCCAATTACCAGTACCGCCAATGTCAATATCAGATACTTTTTCATTGTTTCTCACCTCCTCAGGTGTTATTTTAAACTCACCACTATAGTGGTGAGTTTAATTGCTTGATCTTTCTGAGACGATTTCAAATAGTCCTTAGGTGGCCAATACATCAATGACGGCCAATTTATCAAAACTGCTAAGAGAACCTGCGTCTTACCCTTGCCAACCGACATTCCTGAACAGTTTAGTAGAAGATAAGAGTTTCAATCTGTTTCCACTATTTTCAATTAGATTCTATTATATCCCAAGCAAAAAATTCTGTCAAGTTGCGTACTTGGTGATATTATGTGCTGATACATCTGCCGCGCCAGGCGGCCGGTTGACTTTTTCTTGAGGTTGACTATGATAGATAGATTTCCTGGCTCTCGTTTGCTGTGGAGGCAGATTTGAGACCTGCTTTTTCCAAGACGATGAGCACAAGGAAAGACTGCGTTGATAGGTTGATTAGAGATAGACCATAGTCAGGCGCAAGAAATAAGGAGATGAGAATTGTCCAAAATAGATTTACACATTCATACAGTTTATTCTGACGGAACCTTTACTCCCACCGAGGTAGTAAGAATGGCCAAAAATCTGGGGATAACGGCTATTTCTATTACTGACCATGATAGTGTAGGAGGAGTAAAAGAGGCTCTTCGGGCGGGTGAGGAGATGGGAGTTGAAGTAATCCCGGGAGTGGAGATGAGTGCCGACATAGGAAAAGACGAAATTCACATTCTGGGGTATTATTTGAACTGGAAAGATGAAAAATTTTTGTCTCAATTGGAAATATTTCAGCAAACCAGGATTCAGCGCAATGATAAGTTGCTCAGGCGCCTGGATGAACTGGGAATGAGAGTGGACCGCCAGGAGTTAGCCAGGATAGCCCCCCGAGGAGTGATTAGTCGGCTTCATATTGCTCGTTTGATGGTAGAAAAGGGTTATGTTTCTTCTATTGGAAAAGCCTTTGAGGACTGGCTTAATCCGGGAAAACCTGCTTATGTGAAAAGAATAAAGGTACTCCCGGCCAAAATGATTAGTCTCATTACCGAGGCCGGTGGTATACCTGTTTTAGCTCATCCTTTTCTGTCTAAGCGTGATGATCTCATTCCTGATCTGGTAAAATTTGGTCTGCAAGGAATAGAAATATATCACTCCTCCCATAGTCCGATGGCTACCGAACATTACCGAGTATTAGCTAAAAGATATAATCTGCTAATTACTGGAGGTTCGGATTGCCATGGTCTGGCTAAAGATAGAATTCTTATGGGTAGAGTTAATGTCCCTTTAAAGGTATTAGATGAGCTTAAGCGAAAAGCCGGAATTAAAGAGAAAGTCGAGGTATCTTTGAATAATCCTCCGTCAGAAAATTAGGGAGTGACCAAAGAAGAAATGCCTTTTGTTTATATTAAGACTTTTGGCTGTCAGATGAATGAGTATGATTCTCAGTTGATGAGCGGTCTATTAAGACAGAAAGGATACAGGATCACTCAGGATTTCCCAGAAGCTGATTTAATTCTTGTTAATACCTGTTATGTGAGAGAGAAGGTCAAGAATAAAGTATACAGCCTGCTTGGGAAACTCAGAAAACTAAAGGCTCAAAAGCCTCATCTTATCCTGGGGATCTGGGGATGTTTGGTTCAGAAAGAACCGGAGGAAATGCTCAGAAGGGCTCCCTATTTGGACGTAATCCTGGGCACTCATAACTTTTACCGTTTGCCTCAGCTTCTGGATGAAGTGCGGGAAAAGAGAAACAGGATTATTTGCGTAGACAGTCAGGGAATTATTCCTGAGAGGCTGCCAGTCTTAAGAGAAAATTACTTTACTGCTTATGTTCCGGTTATTCGGGGATGTGATAATTTTTGTACTTACTGTAATGTTCCTTATGTCAGAGGAAGAGAGAGGTCCCGACTGCCTTCTTATATTAAAGAAGAAGTCCATCAACTGGCCGAGGAGGGTTACTTAGAAATCACTCTCCTGGGGCAAAATGTAAACTCCTACGGCCGAGATTTAGATGACGGCATTAATTTTCCTTATCTATTAGAAGAAGTAAGCCAAGTTAAGGGAATAAAGAGAATAAGATTTCTTACCTCTCATCCTCGAGATTTGAGTGATGAATTGATTGAAAAAATGGCTAGACTTGAGAAGGTCTGTCCTCATTTGCATCTTCCTCTCCAATCTGGTTCAAATTATATTTTACAGCAAATGGGAAGAGGTTACCGTAGAGAGGAATATCTGAGGTTGGTGGAAAAGATCCGCCAGGCTATCCCCGGGATAAGTCTTACTACTGATATTATTGTGGGCTTTCCTGGTGAGAGAGAAAGGGACTTTAAAGATACTTTAGAGACAGTAAAGACGGTCAAATTTGATGGTAGCTTCACTTTTATTTATTCGTCTCTTAAAGGTACTCGAGCGGCTAAATTTGAAGGTCAGATTCCTGCTCCCATAAGCGGGGCCCGACTTCGAAAACTCATCGATCTCCAACGGCAGATTGTCCAAGAAAACAATAAATCTCTGGTCGGTCAGTCTATAGAAGTGTTGGTGGAAGGCCCCTCCCCTAAAGATCCTCAGGAACTGCAGGGACGAACGACCACCAATAAGGTGATTATTTTCCAGGGAGAAAAGGAGCTCATTGGTCGTCTGGTGAGAGTAAAAGTTTTGCAGTCAGGCTGCTGGGCTTTACGAGGAAGAAAGCTAAAGTGTTGAAGGCTCTACTGATAATATGTGGTCCCACCTGCTCCGGTAAAACAGAAGCAGCCCTAACTCTTCTCCGGAAGATAAAGGGAGAGATTATCTCGGCTGATTCCCGACAAGTTTACCGGGGGATGGATATAGGTACCGCTAAGGTATCTGCCGGAATTCGCCGTAAGTTTCCTCATCATCTCGTTGATGTAGTTAATCCGGATCAGATCTTCAGTGCCGCTGAGTTTGCCAAAAGGGTGGGCTCAATCATTCATACCCTTCAGAAAAGAGACTTTCTTCCGGTTATGGTGGGAGGAAGCGGTCTTTATATTAAAGCGGTAATAGATGGTCTTTTCTCCGGACCGGGTGCCGATCTTGAACTGAGAGAGAGTCTCCGAAAGCAGGCTCAAAGAGAAGGGAAAGAAACTCTGTACCTCAGGCTTAAGAAGGTTGATCCCCAGGCAGCTCAGGTTATTCATCCTCATGATTTGGTCAGGATATGCCGAGCGCTGGAGGTCTATCAGATTACCGGAAAACCTATTTCCTTTTTTCAGAGACAATCTGTCCGACCTCTTTCCCACGCAGTTATGATTGGCTTGAGGCTACCTCGTCACCAGCTTTACCAAAATATTGATTCCCGGGTAGACAAAATGGTTGAGCAAGGATTAATTTCGGAAGTAAAGGCTCTTTTCCATCAGGGATATAGGGAAGATTTACCGGCTATGCAGGGGGTGGGCTACCGCCAGGTTATCAACTATCTTGAGGGTAGATATTCTCCTGAGGAAGCCATCAGGTTAATTAAGCGAGATACTCGGCGCTTAGCTAAGCGCCAGTTAAATTGGTTTAATCAGGATGAACGTATTATCTGGCTTAATCGAGATGAGTTTTCCTCGGCCGAGGAACTGGCCGAGGAAATCGTCAGAATTAGCCTCAAGAAATTACCTCAGCTTAGCGGAGTCCTGCAGTAAATTGCGGTAGCCGCAAGTTTTAACTGGCGCACAGGAAAGGTAGCCGCAGCTTTTAAGCTGCGCAAATAAACGCAGGCTAAAGCCTGCGGCTACCCGGTCATAAATACTCGGATAAGCCTATGGCTACCAGGTCGTGACTATCTGGATAAGCTTGCAGTTACCAGTTAGAAAAAACGGCCCGGTGTTTTGGCGATAGAGAAAAGGAAGCAACAGTGATGACTGAAGAGATTAGAGAAAGAGTGGAGAAACTTCGGCAGGAGATTAGTTATTATGACCATAAATATTATGTGGAAAATAATCCGGAAATCTCCGACTATGAATACGATCAGTTATTCCAAGAGCTCCGGGAACTGGAGCGAAAATATCCTTCATTGATTACTCCCACCTCTCCTACTCAGAGAGTAGGAGGTGAACCGGTAGAGGGATTTCCTACCGTTGAACACCCTTTTCCTATGCTCAGCCTGGAGAATACTTATTCCCAGGAAGAAGTTGAGGAATTTGAGAGAAGACTACATCGGGAACTTCCGGGAGAAGAATTTGACTATGTAGTGGAGTTAAAGATAGATGGGGTCTCTATTTCCTTAATTTATGAGGAAGGAAAGTTTACTCGCGGCTCGACCCGGGGAGATGGATTTCGAGGAGATGATATTACGGCTAATTTGAGAACCATCCGGAGCATTCCTCTGGAACTCAGGGAAAAGACCGCCGGTCGGTTAGAAGTACGAGGAGAGGTTTATATGACTAAATCCGGTTTTAGAGACCTTAATAACCGGAGAGAGAAAACAGGAAAGTCTCTTTTTGCTAACCCTCGTAACGCCGCCGCCGGATCTCTCAAACTTCTAAATCCTCGAATTACCAGCGAAAGACCTCTAAATACTTATATTTACAACCTCACTTTTTCTACCACTTACCCACCAGTTACTCATCTGGAGACTCTTGATGAAATGAAAAAATGGGGATTTAGAGTAAATTCTCATTTCAAGCATTGCCTGAATATAAGAGAGATAATCTTCTTCCATAATCTCTGGCGGGAGAAAAAAGAAGAGCTTGATTATGATGTAGATGGAATGGTTATAAAGGTAAACAATCTTAGGCAGCAAGCCCATTTGGGTTCTACTTCTAAGAGTCCCCGTTGGGCCATCGCCTACAAGTTTCCTGCCCAACAGGCTACCACCAGAATCAGGGAGATTAAAGTACAGGTGGGAAGGACGGGAGCTCTTACCCCGGTGGCCGTTTTTGACCCAACTCCTTTGGCCGGTACAACCATCACCAGGGCCACTTTGCACAACGAAGATGAAATCAGACGGAAGGATATTCGAGTTGGCGATACGGTGATTATAGAGAAAGGAGGGGATATAATTCCTCAGGTAATCAGGGTACTGAAAAGCAAAAGAGGAGGAAAAGAGAAAATCTTTGATATGCCTTCTTTTTGTCCGATCTGTGGGACCAAAGTTGTTCGGCTGGAGGGTGAGGCGGTAGTTAGGTGTATTGGCTCAGCTTGTCCGGCTCAACTCAAAGAGAAAGTCGCTCATTTTGCTTCCAGAACAGCTATGGACATTGAAGGGTTAGGGGATAAACTGATTGAGCAATTAGTAGATAGAGGAATTGTTAAGAATATCTCCGACCTTTATCGACTTGAGAAGGAAACTCTGGGGTTTCTGGAGCGAATGGGAGAGAAATCCTCTCTCAATCTCTTAGGGCAGATAGAAAAAAGTAAGAATCAGTCTTTAAGCCGGCTTATCTTTGCCCTGGGAATTCGCTATGTGGGAGACAGAGGAGCTAAAATTTTGGCCAAACATTTCTCTTCTCTAGAGGAACTTTCCCAAGCCTCCGTCCAGGAGTTGGAGAACATTAACGAGATAGGTCCCCGCACAGCTCAGTCCATCGTTCTTTTCTTTAAGGAAGAGGAAAACAAGAAGTTAATTGAGGAACTTAGAAAGCAGGGTATCCGGATGAAAGAAGAAAAGGTTACCCCCCAAAAAGTTCAGTCTCTCTGGGGAAAGAAATTTGTCTTTACCGGTGTCCTGGAGCATTTTTCCCGAAAGGAAGCCCAGGATTTGGTCGAGAGTCTGGGAGGTCGAGCAGTGAGCCGGGTGAGTCAGGAGGTAGACTTTTTAGTGGTCGGTAAAAACCCTGGTTCCAAGTATAATAAGGCTAAAGAGTTAAGGGTGCCGCTAGTTAGTGAGGAAGGATTCTGGAAAATGGTAAAGGAGCAAAAATAATGTTAATAGGAATTATGGCTGACCGACCGTCCCAGTGTAGCCTGGGCCGATTTAAAGAAAAGACAAGCCCGGCTGGTCTACCTTGAAAAAGAGAAAGTGGCCCGTCGAATCATTCAGCTAGGTAACCGAAGCAGTGGTTGACTTTTATAGAAGAAGTTGGTAGGATACCCTTGACAGAAATAAAGAGATAGGCTATATTTTCCTGAAGTTGGTTTTTCTCTTAAGGAGAAGGTTCTTGACAGAATGGGCCGAGGTAGTATAGTTTAGGTGAAGTAACCAACATGTTCTTTGAGTTTATTGACGGGCTTGCTTCAGATTATCTCTTGACGTCTAAATAAAGACTGGTAATATATAAGGGGGAAGAGGGGACCTCTGACAGTTTCCGAATAAAAATAAAAAAAAGAAGAGCTGAGAAAAGGAGGTGGTAGCAGAGGGGGAAGACTAATTTGGAGGTGGAGGAATTGGGACCAGATATAATTAATAAAAGGAGGGTAGAATGAAAAAGGGATTAATAGGTGCCATCCTGGCCGCATTTGTTCTTGTGTTTGCTTCCGGAGCCATGGCCACGGATGTGGACTTCACTTATAATGGTGCCATTGAGTTTAAGATTACGGGTACCAGTGCGGAGGGATCTTGTAGTGGATTGTTTGCCGCCGGTGATGTGCTGGTGGACTTGAATTTCGTGGCCACCTGCGGGAGTTGGGAGCTTAACGTTTCTCCCGAGCTGGATATTGGTGGGGGAGCCATGGCCGAGTGTGATGCCTACATTACCTATTATGGGTCGATGTTTGACTTCACTATGTATCCTACGGGAGTAGACTTTGGCCTGTATGATGTCGAGGGCGGAGCGGGCGGACCTAACATTCCCTCGAATCCGGGAGTTAAGATTGTTTTCCCGCTGGAGATGGCTACCATTACCTTTGTGGTGAACAACCAGTGCGGGCAAGAAGCTTATTGCACCACCATTGATGACTGCTACTGCAGTTGCGACTACGACTACTACTACGGCCACTACTGCTACTGTGATCCCTATTGCGATGTAGCCTGGTCTGATGGTAGCAGCGTCATCTTCAACCTTGGCGGCAGCATTGACTTCGCCCTGGATCCGATGACCTTTGGGATTATGTTCAACTCCAATGCGGATAAATCCAGCGACTGGTACGGAAATGCTTTTGGAGCCAAGGCCAGTTTTGCTATGGATCCGCTGACCTTTATTGTGGAGTACGGGACCTGGACTCCCAATAATACTCGCTACTCTTGCTGTGGTGATCCCTGTTGGGAAGGATGTGAGCTCTACGAGTACGAAGACGAGGATATGTGTGCCGGGACGGGGTATTATGTGGAGATGGACTACGATGCCGGAGATATGGGCAGCTTTGTTTTTAGTTACAACCATGCTGATGCCTGCCTGAATACCGGTGGTTGTGACTACGGAGATCCATACTCCAAACTCTACTTTGAGTACACCTATCCATTGGCTGAATGCGTGAACCTCGTTTTTGACGTTACCAACACCAACGATGGCTCGGGTGGAGATGCAGTTACTGATTATGAAGCGGTGGTTTCCTGCTCCTTCTAAGGAAGGAATCAGGAAGATTAAGATAAGAAAAAAATGGAGGCGAGTCCGTGAGAGGCTCGCCTCCGGAAAAGAATGATTAATTACTTTGAGGGGGTGAGAAAGAGTGGCCACAGTACGTTTAAAAGAAGTATCTAAGGTTTTTGGTAAGGTAATGGCGGTAAAAAAATTTAGCCTAAATATTGGGGACGGAGAGTTTATCATCCTGGTAGGTCCATCCGGCTGTGGGAAGACTACTACTTTGAGGTCTATTGCTGGTCTGGAGGAGGTTACCTCTGGTGAGATCTATATTGGAGAGCGGCTGGTTAACGATGTTCCTCCTAAGAACCGGGATATTGCTATGGTTTTCCAGAACTATGCTCTCTATCCCCACATGAATGTTTACCGCAATATGTCCTTTGGGCTGAGATTACGTAAAGTTCCTAAGGATGAGATTGATAAAATAGTAAAGCGGACGGCTGAACTTCTGGGAATCCGCGAACTTCTAGATCGTAAGCCTAAGGAGCTTTCTGGTGGGCAGCGCCAAAGGGTAGCTTTGGGAAGGGCTATTGTCCGTAACCCCAAGGTCTTTCTTTTTGATGAACCTCTGTCTAACCTTGATGCCAAACTGAGGATTGCCATGAGGGCTGAGCTTCTGGATCTTCATACCCGACTTAAGACCACCACTATATATGTGACTCATGATCAGTTGGAAGCTATGACTATGGGGGACAGAATTGTGGTTATGAATGAGGGTTTGATTCAGCAGGTAGACCCACCTGAACAGGTTTATAACCATCCGGTGAACAAGTATGTAGCTGGTTTTATTGGCTCACCTTCAATGAACTTTCTTGACTGCAGCCTGGTCAAAAAGAATGGAAATGTGTATGTCACCAGTAAGGGTTTTTCTCTGCGCATGCCTCCGGAAAGTATCAAGAAGATAGAAAAATATATTAATAAAGAGGTTGTTTTGGGAATTCGACCGGAGCTTTTGGATTGCACTCAGACAGTTAAAGATTTTGCTCCGGAGACAACTTTTAAGGCTTCCGTGTGGGTCATAGAACCTCTTGGCTCAGAAAAACTATGTCATATGAAAAGTGAAGATAATGCTCTGGTATCTCGTCTGGACCCAAAGGTGATTCTGAAAGCAGGTGACACATCCGAATTTTGCGTCAACATGGAGGGGATCCACATTTTTGACCCAGAAACTGAGGAAACTGTACTTTAAAGATGGGGGGAAGATAAGTCCTCATCCTAAGAGAAACTTGTATCCAGGCAAAAAAAGCTTGGAGTAAGGTATTATCTTCCCTCTTTAATTACTGTGATTAGTCCACTAAGTAGAAGAAAGGGTGCCCGGGGAAGTATAGAGGGCGCCTTTTTGTTTTAGAAGAGAAATCTAAATGAAAACAGCTTATCTGGTGGATGGCTATAATGTTATTTACAGTTCTCCTTTTTTGAAGAAGTTGCTGGAGAAAGATATCTTCCTGGCTCAGGAGGAACTGGTAAGGCAGGTTCTGGGGTATTGTTGTCAGGAAGAAGTGGAAGGATGGATAGTTTTTGATGCTTACCGTCGGCCCCTGGGGAATGTGGTGGAGAAATTAACTAATCTGATTAGAGTTGTTTTCACTGGAGCCGGCCAGACAGCCGACTCCTACATTGAAAGCTTTGTTTCCAGAAACAAAAGCCGGTATGATTACATCTATGTGGTTACTTTCGACTATCCTGAAATGATGACCGTAGTAGACAAGCATATTTTGCTCTACTCTCCTCGGAGCTTTCTTAAAGAAATTGCCTCCGGCCGTGAAACTATGAGAAGAGAAGATTTTTCTTTCCGGACTTGCTCGGGGCCTCGACTTTTTGATTATCTGGGAAAGGAAGTTATCGATCAACTGCGAAGACTTGCCAAGAGATAATTTTTTAATGAGGGAAGTGCGAATTAAACTAAAAGATAGAAGAGAAGGTCCTCTTCTATGTGGGAGAAACGACGAAACCTTAAAGTTGTTGGAGGAGGAGTTAAGGGTAAAGTTTGTCTTTCGAAATGATTGTCTTACCATCAGAGGTGAGGCAATTAGCCTGGCTCGAAGCCAGGAAGTTATTCAGCAGATTCTCTCTCAATTAAGAGAAGGTTATCTTCCTGAGACAAGGGAAATAAGATTTTTTTTGCGTCAGCTTAAAGAAAACAAGTTGGTCCAAATTAACGGAGATAATTCCCTGGTAGTCTTTACTACTTCCCGGGGTAGAAAGATAAGACCGCGAACCGAGGGTCAAAAAAAGTATATAGAGACGGTGCGCCGTAACGAGGTAGTTTTCGTCATTGGTCCAGCCGGGACCGGGAAAACCTATCTGGCCGTGGCTATGGCCATGGCAGCTCTGCAGAAAGAGCAGGTGGTGAGATTAGTACTCACCAGGCCTACGGTAGAGGCGGGTGAAAAATTGGGATATTTACCTGGGGGCCTGGAAGAAAAAATAGAACCTTATCTTCGTCCTCTTTATGATGCTTTTTATGATTTGATTTTGGCTAATAAATTTCAATCCCTATTGCAAAGGGGTATTATCGAAATTGCTTCTCTTGCTTATATGAGAGGTAGAACTCTCAATGACGCCTTTATAATCCTTGATGAAGCTCAAAACACTACTTATGAGCAAATGAAGATGTTTCTCACTAGGCTGGGATTTGGTTCCAAAGTGGTGATCGCCGGGGATATTACTCAAATTGATCTTTCTCCACCTAAGTCTTCGGGCCTGGTACAAGTTCAGTCCCTTTTTACTGAAATAAAAGGGATTCAGACTATTTACCTTACCCGCAGAGATGTAGTGCGGCACCGGTTGGTCCAGGAGATGGTGGAGGCTTACGAAAGTCGTGAAGGAAAGATTGATTATGGCAAGAAGAGCAGGTGAGGGCCGAGTGAAGAGGAGTTCATTCCGGCTAAAAGGACTATTTCTTAAAAGTAGCCTGACTGGCTGGATTTGGGGAGGGGGGTTGATGGGGGCCCTCCTGATAATATTTGTTTTTCTCCCCTATTCCACAGTAGAAAAGAATAATCAGTTGACTATGATTCTTTTAATAGGTCTGGTAACTTTACTCCTCCTGGCCTATCTCGGTCGTTTTTGCTCACAAATTCGTTCTGATAAATCTCTCTTTATAATTTTGATTATATTTATATACACAGCATTTATTGGGAAAAATAACAATTTTCTTGATTCTGTTTCCAAATAATTCATTAACAATGACTTTTTGGCG
>DAOVGF010000010.1 GCA_030672545.1 Candidatus Aerophobota bacterium
CCTCCATTTTTTCCTTCTCAGTATTTTCGCGGTCCCATTTCTGTAAAGTTTTCTTGTTTTTGTATTTTACCACCCCCCAGACAAAAAGAAAAGTCAGGCCTAATATAAATAAGGGTAAAAGACGATAATCCATAATGAGAAGCAAAGAATTGGCTGAAGACAGACTTTTTTCCCATTTTCTTTCAAAATCTTTAATCTCCAGACCTATTGTTTCCTTCAAAGTTAACTCAAAGCTACCAGAAGTAGCAATTTGTTCAAGAAAGCTGCTTATCTTTTTCCCTCTTAGTCTCTTTTTCAAAAACCTAAAGGCGGACAAGCTTTCAGCATAGGCCAGAAGAACCCTGTCCCGGGGGGGATAAAAATCTCCCTCAAGCTCAGATAGAGGAATAAGTTTCTTACTTTGAACCGCTCGGATTATTTCATCCTCCCAAGCGATATTCCATTGACCAGCCTCATCCATAGCCAGTCCCTCTTCAAACCAATGGGGAACTCTTACTCCACCTAATTTACCGGCTGAAACTATATGAGTAAACTCATGAGCCAGAACTTCTCGCATATCAATCCCACTTTTAAGGGATTTGGGAGAGAGAAGAAAAATTTCCCCGGTAGGTGAAAAGGCTTCTCCTATAGCCCAGTCGGGAATAAATCTTCCGAAAATTTGGGAAATCTCCCGGGAATCTTGGCATAGATAAACCCGAACAGGCAGGAAAGGCTGGTAGTCGAGGTCATCGGTAACTCTAAAATAAATCTTCTCGGTCACTTCCAGAGTATAAAGGGCCGCCTTGCGGTCTTGAGAATGAAAATAAACTATGAAACGGGGAGACCGCAGAAGGTTCCAGTCATTCTCACTAGCAAGAGCTGAAAAAGAGCAAATTAAGAAAAGAATGCCAACAAGTAATGACTTCCAGAACTTGGAGCTAAAAGATTCCACCAGTCACTCCGGACTTCATCTGACCACAAAAAAAGTTTAGTAATTAAGTTTCTCCAGGAGAAGTCTCGGACGGTTTTGAAATATGTTTTAATTTCCGCGCCTCCACATATCTGCTGAAGAGCACAGATAAAACTATGACCAGGCCAAAAACAGTATAGGTCCAAAAATAAGGAATTCTCAAAACCACCAGTCCATTTTCTATGGCTGAGATAATAAGTGTTCCCAGAACAACTCCCACCATACTTCCTATCCCCCCCATAAGAGAGGTTCCTCCAACTACCGAAGCAGCCACCGCCTTGAGCTCCCACCCATCAGCAACTCGGGAGGAAAATGTGCTCACCCGAACAATTTGCATCATTGCCACCAGGGCACAGAGAACTCCCACTAAGATAAAACAAATAGTTTTTACTCTATCGGTTTTTATACCCATGGCTCTGGCCGCATTTTTGTTGTCTCCCGTGGCGTAGATCCAGTTACCAAAGCGGTGGAAATGAAGTATGAGACCAAGAGCTAAGGCCAGGCCGGCAAACCAGACTATCTGTACCGGCACAACTCCGCCTATAACTCCGGTTAATACTCGAGAAAACGTCGGTGAAGCCATTACATCAAAAGACCTCGAAAAACCCTGAGATAGGAGAAGAGTCATCCCCCTCCAAAGCATCATTGTCCCCAGCGTAGCCACAAAGGAGGGAATCTGTCCCTTCACCGTTATCAGGCCATTTAGCCAACCGAGGATGGCTCCTACCCCCAGAGTAATCAACCCAGCTAAAAACAGGTTCATCCCCATCTCGAATAGTCTTATGAAAATGAAAGAACAGAATACTACTATTGAGCCAACTGAAAGATCAAATTCTCCCGAAATCATCAAGATACCGACACCCAGAACCACAATGTTGAATTCAGAACCGAGGGCCAGGAGAATTTGTAGATTACCTCCGCTAATGAAACGACGGTGGGAAAAAAAGCTAAATAGCACCACCAGGCCAACAAATACCACAAAAACACTGGAAGACCGGTAATGGAAGAAATGAGCCAGGGATACTTTCGGATGTAGGAATTGTTGTTTTTCCACTTTCTACTCTTCTCAAATGCAACTCATAGTCGGGAAGGTTCTCTCACTATCAACTCGGTGAGATGATCAATAGAAGTATCCTTCTTTTCTACGTCGGCTATTTTTTCTCCACTGCCCAGAATGACAAATCTCTCAGCTACCGGAAAGACATGATAAAGATTGTGAGTTATGAAAATAACTGAAATATTTTCTTCTCTTAATTGCTTGATGAATTCTAACACCTGGTGAGCCTCTTTGATGGATAGAGCAATAGTAGGTTCGTCCATTATTACCAGTTTAGCCTCAAAATGCAGGACCCGGGCTATGGCCACCCCTTGCCTCTGTCCCCCGGACAGGACAGTAATAAGTAAATCAGGAGAGGCCACATCCAATCTGATGTTTCTCAACGCTTCCATACTAGCCTTATCCATAGCCTTCTTATCCATAAATCCTAATGCTTTAGTTGGTTCTCTTCCCATAAAAATGTTTCTGGAAATACTCATATTCGGAGCCAGAGCCTGCTCTTGGTAAACAGTTTCTATCCCTAACTTTCTGGCATCACCTGGTGAGGTAATATTTGCTCTCCTTCCTTCAAAGAATATTTCCCCCTCCTCCGCCAGATAGACTCCCGAGAGAACTTTTATTAAGGTGGATTTACCGGCACCATTGTCCCCCACTAAACCTACAATCTCAGAGTGCTTCACTTCAAAGTCTACCCCTTTGAGGGCGTGCACTTTCCCAAACCACTTATGGATATTCACCATCTTAACCAGCACTCCCCTTGACTCACCAATAGAATCTGCTTTCATCGTTCAAAGCTCCCTTCTACTTTTTCAACCTGGCCGACCGACCATTCATAAGACAGCCTTTTAGCTTATTCTTTTTCTCTCCACATAACTATTCAAAATCACAAATAAGATTATGGCCAGACCTATGAAAGCCCCAATACCAAATACGGGGATTCCCATAAGAATAAGTCCGTTCTCCATAATTTGGATAGTCAGTGCCCCTAAAAAAATTCCCACCACACTTCCTATCCCTCCTGTAAGAAATGTTCCCCCCACCACGGAAGCGGCAATAGCCTTGAGCTCAAAGCCCTGCCCTTGAGTGCAGCAAAATGACCCCAGGCGCAATAACTGCAGAATAGCTACAAAAGCACATAAGATTCCCACTATCATAAAGCATCCTATCTTTACCCAGTCAGTGTTAATACCCATAGCCCGGGCTGCTTCTCGATTATCTCCGGTAGCATAGACCCAGTTCCCAAACTTGTGGAAGTGAAGTAATACTCCCAGAATTGCCGCTAAGCCCACAAACCAAACTGCCTGCGCCGGGATAACTCCCCCCATCCGGCCGACAAAGATCTGCTCAAAAGATGTTCCTGCCGGTAAGTAAGCTCGTATCCCTATTGGCCACATCCGAGAGGAAACATACAGTATCCCCCTCCAGAACATCATCATCCCCAGGGTAGCAATAAAAGAGGGAATACCTCCCTTCACAGTTATTAGACCGTTCAGCAAGCCAAGTGCCGCCCCCAAGCCAAGAGTAATAATGGCGATAAGGAATAAGCTTGTTCCACCTTTTAGTAGCAACACAAAAACGTAGGCACACACCGCCACTATCGAGGCGACTGACAAATCAAATTCCCCGCAGATCATCAATATACCGATACCTAAAGCGATAATCCCTAAATCAGGGGCTAATTTGCTGAGAAGCCCCATGTTCCTTGAACTCAAAAAAACCCGGTTTCGGGTAAAGAACGTAAAAACTAACATTAGAACGACAAACACAATTACCGTGTTGGCTGCCCTGAAGGAAACAAGCTTAAGCAGACTACTTTGTTTTTTTGACACCGTCAAAATAACTCCCACAATTTCTCCCCCCATCCTCTCGTTCAAAGAGGGTGAGGGGAGATCTTATCTCTGGCTCACATCCCTGTAGTGAACTCAAACTTACCGAATTACATTCTCTTACCTGATGTGAAGCGGTGAGAGTTCTTCTATGAATCCCAGAGTATTCTTGTCCACCAAATAGCCACCGGTATCAATTTGAGGAGCAAATCCATATATCTTCATCAGATAAAGCACGTAAATAGCGAAGTATCCCTGCAGGTACTGCTGCTGATCAATAGTGGCTTCCATATATCCTTCTTTGAGTCCGGTAATGGTCCCGGGAGCACAATCAAATCCTCCCCCTATGATCTCTCCAGGTCCATATCCGGCAGCTTTCAGTGAATCAGTAATTCTATCGGTACAGATTCCCCCCAAACCGAACATGAACTTGGTTTCCGGATGACCAATCAGGTAGGCGGTCTCACGTGCTTCTACCGTGGTCATTTCCAAACCACCAGCATCTATTACCTCATATGAGGTAATCCCGAATTCTGCCATAGCGTCCCGGATACCCTCGGTTCTCACCACCCCGTAGGTAGCCCCGGGGACTTCTACCGGTAGCGCAACGTGGGCCTTGGTTAAGTCCCATCCCTTTGCTTTACCAGCCTCAAAACATCTTTTGGCTATCACATAACCGGCCCGTCTTTCACTTTGACCGATGTAGCAGAGTCGAGGATTATCCGGGTCATCATTGTTTATGCCAATGACATTGACTCCAGCAGCAATAGCGTCGGCTACTGGCTTATCCCAGGCAGTCGGATCATTGATAACCAGAGCGATACCATCCGGCCTGCCGGCTACTGCTTCTAAAAACCTCTTTTGCTGGAGAGCCAGATCTCCGCCGCAAAGATCAATATCCGCCCGGCAACCCAATTCTTCAGCGGCATCCAGCATCCCCTTGTGAACCACCGCCCAAAAGGGATCGTCGCCCCCGTGGGTCACCAAGCGAAAATACATACCCTCTCCCGGCTTTTGGGCGGCTACCGGCTGCACGGCCAAAGCCAGACACAAAGCTGCCAACAAAGTCACCCCTAATAATACCTTGGTTGCTTTTCTTCTCATAATCATTTTTCTTTTGCATTAAAAAGCAGGTTACACCTGTTGAGGTAATACCTGCTTTTTAGCAATTTCACCTCCTGGATATAGAAATTGCAAAAAAAGGGGTCTTTTTTTGAGCAGCTACCATCACCTCCTCATGTGTTATTTTAACCCCTCTTTGCCAGCTCCCTTATTCCCCCCGATTAGTCCATATAAAACTTTTCCCAGGGGAAAGAACAAGGAAATTCTGATACTCCATAAGGTAGAGGGTTAACTGATCAGTGACAGATGGACAGAAATTGATCTGAGCTCCACGCACCAGGAGAAAATGCTTGCCAGATAAGCCTATACCTTACATCAGTTGTTTTAACGCTTCATCCAGCTTAGTTAAATAATTCTCCAAACAAATGCTATTAGCCCTGAGGAAAACTCGTACCAACGGGAAACCGTCTTATGGATGCACGAGTCTCTATAAAGATTTCGCCTATGTCGGCGGATATCACCATCTACATCACCCTATTGTCAGGAAGGAACGTAAAATTTGGGCAATTCAAGACTCTCTTAGGCCAATTACCACCCTGCGTATGTTAGCAAAAAAGCAGAACTTGTCAAATCAACTTTTTTGCACAGGAAAAGAATGGTAGCCGTAGGCTTTAGCCTGCGTTTATTTGCGCAAGTTAAAACTTGCGATTACCCTAACCCTTTTGCGCAGCTTGAAAGCTGCGGCTACCAAGACAACCACAGCTTAAAGATATTCCGAGAAACGAAATAGGGCAAGTTTCCTGCAAAAATTGGTTGACAGATTACCTCTGAAGTGGATATAATACACTAAAATCCAAAAGTTAACCAGAGGAACTTATTGACTGATGAAATTGTCGAAAACTTGAAAAGGGCCATAATTCGGTATGATACCAAAGAAGCGGAAATTTGGGCTAAAAAGGTTGTTCAGGAAAAACTCGACCCTCTCCGGGCAGCAAAAGCTATCACGGAAACTATCAGGCAAATTGGCGAACATTATGGTCAGGGAGAGCTCTTTCTTCCTGAGTTAGTCGGAGCAGCAGAGGCCATGCAAAGAGCTATGCCTATTATAGAGGAAGAAATTAAGAAAAGAGGCGAAAAACGAGAAACTTTAGGAAGGATTATCCTAGGAACAGTCTATGGAGATATTCATAGCATCGGTAAAAATATGGTGGCTACTCTGCTCATAGCCGCTGGTTTTGAAGTGAAAGACCTGGGAGTTAATGTCCCTCCGGAAAAATTTGTAGCGGCGGTTCAGGATTACCAACCCGACATCTTGGGCATGTCAGCTCTCCTCAGTACCACTGCCCCGGAGCAACGAAGGGTTATCCGTATCTTGAAGGAAAAAAGTCTCCGAGATAAGGTGAGAATAATGGTCGGCGGCGCAGCTATAACCGAGAAGTTTGCCCAAGACATAGGTGCGGATGCCTATGAAGCAACTGCCCCCGGAGCAGTCGAGCTAGCCGGAAAATTAATCTCCGATTAGCCCAAAGGAGAGGCGGAAAACAATGGCCATGAGAGGTTTCAAGCTCAATACTCAGCCCCTGCAATTATTGACCCAGGAGCAAGTGGAAGCAATTCATCAAGGTACTCTAAAAGTCCTTTCAGAAACAGGGATCAGGATTGAGCATCAGGAGGCATTAGAACTACTGAGTGAGCACGGATGCCAGGTTGATTTCCAGAAAAAACAGGTGAGGATCCCTGAATACCTGGTAGAGAATTGTCTATCTAAGGTTCCCTCAACCTTTCTGGTTAAAGCAAGGGACCCCAAAAATGATTTGAAAATAGGGGGGAATACGGTTTATTTCACCACTTTTCCAGGAATGAGAATCGTCGATCTGGATACCTGGAAGTCTCGACCGGCCACTAAAAAGGAAAATGCTGACGCAGTTCGAGTCCTGGACGCTCTGGAGAATCTCCACAAAATTCTATGCTATACGCCGTACTTTGAAGTAGAGGGAGTTCCTCCAGTTATGGCTATATCCGAGAGTGTAGCGGCTAAAATAAGGAATTCCACTAAATTTCAACTTACCGGTTACGGACGCCACTGTGAACTATTCAACATAAAGATGGCCAGAGCAACCGGATGTGAGATTATGGGTCAGTGTTGTGCCTCACCACCCCTGACCTATTACGAGGACGCCATAGAAAGTGCCTTTAGATTTGTCAAAGCCGGGCTTCCCCTTCACATATCAACCGGTGACATCTTCGGGGGAACTGCCCCGGTTACCTTGGCCGGAGCATTGGTAATTACCAATGCTGAACTAATAGCTATAGTAGTGCTGACTCAACTGATAAAATCAGGAACCAGGTTAGTAGTTGCGGACTTTGTTTTTCCCCAGAATATGCGGACTGGTTCTCCTGCTTTTGGAGGTATTGAATGCTCCCTGCATCATGTAGCCTTCAATCAAATCTGGCGGGGCAAATATGGTATTCCTACCAACATTGCTTCTGTTGGTCTGAGCAGCTCCAAGAAGATAGATTTCCAATGTGGCTACGAAAAAACATCTCTGGCCTTGTTGGCTGCCCTGTCTGGGGCAAATCTCATTCAGTTGCACGGTGGAGTGCACGGGGAAATCACCTATCATCCAGTTCAATCCATACTGGACGATGATATAGCTGGAATGATTGGTCACTTCATAGAAGGATTTGAAGTAAATGAGGAAACTCTGGCCCTGGATCTAATAAAACAGGTTGGACCAGTACCCGGTTACTATTTAAATAAAGAGCATACCAGAAAATGGTGGAGAAAGGAGCAGTTTCTGCCCCAGGTTGCTGACCGACTAACCTACCCGGAGTGGCTGAAAAAAGGGCAAAAAGATGCTCTGGTCCTGGCTAGGGAAAGAATGGAAAAAATTCTGGCTACTCACCATCCCGTTCCTCTCTCCCCCGAACAGGATAAGGCCATAGATGAAATATTGAAAGAAGCCCGAAGATATTACCAGCAAAAGGAATTAATTTGACCGGAGCATTCTATCTATTAGAGACCTCTGGTGACTATGGTTTTTGCTCTAATATCAGATATTCTAAGAAATTGGCCGGCTCAAGAAATTAGTGACTGTCCCCATTTTCTATGACCCCGTTGACTTGCTCTTGTACCACTCAATAGATTTTTTGATTCCTTCAGCAAATTCTGTCTTTGGATCGTAAGCAAGTTTTGCCTTGGCTTTTGAGATATCCGCCACGAATCTGGTGATCTCGCCGGTTCTGGTTTGTTCGATCACAACCTGGTTCTTTCCGTTCATGTATTCTCGAATCAATTGGGCTAACTCTACAAGGGAGACGCCTTGGCCGGAAGCAATGTTAAACACATTATTCTTCACCCGATCAAAACTCTGGATACACTTGAGGATTCCGGAAATGGCGTCTTCGATGTAGGTGAAATCCAATAATTTTCTCGGGCCATAAACAACCAAATCCTTATTCTCCTGGGTTAACTTAATAAACAAGGGAACAACTCGATTGCTATCATCATACATCCCGTACACATTTGATAATCTCACAATGATAAAATTCAGGTCATAACACTGGTGATAGGCGTGGACCAAAGCCTCACCTCCAACCTTGGAAGCAGTGTAAGGACTTTCGCAGTTTCTCACATAGGAGTCATCTTCACTATGAATTAACTGTTTCGAGTTACCGTAGACTTCTCTGCTTGAAGCAAAAATAAATCTTCCTAAGTTACTTTTTCGGCAAAATTCCAGGGTGTTAAATAATATCTCAAAATTATCTCTGGCTAAAGTCGGATTCACCACCAAATCGTAGACCCTGGCATTGGCGGCTAAATGAATAACCAACTCAATATCCTTAGGTAAATTCTCCAGCGTTTGTTTATGGCGTAAATCCCCAATTATGGTTCGCTGATTAATTCTGTCATTCCACTGATTGGGCCTTAAATCTAGGCCAACGACTTGATATTTTAGTTTCAGTAATTCTTCACCCAGCCTGGTACCTACGGTACCACTACTTCCTGTAATCAGAACCTTTCTTATTTGCCTATCCTTCACCAATCCCTCCAGAGTCTATGGAAATTTTTTTTAGCCTTACCTCAAATCATAAAGATAAACTGTTGCTCCGGTCCTCTTAAAGAAATCAAGTCTTTTTCCTTGGCTATCAAGGTAATGGAGAAAGAGTTTTTCGTCATCAACTCCTTTTCCTTCCCAGTTGCAGGACTCAACGTGCGAGAATAGTATCCACACCCTACTGTTGCCCCGAAGTTCATCCAACTCGCTCTTGTAATTGCCCCAATCACCCTGGACAGATTTAGACTCTCCCACCATGTAATCGCTCCTCTCAAAACCGTAGCCTTCTGAATAGTATTTGAAGGCATATTGTGCATAGCAGTAGAGATAGAGTACATCCCCATCTTGATAATGGGTCCTAACGTAACTCATCACTGGTTTTATTTCTTCCATCGTGCGTGGCCTAATTAGATGATAGCCTGCCGAAAGTACGGGGTGAAAAAACAATAATCCGACAAGAGCGATCCCAATGATGGGCCAATTATGCTTGGTTCTATCTCTAATCTTCTCGGCTCCCTCGGCGATAAGAAGCAAGAGAGAAGGAGTAAGAAATAGTAACAATCTTCCGCTGAACGGGTACTTATGGAAACCCGAGGCTAATAGGACCAGAAATGCCGGGAGCATCAAGATAAGAAACCTCTCCTTTCTTCTTGAGAACATTGAGATACAGCCAATTAGAAAGGCTAAAGCAGCAATACCGGGTAGCTCACGATACCCCCCCGGATATTGGAATATTCTAAAGAAGGCCGTCACAAACCATTTGACCTCGGAGAGAGACAAAGGGGGAAAAGGCATAAAACTGCCACTCCAGTAGTTCAACAAAGCCTGGTGTTGGCTCAAGCTATGCAGGGAAATAAAATAAACAGCAACCAAGCTCAGGGCCCAAAATAAATAAGCAATTGTCATCCGGCCAATGGTTGTCCATTCTTTTCTTTTCAGAGAAAACAAAGTCAGACTCACTAGCAGGCCTCCTAAGACGAAAACCGCCGGATGAGAAAACCAAATGGCTAGGGCTCCCAGAATTCCCAGAAGAACAATACGTGGAATACTCGATCCTTTTGCTCGAAGATGAATGGTCGCCCAGTATATTAGCAGCGCTATGGCTACGTCACTGGAGTATTGCTTGACATCTACTGAATAATAAATCAAAGGTCCTGAAATGGCAAAAAGGCTAAGAGCAATAAGAACAGCTTTTGTTTTGACGTAATGCTTAGCCACCTCATAAAAGATAAACAGGGAGGCTATTCCCGACAAAAAAGGAAACAGTCTCAGAGCATATTCGCTCTGGCCGAATACTTGAATTACCAATTTCTCTAATAACAAGAAACCAATGGGAGCACCTTGATTGTGGTCCAGGAGCTGTAGGAGTCCCCAGAATGACCTATCAATGATATTTAATGCCAAAAGAGATTCGTCGAACCACAAGGAACGATTGAAAAGGTACTGAACCAGGCGCAGGACAACACCCAGACCAATAATGACCCAGGGCAAGGCAGGAGAATTATAGACCAAGTTTGATTTTTGGAACAATTGCCGCTTAATTTGTGTAAAAACCCGAATAATACTGTGCCTAAGAGATTCCTCAGTCATTTTTCTAATCAAAAAATCTGAACCAGATAATGGCCAAAATAGCTACGATACCATCTTTCCACTTGATCTTTTTTCCTTCCGCATAACTGCGGCCCTGGTAACTTATGGGAACTTCATCAACCCGGAACCCTTTCTTAGCTACCTTAGCCGTAAATTCGGGTTCAAATCCAAAGCGGCTTGACTTAAAGGTGATTACCCTGAGTATCTGCCTTCTGAACACCTTATAACCGGTCTCCATATCCGTCAGGTCCAAACCGGTCATCACCTTGGACAGTAATGTCAGGAACTTGTTACCCAGGCGCTGCCAAAAGAATGACTCCCTATCCCAACCGCCGAGAAATCGAGAACCATAGACTACATCCACTCTATCATAAAGTATCGGCTCTATCAACCTGCGGTATTCCCTGGGATCATACTCCAAATCAGCATCCTGGATAATGACGATGTCGCCGGTCACGAACTTGAAACCGGTTCGGAGAGCAGCACCTTTCCCCTGGTTCCGGAGATGGTAAAACACTTTCACATTTTCTTGATCCCGGTTAATCTCTTTTAGTCGCTCACCTGTCCCATCAGTGGAACCGTCGTCCACAATGATTATTTCTTTCTTTAGATGAATCGCTTGCACTCGGGAGACGATTTCCTCAATTGTCCCCACCTCATTATAGACCGGTATGACCACGGATACTTTCATCTTGGGTCACCTCACCTCGAAGCTGAAGGAAATTAGGTAATAGTTTAGATTTCATAAAGGTAGCCACAAGTTTTAACTTGCGCAAAAGGTTATGGTAGCCGCAAGTTTTAAGCTGCGCAAATAAACGCAGGCTAAAGCCTGCGGCTATCACTCTATCTTCACCAAAAAATAATAGCCTAAAACTGCCTGCCGTGCAAGTAGGGAAGCCTTTAATGTTCGCCCCTACTTCCTCCGCCGCCCTGACCATCAATCAAATTTGACCCGGCTTTGCAAAAATGATAATATTCCCACTAAAAGTGACCTAGTTTTAGGAGGTAAAAATGACCAAAGAATATGTGGTAGATGACGTCACCAGTACGGATACC
>DAOVGF010000061.1 GCA_030672545.1 Candidatus Aerophobota bacterium
AATAGCCAGAGATATTCCCTCGAAGCGGGAAGTTGTGGATAAGGAAAAGGCTCGGAAGATATTTGAAGAAAGGGGTGAGCCATATAAGTTAGAGCTTTTGGATGAGATTCAAGAAGAAAAAGTGAGTCTCTATTGGCAGGCCGAGTTTGTCGATTTGTGTCGGGGACCCCACCTTGAGAGCACAGGAAAGGTGAGTTTTTTTAAACTTCTTTCGGTAGCCGGGGCCTACTGGCGAGGAAAAGAAGGCAATCCTATGTTAACTCGCATTTACGGGACATCTTTCTGGAAAAAAGAGGATCTTGACGGATTCCTGAAGAGAATTGAACAGGCTAAACAGAGAGATCACCGTCGTCTGGGTAAGGAATTGGGTATTTTCAGTATTATTCCTGATGCTGGGCCTGGCCTGGTTTTTTATCATCCTCAGGGGGCCATACTGAGGGGGATTCTGGAAGAATTTGAAAAAAGAGAACATCTCAAAAGAGGATATCAACTGGTTCATACTCCTCATATTTCGCGAGCTCACCTTTGGGAGAAATCCGGTCATCTTGACTTTTATCGAAAGAATATGTATGTTTTTTCCATTGCTGATGAGGACTATGTCCTCAAGCCGATGAATTGCCCGGGACATATCCTAATTTATAAAAGTAAGATTAGGAGTTATCGGGAACTTCCGGTGCGTTATTTTGAGCTGGGAACGGTCTATCGACATGAGGAATCCGGAGTTCTGCACGGTCTTTTACGGCTGAGAGGATTTACCCAGGACGACGCCCATATTTTTTGCCTGCCCTCGCAGTTGGTTGGTGAGGTGCGGGGGGTTATTCAATTTGTCCGAGAAATGATGTGCATTTTTAATCTAGGTTTTCAGGTTACGCTCTCTACTCGACCGAAGAAATACATTGGTTCTCCAGAGTCCTGGGAAAAGTCTACCCAGGCTTTACGGGAGGCTCTGGAGGAAGAAAATATTTCTTACCGGGTTGCCCCGGGAGAAGGAGCCTTCTATGGTCCCAAAATCGACATCCAGATGGAAGATGCTTTGGGAAGATTATGGCAGGGGCCGACTATCCAGGTAGATTTTAATCTTCCCGAAAGATTTGATATAACCTACGTTGATGTTGATGGAAAGAAAAAAAGAGTGGTAATGATTCACCGGGTTGTTCTGGGAACCATTGAGAGATTTCTGGGGGTTCTGCTTGAGCATTCCGGGGGGAATTTTCCTCTCTGGTTGGCCCCCGTGCAGGTAAGAGTACTGTCAATTACCGAAAAACAAAGAGAATACGCTCGTCGGGTTTTTGATAAGCTAAAGATTGAAGGAATCCGGACAGACCTGGATGATCGCGATGAGATGCTTGGCTACAAGATAAGAGAAGCCCGACTTAAGAGAATTCCTTATATAGTCATAGTGGGGTCCAGGGAGATGGAAAAACAGATGATTACCGTTAGAAAGAGAAGCGGTGAGAATTTAGAGAATGTCAATCTCGATGATTTTTTAGCCCTGATAAGAAAGAAAGTGAAAAAAGAAATAGAAAAACCGTGTGGTTAATGATGAAAAAACTTTCTTTCTTAAAATAATTTTAGGAGGAGGTTCCCATTAACGGAAGTTCGCGAAATTTCATCAATGAGGAAATAAGGGCAAGGAAAGTTAGGTTGATTGACGAAAAAGGAGAACAACTGGGGATTTTCTCTCACCAGGAGGCCTTAAAGATTGCCCAAGAAAAGGAGTTAGATCTGGTAGAAGTTGCTCCCGAAGCTAAACCTCCGGTGTGTCGAATTCTGGATTACGGTAAATTTAGATACCAGCGAGACAAAAGAAGAAAGCAATCCAAGCAGAGGCATTCTACTAATGCTTTAAAAGAAGTGAGGATGAGTTACAAAATAGGGGAACATGACTTTGAAGTGAAGCTGAGAAAGATTCAACGGTTTTTAAAGGGAGGACATCGGGTAAAGGTATCTTTAAGATTTAGGGGCCGAGAAATGATTTATAGGGAACGGGGAAGAGGGATTTTGGAAAGAGTTAGTCAGGCTGTAGAAGAAGTAGGTAAAGTAGAATCGACTCCCTCAATGAGTGGTAGGGTCATTGAGCAATATTTGATTCCCCGATAGAGGGAAAATAACCTCATTAGGGATGTAGCTACATTTAGATCAAATGTCAATTAAAAAGAGAGTGAGTGTAATATGCCAAAAATGAAATCTCATCGGGGAGTGATGAAGAGATTCCGTAGAACCAAGTCAGGTAAGATAAAAAGAAATCATGCTTACACAGGTCATCTGAAGGTAGGAAAGAGTTCTACCAGAAAAAGAAGGTTGAGAGGCAGCACTTTAGTTAGTAAGTCGGATACTAAAAGAGTTAGCCGGCTGATGCCTGGGAGAAATTGAAACCATGAATTTCTTGACTTAAGGGGATATAAATGACCAGGGTTAAAAGAGGAACTATTCATACTAAGAAGAGAAAAAGAATCCTTAGGCTGGCTAAAGGCTACCGAGGAGGAAGAAGTAGACTATTTACTCAGGCCAAAGAAGCTGTAAAAAAAGCTCTTTCTGCCAGCTACAGGGATAGAAGGCGGAAAAAGAGAGATTTTCGCCGGCTCTGGATTGCCCGAATAAATGCGGCTGTTCGTCAGAGGGGTCTTTCCTACAGCCGGTTCATACAAGGATTGAAAAATAAGAATATTTGTCTTAATAGAAAATCACTGGCTGATCTGGCAGTTAAGAATCCAGAAGAGTTTTCCGAGCTGGTGAGTCAAGTCCGGGAGGAATCAAAGAGGTAGATTTGTTCGAATGGCTGAAATCGCTTCTAAAGATAATCGGGGTTATTTGCTTCCTGGTGGGAATAGGTGCGGGAGTAGCCTATTTGACTCTCAGAATACTGGTGCCGCCGGAAAGGATGATTGTTCCTCTGGTTGTGGGTAAAGACCTGAAGGAGGCTATCATTTTCTTGGGAGATGAGGATATTCCTCTTAAAGTAGTGGGTAAGAAATACTCCTCCGAAGTTCCTCAGGATGTGGTTATTTCTCAAGTTCCTCCTCCGGGGGCACGAGTTCGCTCTAACCGAGTTATCGAGATAGTAATTAGTGAGGGTAGAAGATTGATCCCGGCTCCTTCGGTAGTGGGGCTTCACCTGAGAGAGGCGAGAATAAGTCTTTCCCAGGAAGGACTGCATATTAAGGCGGTGGATAGTAATTACAGTAGTTCACCCAGAGATGAGATAATCGCTCAAGATCCTCCCGCTCCTTCGAAAATGGAGCGAGCCGAGGGGATAAATCTGCTGGTTAGCCTGGGTGAGAGAGAACCTTTATTCTGTATGCCTGATTTTGTTCAGCAAAAAGTTACCGAAGTTCAGGAGTTTCTGGAAAGGACGTCTCTCAAAATAGGGAAAATAAAAGAAGTACCTTCATTGGGGAAAGAAGGGATGATATTATCTCAGGTTCCTTCCCCCGGCAGTATGGTCAATCAGGAAACATCTATTGAATTTCTGGTGAGCAGTCTCTATCAGAAGAAACCGGTAAATTCTCCCCAGTCCAGATGGATCTTGACTTCTGTAGAAATTCCTGAAGGTGTGTCCGGAAAAGAAGTGACGGTGGAGATAGTTGACAAAACCGGGGTTAGAACAGTTAATTATGGGGAGAAGCCCCCGGGAAAGAGGGTATGGATTCCTTCTCACCTTTTTGGAGAAGGAGAGATAAGAATTTATTTAAATGGCAAATTAGCTACGATAAAGATGGTGGAATGATGGAACAGGAAAGCAAGATCAAAATATCTCTCTCTATTCTGGCGGCTGATTTTAGCTGTCTGTTGGCCGAGGTAAGAAAAGTAGAGGGTGAAGCAGAACTACTCCATTTTGATATAATGGATGGTCATTTTGTTCCCAACATTTCTTTTGGAGCCGGAGTAATAAAAGAGTTAAAGGGAAAAGTTAATCTACTCTTTGATGTGCATCTGATGGTAGACCATCCGGAGGAATTGGTAGATGTTTTTTCTCAGGCCGGAGCTGATTTTCTTGTGGCCCATTTGGAGACGGTGAACCATTTGGATCGTCTGGTAACCCGTATGAAGGAAAAAGGAGTTAAAGCCGGGGTGGCTATGAATCCAACTACTCCCTTATGTTTTTTGGACTGCATATTGCCCCGGTTGGAAATGGTTCTACTTATGACAGTCAATCCGGGCTTCGGGGGCCAAGATTTTCTTTACAATGTTCTACCTAAGATCGCCGAATTACGGAAGGTAGCTAAAAAAGTAAATCCTGAATTGGATATAGCCGTGGATGGAGGGATTACGGAGAAGACAGCTCCGGAAGTGGTCAGGGCGGGAGCCAATGTTCTAATTGTGGGGAACTCAGTTTTTGCTTCGCCTGATCCGGCTAGGACTATTCGGAGACTTAAGAGGAGTTGCCAGTAGGCTTTAGATAGTTACCCTCAGTATAAAAAAGGGTACTATAAGGAGGAATAATCCAGTGTCAACAAGGATTCGACTTAAAAGAATAGGTACCAAGAAAGTTCCTTTTTATCGAATGGTAGTGAGTGATGCCAGATCCTCACCTAGGGGAAAATTTATTGAGAGTGTAGGTTGGTATGACCCTCGGACCAAAAAACTTGAGGTAAATAAAGAAAGAGTGACTGACTGGCTCAGCAAAGGTGCTCAACTTTCCAATACGGTAAGTAAGTTGTTAAAAAATTTCTCCATTTTTTCTTCCGGAGAATTATCTAGTAGGGTAGAATAGGGAAATCATAGCGGGATACATTGTTGACTACTAAGCCAAGGAGGTTCAAAATGCGCGAGCTGGTAGAGTTCATTGTTAAGCAGATAGTGGACAACCCTGAAGAGGTAAAGGTGCAGGAGATAAAAGCAGAGAAGGTAATTCTACTGGAAATTTCTGTGGCTAAAGAGGACATGGGCAAAGTAATTGGCAAGGGTGGAAGAGTGGCTAACGCCTTGAGGACAATCGTGGGAGCCGCCGCCGCTAAATTAAGAAAGAGAGTTATGGTGGAGATTCTCGAGGAATAACTTTCCGGATGCGAGTGGATATTATCACTTTGTTCCCTTCTATGTTCAAGGGGCCATTTGAAGAAAGTATGATAAAAAGAGCCCGGGAAAGCGGTGTTCTGGAGATAAACATTCATAATTTGCGTGAGTTTACTCATAATCGTCACCGCACTGTGGATGATGCACCCTTTGGTGGTGGGGCGGGGATGATTATGAAAATAGAGCCGATATTCGAGGCTTTGGAGTTTCTAAAAAGAGAAGTTAGTTTGTCCAGCCGGGTGATGCTTTTGTCTCCCCAGGGTCAGACTTTGACTCAAGATAAGGCCAAGAAACTTGCCCAAGAGAAAAATTTAATTCTCCTTTGTGGGCATTATGAAGGAGTTGATGAACGGGTCAGAGAACATTTAATTGATGAGGAAATATCTATAGGAGATTATGTACTCACCGGAGGGGAAGTGGCGGCCATGGTTTTGGTGGAGGTGATAGTCAGGATGATTCCCGGTGTAGTGGGTAAGGAAGAATCTATAAAGAAAGATTCTTTCTACGATAGTTTTCTTGATTATCCTCAGTATACCAGGCCGGCTGAGTTTGGGGGGTGGAAGGTACCCGGGGTGTTGCTGAAAGGTAATCACCAGGCTATTGAAAAGTGGCGCCGTGAGAAAATGCTGGAAAAAACCTGGCGTAGACGCCCGGAATTACTCAAGAAAGCCAGATTGACTACTGAGGATAGGGAGTATTTGGAGAGAGTTTCGGGTGAAAAATTCACTCTTTGAGGATGGATTTTGAAATAAGGGGTAATTAATGCAGGAGAAGATTAAGAAAATAGAAGAAAAGGATAAGAAAAAGGAGATACCAGATTTTCGCTCTGGAGATACGGTAGCGGTTCATCTTATTATCAATGAGGGAGAGAGACAGAGAATACAGGTGTTTGAAGGAATAGTGCTCAAGCGCAGAGGTGGAGGGACAAGAGAAACTTTCATGGTGAGAAAGCTGTCTTTTGGAATCGGGGTAGAGAGAGTCTTCCCCTTGCATTCTCCTCTTATTAAGGAGATAAAGGTGATAAAGACAGGGAAGGTCAGGAGAGCTTATCTGTCCTACTTAAGGAAATCCCATTAATGAAGGCAAAAACCATTAGTTGGACCAGGGAGACGTTAGAAACGGTAGTGATTGCCCTGTTACTGGCTTTTGTTATTCGCACCTTCGTAGTGCAAACCTTCTGGATTCCCTCTGGTTCTATGCAACCCAATCTGACGATCAATGATCGCATTATGGCCTACAAGTTGTTTTATGGAATAAACCAAGTTAAGCGAGGGAATATTATGGTTTTTAAGTTTCCTCTTAATCCCAAGCAAGATTTTGTTAAGAGAGTCATTGGTCTTCCCGGAGACAAGATTGAGGTTAGAGACAAGCAAGTTTACCTTAACGGGAAGAAATTGAAAGAACTATATATAATCCATCGGGATGGTTGGAACACCGGTTTCCCCCGGGATCAATATGGACCGGTTACTGTCCCGCCCGACTCTCTCTTTGTTCTGGGAGACAACCGGGACTCCAGTGAAGATAGTCGCTATTGGGGTTTTGTTCCGGCAGAGAACATTGTCGGACGGGCTTTCCTTGTCTACTGGCCACCCTGGCGAGTTCGGATTATAACCAATTCTTTCTCTGAGGATAACTTTGGCTTATAGTTATGTCCGGTGATTATCAAAAGAAAACCTTATCCGAGCCACAAGTCAATTATAGAAAGAAACTGGGTCGGCGGGGAGAAAAAGCAGCTCTTCACTTTCTCCAAAGACACGGTTATCAGATACTCGAGCACAGCTACCGCTGCAAACTGGGAGAGATAGATATTGTGGCCCGGGAAGGGACAGAGCTGGTTTTTGTGGAGGTGAAAACTCGTTGTTCCCTCAGCTTTGGCTTACCAGTAGAATCTATTTCCCGTCAAAAAAGGAAGAAACTGACCCAACTGGCCCTTAGTTATCTTAGCCATCATAAACTGGATAATATCCCCTGTCGTTTTGATGTAGTAGGAATTCTGTTAGAGAAAGACAAGATTGTAGAAATAAAACTTATTAGAGATGCCTTCCCGGCCGAAACCTAAGCCCATTTTTAGAGCGTCCTTCAGTCAAAATCATGATTACCTTAAGGAGGAATTTTTATGAGACAAGAATTTACTAGTATGTTGAGCCGTCAATTTGGCGGCGTATTGAAGTCCCGGGAACTAACCAGCGAAGACTCCTCATAGCGCCCGCCCAAATGCTTGGCCAGGAACTTTTCGGCGGCGGCATAAAACTTCAGGGAATTTTCTGGCTTGACAAATCCGTGGCCCTCATCGGGGAAGAGCAGATATTCATATTCTATCCCTTTCTTCTTTATTGCCTCTACAATCTGCTCCGATTCGGCCTGTTTAACCCGGGGATCGTTGGCTCCCTGAGCAATCAGAATAGGAATTTTTATTTCATCGACCCGGAAGAGTGGGGAACGGGATTTCAAGAATTCTTCCTCGGTATCTGGATTGCCTACTCTCTTGTAAAGCGTAGCTAGCGAAGTGGACCAATAAGGAGGTATGGTTTTGATCCAGGTGATCAGGTTGCTGATACCTACCCCATCCACCGCACAACAGAAAAGCTCCGGGGTAAAGGTAGCTCCTACCAGGGCCGCATAACCGCCGTAGGACCAGCCAAAAATGGCAATCCTGTTGGGATCAGCAATCCCTTGATCAACTGCCCAGGTAACCGCATCTACCAAATCATGGTGCATTTTGCCACCCCATTCTTTGTTACCGGCATTCAAGAACTCCTTTCCGTAGCCGGTAGAGCCCCGGAAGTTGACCTGTAGGCAAACATAGCCTCGGTTGGCCAGCCACTGGGCTTCCGGATGGTATCCCCAGCCATCCCGAGCCCAGGGTCCTCCGTGGACATTCAATACTAAAGGCAAATTGGTTTTATCCTTCCCGGGAGGATAGGTGATATAGCCATGGATGGTCAGTCCATCCCGAGAGGTGAAAGAAACAGGCTCCATGGGTGCCAGAGTATAGTTGTTTAAGTCAGGTTGATGATCAAAAAGGAAAATTCCTTTTTTGGCTTTCCGGTCGAAGGCATAAAAAGGTACCGGACCGCTGTCTTTCATAAAGCCCACCAGCCAGGTATTATTAGCATTGTCCCGATTGTAGACAAAGAAGTCCCCCTGATCCAGTTTTGCTATAGCCTGGAAATCATCTCTTATGGACTCATCTAAGATAGTCCATTCGTTACGGGCCCTATAGAAAGAAACAGCCTGGATTTGGTAGGTATCAGGATGAATCATTACCTGGTTGACATCATATTGGGGATCTTCGGCAATCACTTCTATATCTTTGGTGCCAATTTCCATCTTCACTAAGCGGCTGGCATTAACCCCCCGAGAATCCTCTAGGTAGATACACTCACCTTCTTTGGAAAAACCAATTGGACTACTGTTTGCGCCATCTTCCAAATTCCAGGTGACTATTGTTTTCCACTCTGCCTCTTCACTTTCCCGGACGATTGTGTTGAACCCACCGTCGGGTCCGGCAACCATGGCGCCTCGCACTTTGAAATTTCTATCAGTAATCCAACCTATGATGTTGCCTGGATTCTTAGCTGCTAATTTGAGCTTACCGGAGGTTAAGTCAAGATGATACACATCGTGGACTTTTGGGTTTTCTTTGTTCATGGCAATCAAGAGTTCATTGGGAAAATGCTTGTTACGGTTAATAATCCGGACCTGAACATCATCAAAAGGAGTATAATCCTTAGTTTCATTTGTTTCCAGATTCACCCCATAGAGCCGCCAGTTCTCGTTTCCACCAACATCTTGCAGATACATAATGTGTTTACTATCCGCTGCCCAGAAATAAATACGTATTCCCCGGTTATCATCTTTGGTGACAACTCTGTCGTCCTCGCCACCCACAGTTCTTACCCAGACATTGAGTACATTCTCTACCGGAGCAAGATAAGCTAACAGTTTTCCATCGGGTGAAATCATGGGAGCAGTTTTAACTGGATTTCCAAAAAGTACTTCTCTGGGAATGAGTTCATGCTCAGTGGCAGAGGAAGAGCCGGCCAAAAACAACATTCCAGTTCCAAGCAAAACTAAAGTCAGAACCCAAACTGACTTTGAATATCTCATGGTGCATTCCTCCTTGGTTTATTGAGGGACCAATATTTGTAACTAATGGTATCAGAACGCACGGTTATCTTAGCTTAAAGCGGTCAAAAGTAAAATTACAATCTGTTGTCACTCACTCAAAGATTCCCTCATAGCGTCATTATCCCTCCCATGGTCTCCCGGGAGACTTTTCATCTCAAAAATTGGTAAATATTCTATTTGGTCTTTACCACAGTGGCTTTCTGTTTTGCAACCGTCCGTGTAGCTTGGTATATTAACTGAATTTTGAGGTCTATTACGCTATTTTGGCCAATTTGACATAAGGACAGGAAATTATTACTATGAGCTGCGGCTATCTTTATGAGATATAAACTATTATCAGAAAACTAATGCACCGCTCTTCTAATGAGAAAGGGGAAAAGTGATGAAGTGTCCTGTATGCAAAAAAGAGATGGTTGAGGAAAATTTTGGTGGTGTAAAAGTGGATGTTTGTAAGAATGGATGTAAGGGGATTTGGTTTGATTGGTTTGAACTGAGCAAGCTCGATGAGAAAAATGAGGGGTTTGGCGATGTGCTTAAGGAAGCTCTTGACTATCCGCGGATAAATGATAAGAACCGGAAGAAGATCAACTGTCCGAAATGTGATCTGCCTATGCACACCCACAAGTATCAATCCTCTAAGGAGGTTAACGTTGATGAATGCTATGCTTGCGGGGGATTTTTTCTTGACTCAGGTGAAATGAGAGTTATTCGAGATACCTTTATGAGTGAGCAAGAGGAAAAGGAATATTTACAAAAACTCCTTGACGATATTCCCAGTTATGGACAAGCCGAATTAGACTTAAGAAGAAAGAAAGTACGAAGCGACGCTTTGCGTAAATATACCAGGTTTTTAAGGCTTAGCTATTACATGACCGGCAAGTAGTCTGCTTCTGCTCCAATCTCAAGAGAAGGTAGCCGCAGCTTTTAAGCTGCGCAAATAAACGCAGGCTTTAGCCTGCGGCTACCAATTGCAAAAAGACCAATAAGTTTTGACACTAAGGCTAAACAAGAGGGGAGGGGGAAATGATAGGCTGGATTATTTTAGTAGTAGTAGTGATAGTGGTGATATGGGTGGTGGCTCTCTACAACCGTCTGGTGCGGTTGAAGTTCAGAGTCCGCCAGGCCTGGTCTGACGTGGACGTACAGCTCAAGAGAAGATACAATCTTATTCCTAATCTGGTGGAGACGGTTAAGGGTTATGCTGCTCACGAAAAAGAGACGTTTACCCAGGTTACCGAGGCTCGAGCCAAAGCCATGCAAGTTACCGCTCCGGGACGGGCCAAAGGTGAGGCTGAAAATGCCTTCCAGGCTACCCTGAAAAGTCTGTTTGCCGTTTCTGAACGCTACCCAGCGCTGAGAGCCAATGAGAACTTCCTGGACTTGCAAGCAAACCTGAGCAAATTGGAAGAAGAAATTCAACTGTCCCGTCGGTACTACAACGCGGTGGTGCGTGATTCTAACACTCTCACCGAGGTCTTCCCCAGCAATCTCATTGCCAATGCTTTCCGATTCCAGCAGTTTGACTACTTCCTTCTTCCCTCGGAAACAGAAGCAGAGATTCGAGAAACTCCCCGGGTGAAATTCCGATGAGAACAGCAAAATCTTCTTTTGTCGTCCTATTGGCTTTGGTGGTAGTCCTTTTCTGGGTGGTAGGTGTTGCTCAAGCCTGGTTCATCCGCGATTTCTGCACCCATGTTACCGTGAACCCGGACAGCAGCCTCTTGGTGAGAGAGGAAATCCAGGTTGACTTTGAGTCAGAAAGTAGGCACGGGATTTTTCGCACTATCCCGGTGAGCTACCGCCGGGGTTCGCTGAAGTATAACCTGCGTCTGAAAGTCTTAGCCGTAGAAGACGAAAAGGGACAGTCCTATCCCTACCGGGTAAGTCGCCAGGGGCGCTACCGGGAGATAAAAATTGGTGACCCGGACCGATATATCTCTGGCTCTCACTGGTATACCATAAGCTACCTGGTTCGACGCGCCATCAACTACTTTGATGAGCATGATGAGCTGTACTGGAACGCTACCGGTGATGAGTGGCTCGTTCCCATTGACCGAGCCCGGGCAATGGTGTCCCTTCCGGCGGCAGTTCCCCCGGATGAGGTCATCACCCGAAGCTTCACCGGGCCCCGGGGCTCGCAGGAATCGAGGGCCGAGGTGAGTCAGGAACTGGATGAGATCATCTTTGAGGTCGACAATTTGGGAGCTCAGGAAGGGTTAACCGTGGTGGTAGGTATTCCTAAAGGATATCTTACAAAACCCGGCTCAATCACCACCATTATCTGGTTTCTGGGAGATAACTGGTTTTTTTTGGTGCCCCTGGTGGTGCTCATCTTGATGTTGGCTATCTGGATGACCAGTGGAAGGAACCCTCGAGTGGAAGAATCAATTATGGTTCATTACCATCCTCCCTCTGATCTTACTCCTTCCGAGGCAGGGACGCTGGTTGACGAGAGAGCAGATTTAACGGATATTACAGCTATGATTATCGATCTGGCCGTGCGAGGGTATCTTAAGATCGAGCAACTTGACTCTAAGAAACTTTTGTTCTTCTCTAACCGGGATTATCGTTTTGAACTGCTCAAGGAATTCACAGCAGATCCCGAGCTCAAGACACATGAACAGCAGTTTCTCACTGGGATTTTCACTACTCAAAGTCCGGGTGGTACGGTAACCTTATCCTCTCTCAAGAACAAGTTCTACGTGCATCTGCCAAAAATCCGAAAGAGTCTGTATCAACTGTTGTCCAAACAAGGATACTTTTATGGTCGTCCCGACCAAATTCGGGGTGCCTATCGAGGGGTGGGAATAGCACTAGTGGTGGCGGGGTTTTTTCTTATGGGAATACTGCATCGGTGGGAAATTCTGGTACTCCTCTCGGTTTCGGGGGGCATTGTCTTGGCTTTTTCCACTATTATGCCCCGTCTCACTGCCCGGGGAGTGCGGATGGTGAATCAGATTCTCGGGCTCAAGGAGTTTATTAGCCGGGTAGAGGAAGACAGGCTCAAACGGATGAGTAAGGAAGACCCCACTCTCTTTGACCGAATTCTTCCCTTCGCCATGGTTTTGGGAGTGGCTGATGAGTGGGCCGATGCTTTTCGTGATATCTACCGCGAACCACCCGGTTGGTTCGTTTCCTCACACTATGTAGCGGGAGCGTTCTACACTGGTATGCTGGTGTCAGATCTCGGGCAGGCCACTAAAACCATGGGCAGCACTCTTGCCTCCGCTCCTTCTCAAGCTGGTAAAGGAGGAAGTGGCTTTGGCGGTGGTGGTGGTGGTGGCTTTGGCGGTGGCGGTGGCGGAGCCTGGTAGAGCAGGTCTTCGGTACTGAGATAAGCGTTAGATTTGCTTCTGCTAAAATTTTTATCTCCGATATTTACTTAGAGAATCCCGACCGGGAACATTTTTGGGTTTTACTTCAAGGTAAGATGGTCCCGGTAATGGGGGACCGATACCTTCCAGCTCTTTTCTTGGCGAATAAGACCGGCGAAGGAAAGGGCCGCTCTCTCCTCGCCATGTACTACAAACACTTGTCTGGGGGGTGAGTTTAAACCGCCAAGCCATCTCAAGAGTTCACTTCGGTCCGCATGAGCTGAAAAACCATCAATTTGGATGATGCGGGCTTTCACCGGGCGACTTACTCCATAAATTCTCACCTTCTTGGCCCCATCAAGGATGGCCCGTCCCAGCGTGCCTCTGGCTTGATATCCGACGAAGAGAAGGGTGCTTTCCGGGCGGGAAATGTTACTAACCAGGTGGTGCTTTATTCGCCCTCCGGTGCACATACCCGAACCGGCAATAATAATACAGGAGGCTTTTAAGTGATTAATAGCTTTGGACTCCTCTGTACTTCTGGCCAACCTCAGCCTGGAGAAATAGAAGGGAAGATTACCTTGACGGATGCGACTTAGAATCTCCGCATCAAAATAGTCTCGGTGGTGATCAAAAACCTCGGTAACATTGATGGCCATAGGACTATCGACAAAGGTTACCAGGTGAGGAATGCGGTTTTCAAATACCAACTCACTGAGATAATATAGGAGTTCCTGGGCTCTTTCTACCGCGAAAGTAGGAATCACCAGGTTACCACCTCTTTGTTCGGTGGAAGTAATGATTTCAGATAATTGATCCTTGATTGTTCCAGAGCCCTGGTGAAGTCTATCTCCGTACGTTGATTCCACCAGGACATAGTCAGCCTGATCAAAGACAGTGGGATCACGGATTATGGGTTGATTCCAGCGACCGATATCACCCGAGAACAAGATGGTTTTAGTTTTATCAGCAACCCTAACTTGCACTTTAATCATTGATGAACCCAGAATGTGGCCCGCATCGTGAAAACTAAAGCTCAGGTGTTGATTTATCTGAATGGGTGTATTATATCCGGTGGGTTGGAGAAGGGATAGAGCAGCACCGGCGTCCTTCTTGGTATAGAGAGGTATTTCGGGATAGGCCCCCTTTCTTCCCTCTCGACGATGCCTTTTTCTCTTAAATCGAGCGTCTTCTTCTTGAATACGGGCAGAATCCGAAAGGATGATGCGGGTGATCTCTTCTGTCGGAGGAGTACAAATCACTCTCCCCTGGAATCCTTCCCTCACTAACTTGGGTAAAAGACCACAGTGATCAAGATGAGCGTGAGTTAACAAAACCAGGTCAATAGCCCCAGGATTGATGGGAAAAGCATTCCAGTTTCTTGAACGCAAATCTCTTTCCTGGAACAGGCCGCAATCAACTAATATTTTGTTATCATTAACCTCCAGTAAATAACTGGAACCAGTGACCCCGCGGGTTGCTCCCAAGAATTGTAACTTAATGTTCATTTCTACCTAATTCCTCCTAGGCCCGGTCTTTGAACTGGACAGGTGCTCACCTTACTCCTGACTGACTATTTCTGCAACAAGGTTGTGTCCTATACCTATTCTCCGAGATGTCGGATGAGGCCATATTTCCGTGGAACCACCAAATCCGCTTCTCTCAATGGTTGATCTTCTTGGCTTCGGTAAGCCACATTCATTACTTCGATGAACTCCGCCGTATACTCCTTCAATATGCAAGAATACTCACTTATGTTTTCATTCTTAAGTAATTCCAGTACCACTGTCTTGCCAATGTGTCTTTCCAGTAGAGGTTCGAAGGCCGTCCCCGCCGCGCCCACCAATTCTTTTTGCAACTGAGAGGCACGTTTGTCCTGACCAGCCAGTACTTTGCCGGCAGGAGTGGTTTTTTTGACCTGGCCCACCAGTAGGTTTACCACTTCCATAGCTGAATTTCTGAAAGTGTTGAAGAAATTCCTAATTTTTCTCTTCAGTTTTTGGGCCGCGTTGGGGTGATAAGTTTTCTCCAATTCTCTCTTTCTTTCCTCCTTATTTTGCTCGTCCAACTCATCATGGTAACGAATGAATAACTGCACCGTAGGGTATTCTTGTTTGTAGAGAATATAGCTGGTCTCGTCGTGTCCCTGGCTATCCCGGTGTGAGGTTTGGTAAACCAGTTCGACCCCCGTATTTTCTACCCTTAGTTGTCCCCAGATAAGTTTACCCGTGGTTTTTTCCAGAGTGATGAGATTTCCGGAAAAATCCTTCAGGCATCGATCCTTACTTCTTCCGCTCACGAAAGCAGTTACCAGAGTCACCACCACAATAAAAATAAAAGTTAGGGCAAAAGCATTTAACATAATAGCGTCCATAATCTAAACAGTAATCCAACTATACCTAAAATTGATTTTTGGTAAAGCTCTGGAAGAAACGAGGATGAATAAATCAGATAAACCAGGTTAGCATTTGCCCTTTCTTAAGCCTACAGTAGTCTAAAAGAAATATTCCACCCCGGCGCTAAAGGTATAGTTTTGGTGAAACATTCCGAACTCGCTACTGGCATTCCCAAGAAAGAAGTTCCCCGAAAGATAAACAGAACAATCCTGCATTCCCTGATAGTCTATCTTGGCATTGATGAGGAGGCTTGCATCATCCAGATTGTAGATGTTATTCCATGATACCTCGAAAAGGTCCCTAATGTCCGGCTTGCTAAACCTCAAGAAAAGGTAGTTCTGCCTCAAATTGGTGAGGGTAAAATAGGTGTTTCCGATTAAAAGGTAGGTGACATATAAACTGTCATTCTCATATCTTTCCCCACAGAACTTCAAATACTCAAGATAATCTGTCCATTCTGAGGAATTATAGCCCTCCTGGTTATGATAGTATTCCAGGATGAAATTGGTATTATCCGAGAAGGTGTATTGGCCCCCCACTAAAACTCTGGGATAAAGCTGCTCACTTTCCCTGTTTTTCTGGATGAACTCGTAATAGCCACCATCTATCCGGCCAACGTAGTAACGACAAGTTCCTTCCTGTAAGGAAACCTCACTGTGAACTTCCAGGTTTTCTCCCATGGCACGGGAGAAGTTCAAACCTAACTTTGCTCTTTTCTTCTCCTCAGCGTAGGCGGTTAAGGAGATGTCAAAATTCTCCATCAAAGCATAGATCTTAATCAGGGCACGGGTATCAGCTTCCTGACCCCATTGCTCCATCTTAGGAGCAACTACGGCCGTGAGGGTGAGATCGGACAGGAAATACTCACCTTTGAGACAAATTACTCCTTCTCGATTCTCTCTTCCTTCTCTGGTATCTTCACCTTGATTGTCCCCGTCCAGGCCGGTTAAAAAATCGGTAGGATTCCAGGCGTAGCCCACACCTTCGGTTATGTTCTCCTTTCCCAGCCGAAGGAAGAGGGACTCTGAGAGATTCAGCTTCAGGTAGAGTTCATCCAGAGAATTCTCCAGACTACTTTCGTGGTTGTCCACCACCCAGCCCATTCTGTCTTTTAGATAAAACCCCAGCTTTTCCCCCCACCCGGAGTCAAGGTCAAGCTTCATTTGAATTCTGCTATCCAGACTGGGTAGCTCAAGAATGTGGTTATGGGGATTCAAATAAGAACCCTGGTTTATCCCGTAGTAGTTTGACTGACAGTCAAACTTTCCCCCATACTCAAGCTGCAGAGCAGAGCAACCGGTGGAAAAGCTTACGGAAAAGACTAAAACCAACAGGATTCTGGTGAACATCGCTTATCCTTGGAAGCAAAGAGAGCCACTGATAATGGCACAATCACTTCACGTGCTTGAGGTAGCTTTTCTGGAATATCCGATCGGCGAATTCTTCAACCTTCATGTTGCCATACTCCATAATTGAGCTCTGTTCTTTTCTCAGGTTATCAACTATCACCAGCCGGGTTACTCTTTCTCTTCCCAATATCTCTTCATACCCTTGGTAATAGGCAGTTTTAAGTAATTTACCCGAAATGGTATAAAACTCTGATTTTACGGGATTGAAGCTATCCTGCTCCACCCAGTAGATTATCCGGTGATAGGCCACCTCCTGGCTTTTGGCCGTTAGCTCCAGCATATAACAGGGTTTTTCCTCCATTTCTTCTTCTCGCAAGAGGCTGGGAACATAATCCTCGGCGAAGTTACTGCGAGCAACATCGGCGTTGGATACCTGGCCCATCAGTCTTTGTTGCTGAGAGATACGGATGGGGTTCCTCGAGGTGGGGATGTATATCCAGAGGTTATTGCCCACCATGAGCATCACTTTGCCCTTGTCTCGTTTAGGATAGGTGAACTTAACCAAACTTTTATCTCTCCCCTTGACCAGCACTCTAAATTTGGAGATTTGGTCCTGACGATCTGGTTTTATGCTGGTGATCCGGAGGTCAAAGCTAAAAGAATCTCCGGGGCTCCTGGTCTTATCTGCCTCTTTGATTATCTCTTCCGGGTTAATTGCCCCGGCGGACGAGGCACCAAAGCCAAATACACCCATAATCAGAACCAGCAAAAGTGTTCTCTTCATCCTTTCTCCCTTTTCTCAAATATACCTCAAAGCATCAACTACCTTAAGTCTTGCCGCCTTAAACGCCGGATAGATCGATGAAATCAGCGAAGTCCCCACTGCTAAGCAGAAAACGAAGATAAGGTCCTGGGGAACAATATTGATGAGTGCCGTATATCCTTCAGTCATAGTAGGAGGAGGGGGAATGTAGATTCCTTTAATAGAAAGCAATTTGGCAGTTGCAATTCCAAAGACTACACCTAAGGTGCCGCCAAGCACTCCCAAAATTAAGCCCTCCGTTAAGAACAAGGCTAAGACTCCCCTTCGCTTAGTTCCCATCGCTCTTATGGTCCCTATCTCCCTTGTTCTTTCAAACACTGACATAGTCATAGTATTAACGATGCTAAAGATAACGATGATGAGAATGATCAGTTTCACCACCCAGAAAATACCCTGGTATAGTTGAACCACCTGATGGTAAAAGGTGGCCAGGTCAAACCAGGTCTTTATTTCCAGATCCAGATTAGCCTGGCTAAACTCTCTCCGCAAATTATCTGCCACCAAATCGGTATTTTCCGTCTCATCCAGAACGACCACGATGCTTTGCACATCTTCCGTGTATAAAAGGGTTTTGGCTAATTCCATAGGCACCATCACGGCCACATCATCGTACTCTTTAACGCCGGTTCGAAATATGCCTCTTAGCTTGAAATCAACGGCATTGAGCGCTCCCTCTGCGGTGGAAGTCAAGATAGTCAAGTAATCACCCACCTTCACTCCCAGGCCCTCAGCCAATCCTTTTCCCACGATTCCCTCATCCATGGCCTCGCTGCTTAGATCCTCTCCCTCAACCATACCCACAGTCACGCCCAGCTCTTTTTCTTTCTCCGGCTCCACCCCTTTCCCCACACAGATGACACTGTTTTCATCGCCGCCAATTAAGCCGGAAAAACCCAGCCGGGAAGTGACAAAATCGACATGGTCTTGGGCTTCAATAATTGACTTTATCTTGGGATAGTCCTTGATGGTATAAGCCAGAGGATTGGTTCCTCCCTTTTCGGAAAATCCTCTCTTGTAGACCTGGAGATGGCCCAGCCTACTGTGAATGGTGCTCTCTCTCAAGCCCCACATGGAATAATCAACGAATCCTCCAAAGACTATGATGGCCACACAGCCAAAGATGATGGAGAGAAGAGTAATAATCGTCCTTCTTTTGTTTCGAAAGACACTGCGGGCAGCAATCTTAATATTCATCTTGACCTCCTAAGCTATCCTTCCATCCTGAAGGTGGATCAGCCGATGGGCATATTTCATCACCATGGAATCGTGAGTAGAGAAGATGAAGGTACTATTCATCTCCTCATTTATCTTCTTCATCAACTCTACGATGGTCTCCCCTGTTTTGGAATCAAGATTAGCGGTCGGTTCATCGGCCAGGATGATCTCTGGATCGGTAACCAGGGCCCGGGCAATAGCCACCCTTTGTCTTTGTCCTCCGCTTAACTGGTCGGGACGGTGTCCGGCAAAATTGGCTAACTCCACCTCCTCCAACATAGCCAGAACCTTCTTTTTTCGACTTTGACGAGCAACACCCTTTAAGAGCAGTGGATATTCTGTATTTTCCAAAGCAGAGAGAACGGGAATCAGGTTAAAGGATTGGAAGATAAAACCTATTCTCTCCGCTCTCAATCTGGACAATTGATTGTCGTTCAACCGCTCTACATCATCTTCGTCAAGAAATACCTTACCAGAAGTAGGCTTATCCAAACAGCCAATCAAGTTGAGCAAGGTGGTCTTCCCGCTTCCCGAGGGACCAGCAATACAGATAAACTCACCCTTTTCTACCCTCAAGTCTACTCCCTTTAAGGCATTCACTATCGTCTTCCCCAGATGATAGTCCTTGGTCACTTTTTGCATAGATACAATAGGCATCTAATCCTCCTTTCCTGAAAATTCATAAAATCGATTTAACTGGTGAGAGCCATAAATATAAACGAACGCTTTGGTGTCTAAACAGCAGAACTTAGCTTTCTATTCTATCTTCCCCATTTAGTATCTTCCGGCAGCAAGCTAATCTAAGGCTCGGTGATTGTCAAGTTGTCATGGCCGAACAGGTCGGAAGAACTTTACTGGAGAATTGTTTTTCATGGACAGGAGAACACGGAATTCACATACAAGTAGAAGAGAGCGAGAGGAGGTAACCAGATAAGACCATTGATTTTTCACAAAAAAACCGCTTGTCCTTCTCTTGCCGATCCCACCTACCTTTCTTC
>DAOVGF010000087.1 GCA_030672545.1 Candidatus Aerophobota bacterium
CTGAGGAACTTAGAAAAAAAGCAAAAAAGTATATCTGTCCAGCCTGCAGAATGTCCTGCAATACACCTTTTTCCTTAAGGTACGAATTCTTCTACTTTGCTAAGTTCCTAATAAAAATAGTCTTGAGAAGGTCTTTTCGTAGACCTAAGGTATCCACTACCTTCTTCTCATCTTTCTGAAGCCCTGCAATACCGCGCAGTCACTTCTTACCAGGCTGCCCCTTGCTCGTAAGCGGTAAACATGGTTACCGTATTCTTAGCCTCAGGATGTTCTTGGACTAATGTTACAGGAAAATCCATAGTGGGTGGGTGCATGGCCGCTACTCTCAAGGGTGCTCCTTCACCTGAGAGCATTAACGTCTTGGCTCCCAGTAACCACTTCATGCCAATAGTTATGGCTCCGGGAGGCGCTAAGGTATAGAGCGGTTTTCCCGGAGGATCCCAATCACCCCTTAAGGCTCTTATCGAGGTTTCTGGGTTCATATGGGGAAGGATGCGAGTAGGAGCATTTTTGAATTCTTCAGGGGTCATATGGATCCAATGGGTCATAAGATCTGGAGCTTCTTCGTAAGCCAAATGTCCGTGTTCTCCAATACCATCAAAAGAAATATTCACCCCTTCCCCTTCGGTAATTTCAGTAATCTTTCTTCCAATAGCGTCGGGGTCACAGGGGTCAGGAAACCATATGTGATCTTCCGGGATACCAACTTTATCAAAAAATACTTTCTTGGTGGATCCATAAAAGCTCCAAGGGTGGGTCTCAGGCACCGGTCGGTTGGTCCAGTCCAGAACTTCATCCATGTTGAAAGTCCAAACATTCTGCCAACTAATCTGCTCTTTGCCGCTAATTTCAACTACATAAGGATACATTAAGGGAGGACGGGCATAACTTCCCGCGGGAATAATAAAGGTTGAGGGTCTTCCGGCCTCATTGTTTTCCTTAATTTTATCTATCATGGCTTTGGCTAGGGCCCGACTGACATCTTCCCACTTGGGTAGCGCCACTACTTTAACCGGGCTCCATTTGTGTATTTCATCTAAGGGCATACTAAGCAACTTTTCCATGTCTTCCCTGCTCAAAGTCACATTACGAACTATTCCTTTGAATCTGGGCATCTTTTCCTCCTGAAGTTAGAATAAGGGGTGCTTAGCCTTGAGGTTAAGCACCCCCAAGAAATCGTGGGCTACTTCTCTATAGCCTCTACCGCTTTCATCATATCTCTGGTTGCCTCTTCTACGGTTTTCACCTGGGTCAAGGCATTCATGGTTTCTACCTGGCACACGCGGGAAAACTCAGAATACCAAGTGACCTGAGGTAAACCGTGCAGATATTTAGCCTGTTGCCCAAACTGTTTCCAGTATGGATACAACCTCAAAAGCTCAGGATCGTTAAATAGTTCTGTCCATATGGGTAGACTTCCTATAGCTAAAGATTGAGCTTTATTGGTTTTCTTATTGCTAATGAACTGGATGAAAGCCCAAGCTTCATCGGGATGCCTACTGGTTTTAGGGATAGCCAAGGCTTCGGGAAGAGAAAGAGCCGCACCAATATCCTTGGTTACTCCTAAAGGCTTAGGAGCAACTTCTACTTCCCCTACGATGTTCGATACGTCGGAACTACGAGAGTAGCTATATAGACCAGGCCAGGCCTGGGGGAAGAAAGCTGTATCTCCACGGAGAAAAACATTTTGAGATACCTCTTGAGAACTGGTCAGAGAAGCTGGGTTTATGATATTATACTTGTGCAGGAGATCTACCATGAATTGCAGAGCAGCCACGCATTCCGATGAATCCAATGTTGGATTTCCTTTCTCATCGAGCAGTCTGCCGCCAAAGCTATGAGCGAATACTGTTTGAGCATTGGCCAGGGCCTGACCCATTTCCCATCCCTCTATAAATCCATACTTGGCTGTGCCTGCTGCCATTAGACGCCTGGATTGTTCAATTAGTTCATTCCAGGTTAGAGGAGGACCGGTAATTCCTGCATCTTCCAGTATTCTGGTATTGTACATAAAGAATCTCATGTCGTTGTTCCAGGTTACCCCGTACAAATGACCCCTGGCTGAAAAGAGACTATTCAGAGCCGGCAGCATATCTTCTACATATTCAACTCCGGCGTAATCGTCTAAAGGGAGAAGCCATTCTGTTTCGGCAAACTGGGCCACCCAACAATTATCAAACTCACAGACGTCATAGGCAGAGCTACCCGCAGCCAGGGCAGGCAGGAGTTTGTCCGCTACCCTATCCCAACTGGCACTCACTATGTTTACCTTGGTGCCGGTCTTTTTCTCAAAACTCAGAGCTTTCTGTTCGAAATAACCCAGTATATCGGCCTCGTGGTCAGGCATAATCACGGTTATCTCAGTTCCCGCCAGAGCTATGGATCCAAACAGGCTGGCTATTAGTCCTACCAATAAAATACTGAGAGCTTTCTTCATTCTAAAATCTCCTCTCTATTTTTGGTTTTCTGTCTCCAAAACTACTTTCCATCACCTCCTTTTGGACGAATTTCTTAACTCCCTTAAGTACAAAAGATCATATATGTTTGATAGTTTTCAAGAGAGCTCATCCTTTAATTGCTCCTCCGGTTAATCCCTTTATTATAAATCTCTGGAAGGTCAAGGCTAATATTACCGGAGGAAGGCTGGCCAATACACCACCAGTACTCATCATAACGTAATCTGCTCCAAATTTTGTGCTGAACTCTGATATTAAGACAGGCAACGTCTTGGTTGCAGTTTCAGTAAGAATCAAAGCGAAAAAAAATTCATTCCAGGCCACTATGAAGGCAAATATACCCGTAGCAGCTAATCCTGGGGCAGCCAAAGGCAAAACAACTCTAACCAGTGCACCCAGCCTGGAACACCCATCCATCCTGGCTGCATCCTCTATATCGATAGGTATGGTTTGGAAATATCCCATCATTATCCAAATCATAAGAGGCAATACAAAAGAAGAATAGGTAACAAACAAGCCCAGATGTGTATCCAAAAGGTGAAGATTCATCATAATCACATAAATAGGAATTATAATTCCTACCGCTGGAATCATCTGGGTGGCCAGAATCATTAGAAGAAGAGAGCGTCTTCCCCGGAATCGAAGTCTGGTAAATGAGTAAGAGGCCACAGATCCAATGACCAAGCATAAGGCCGTGACACTTCCAGCCACGATAATACTATTCCCCACTGCCTGCTTAAAGTAGCGAGCTGCTCTGGTAGTCCTGACTCCCCCAAATATTATCTCTTTGTAGCTTCTTAAGGTTGGATTCTTTGGTATCCAGTGAGGGGGGACGGACAGTAATTCAGTTTTTATGGAGATGCTGGAGATAATTAACCAACAAAATGGAGCCACGGTGAACAAAAAAATTAACACCACCAGGGCGTATATCAGCATTTGATATCCTGGCAAACGCTTGAGAGAATCTGTAATTGTCATTTCTACTTTTCTGGTCAAATTGCTTCAGCGTACAAGGTTTCTGTATAGACAAGCCTCATATACACTACAGCAAATACCAAAATGATTAGAGTTATTAGATAAGATAGGGCGGCTCCATATCCAAAACGAAGGAACTTGAAAGTGGTAAGATAGGCGTAAAACGTTACTACCTGGGTACTTTCAGCCGGACCACCCCTGGTTATCATATAGACTATATCAAAGCTATCTCTTACGGCCCATACTGATTTAATGACAATCAAGAGTAATATTATATGCTTTAGCAGGGGTAGGGTTATATACCGAAAACGGCGCCAAGCACCTGCTCCATCTACCTTGGCTGCCTGATACAAAGAGGAGGGGATAGTCTGGAGGGCGGCAAGAATAAAGAGTACGCCGACCGGGGTTTCTTTCCATATCTCTGCCACAATGACAAAATTCATGGCTGCTCTGGGATTCGCCAGCCACACTTTATAAGAATCAATCCACCCTAACTGTAGCAGAAGCCCATTAAGTGCACCGTAGCTACCATCGTATATCCACTTCCACATCATTCCATTTACCACGGAAGAAAGTGCCCAGGGAAGGATGATTAATCCTCTCATAAAGGCCCTGCCCTTGAAGTCTTGATTTAAGACTAAGGCTATCCCAAGACCGATAATTATGGCTACTCCTACGCTGGCCCCGGTGAAATAAAAGGTGCGTCCCACGGCAGCCCAAAAGACTCGACTTTGCAATATCTTGAGATAGTTCTCCAGACCAACAAAGGGAAACTTTCCCGGATGAACTAAGTACAACTGGTGCAAGCTTATGTAGATTGAATAAAGTATTGGCCAAATTATGATACCGAAAATAACTATGAGACTGGGCAGAACCAGAAAGTAGCCCGTCCCGGCTGGTGAGGTCAGCCATCTTTTCATCTTTTGGCTCGCATTTGTTTCTTGAATAGGCTTATTTGCTACGCAGGCAATTTCGCCCAGTTCACCGTCCCACAACTTGACTGAAATTGTTTACTGAGCCAGGATCAGTTTCTTTAACCATGATTTTGCAGTCGGCAAGAAGCCAAATTATCAGTGATAACCGAAACTTTAACCTTCAATGACTCCCGCATTTTATAATCATTTTAGCTAATGAGAAAGAAGGAACTATTCCGGTTTGTGCTCTTTGATCGAAGTTCGAATCAGGCAAACTCCAAAATTTTGGTAGTCTTCAACCCAAACTTTACAATATCGTCTTTGCTATAGATGTCAACTCCGTGTCAACCAATTTTTGCAGGAAAAGAATGGTAGTCGCAGGCTTTAGCCTGCGTTTATTTACGCAGCTTTCAAGCTGCGGCTACCAAGGGTCTCTTTTGCGCAAGTTAAAACTTGCGGCTACCAGAATAACTACAGCTTAAAGGTGAAGTCGGTGATTCTTCAGATTAATTTTTCTCTGGTTTGCTAATCGAGATAGCCCATTTTCTTTTTTAATTCCCTATAGTAGACCAGATTCTCTTTGAGAAGTTCTGGAATAGCCAGCTTGTAGGGACAGCGCTCCAGACACTCCCCACATTCACTGCACTCCTCAGCTTTTTCAATAGCCGAGCCGTATTTACTGATTAGACGTCTCCAAGGGGTCCGCTTGGCTAAACTCTTCACGTTTAGGACCAAGCTAATAATTATTCCCTCTGAACAGGGTTGGCAGTAGTCACACCAGTGGCAAAAATGAGGTCCTAACTTCTGACGGATATCTTCTATCTTCCGTTTTTCCTCATCAATAATAGGTCGTGGACTTTCCACTATCCCAATTATTTCCTCCATTTCCTCCACTTTTTCTATGCCTGGGTCCGGAACCAGGGACTCATATTGCATCAGGTATCTGAAGGCAAGATTAGCATCTTCTAACAGTCCTCCTCCCATAGGCTTCATAGCGATTATTCCCACATCGAGCTTTTCGGCCAGCGGAACAGCTTCCTCGAGAAACTCGGTTTCGATGAAGTTCACCGGAATTTGCATAACGGTAAACTTGTGGGTATTCAGTAGCTTTACAGCTACTCGCCGGTCATGGGTGCTGAAACCAGGATATTTTATTTTTCCTTGATCCATCGCTTGACAAAGGCCCTCATAAGCTCCGCCTGGACCCATAACGGTATCGATTCCGTCCGGGGAGACGTTATGTAGTTGATACACATCGAAGTAACTGGTACCCAGTCTGGTGAGACCTTCATTCATTTGCTGAATGAAGGTTTTCTGGTCGACTGCCGGAGATTTTGAGGCTATCACCACTTGGTGGCGATTTCTTCCCTTGAGGGCGAGACCAATTTTCTCTTCACTGTCCTGATAGGCCCAGGCCGTATCAATAAAATTGATTCCCAGGTCCAGAACTTCCTCAACAACCTTTGCTGCCTTATCTTTCTCCAGACGCATGATGGGAATACCCCCCATGGCTACCGGACTCACCATTAAATTTGTTTTCCCCAAGCGTTTTTTCTCCACTTTTTCCTCCAATTCGGAGATTTGAATTAAATTGACATTTGCAAGCAGGAATGTTAGCCGCACCATAATTCTAACAGATTAGTGAGAGATTTATCTCGGACTGGATAGACCGAGAATCTCTCTGGTTTCTTGGGGAGTAGCTATTTCTCTACCAAGTTCCTCGGCTATTCGGATGATCCGGGCTACCAGTTTCTCATTGGTGGCCAATTCTTTTTTAGGATAATTGTAATAGATACTATCCTCAATCCCTACCCGGACATGTCCCCCCATAAGGATAGCCCCTACATTAGTTCGAGTTTGAAATCGGCCTATTCCGGTAGCTGACCAAACACTACCTGGGGGGAGGGAGTCAACCAGGTAGGATAGATCTCTGATGTTGGCTGGGCAAGTTCCCAGAGAGCCCAGAAGTAAGTTAAAATGCAAAGGGTCGGTGAGAATACCTCTTCGGTAGAGAAACAAGGCATAGTTTATGAAGCCGGATTCAAAAATTTCCAGTTCAGGCAAAATGTTGTTTTTTCTCATTAATCCGGCTAATTTTTTAATTGTCTCTGGAGAGTTAACACTGGGATAACGAGGGAAGTTGAGTGAGCCTACGGTGAGACTGGCCATCTCAGGTTTTAGAGATAAGACTTCACTTCTATGCTCCACCTGGGGATGGACTCGACCACTAGTGGAAAGGCAAAGGATGATCTCGGGGCACTTATCTTTGACTCGCTCAATGATTTCTTGATAAATCTCAGCGCTGTAAGTGGGTAGACCATTTTTGTCCCGAGCATGAAGATGCAGTACACTGGCTCCCAGTTTGTAAACTTTATAGGCGTCCCGGGCAATTTCTTTCGGGGTTACCGGAACAAACGGCGTGTCTTTTTTGGTAGGGATCATTCCAGTGAGAGCTGCCTTAATGATGAGTTTATCTACCGATTTTCCCTCTAGACGCATATTTTCTCCCTTGGAATCTCTGGAGGTTAACTTTAGAATACCAGAAAAGATTAAGAATAACAAGGATGAATGGTTTAGGGGCTTGACCAAGGCGGCGCTTGACACCTGTTATCAGGTCAATTATAATTACTCAGAGGTTGGCTTTAAGGGGAAAGTCAGGGTGTGGCAATTTAGTATTTAGCAAAGGGTCAAGGGGGAATTTAAGATGTATCATTTAAGATGCTACAGATTGGTAGTGATTGGTCCACCTCAGTCAGGTAAGGGAACCTGGAGCCGAATTATCAAAGCAGTTATGGAAAAAAAGTTACTACTCGATTACCTTTCTCAAAATTTTGTCATAGATTTAATAGAAAATTTTGATTTTGAGGAAAAAGAAAATCTCGGGAAGTCTTTGTTTTCGTCTCTTGAAGCTACTGGGAAGACTAAACTTTTAAGTGGTTCAAATAATCTTGATTTGAGGATATTTTCTACCGGTGACTTATTGAGGGAACAGATAGGACGAAAAACCAAATTAGGAAAAGAAGCGGCCGCCTATGTTCAAAAAGGTGGACTGGTTCCGGATGATCTGGTAAATAAAGTGATTATTAGCAAATTAGGCCAGATGGGATACGAAAGATTTTTAATGGATGGTTATCCCCGGACGGTGGATCAGGCCAGGATGCTTTTTGATCATGCCCATAACTATGATACCCGGGCTCATTTGGGAGAGAGGGGAGCTAAGAGTCCTTTAATAAAGTACCATGAAATAGATCTGGTAATATCCATAGATTGCCCGGATGTAACTATATTTAAGAGAATTATGGGAAGGAGAACCTGTTCTCAGTGTGGAAGAGTCTACAATGTGAATATTCCTCAATCCAGGCCAAAAAGAGATGAGATCTGTGATGATGACGGGACCAAGTTAATTACCAGAGAGGACGATCGGGAAGAGACAGTGGAGAAGAGACTGAAAATCTACAAAGATAACTTTAGGGATATAGATAACTTGGTGCAAAGAAGGGGAATTCCAAAACTGTCTCTTCCGGGTGAGGAGGTAGCCAGGGAGTTACCAGAAAAACATTCTCAGATGCCGGTGAATCAAATGATGGTTTATTATTTGTGCCGGATGCTTGATTTCCCAGAACCCTTAGCTGTCAAATTATCAAAACAGATTTATTTATCTCTTTATTCGGGGCAAGAATCTTGAAAATACCCCAAAGACCTACCTTGGGAGATTCAAGTGATTATCTAAATTAGTTTTTTCTCTAATCCAATGAAGACGGTTTACTGGGGGGTGGAAAGAAGATAGGAAATCTTTCCAGAGTGCTGAACTAATCATTGACATTTCTTTCTTCACTTTTATAATACAGAGCCAATGTTAGGGCTTAAGGTTAAAGGTAGCGGAGGTATTTCTGAAGGACCGTCCGCAGGGGGATTGGTGACTGGATGATAAGGAGATAAGAAAATGGTACTCGAGGGTGAACTGGGAATTTTCAGTGGAACGGCTAATCCTGAATTGGCTAAAAAAATAGTTGAGTATCTGGGAATTTCTTTGGGTGAAATGGAGATAAGTTCTTTCAGTGACGGCGAGACCTATGTTAAGATAAAGGAAAACGTGAGAGGGGAAGATATATTTATTGTCCAACCCACCTGCCCTCCGGTTAATGAAAGTCTAATGGAACTTCTTATTATGCTTGATGCTTTCCGGAGAGCTTCAGCCCGTAGGATTACGGTGGTTGTTCCTTATTACGGTTATGCCAGACAGGACAGAAAAGATGAACCCCGCGTCCCCATTACGGCTAAATTAGTAGCAAATTTAATTAGTTCTGCCGGAGCTGATCGGGTGTTACTTCTTGATCTGCATGTAGACCAGATTCAGGGATTTTTCGACATCAAAGTAGACCATCTTTTTAGTGCCCCGATTATTATTGACTACCTCAGAAGTAAATTGCTGGAAAATCTGGTGATTTTGGCTCCCGACGTTGGTGGAGTAAGAAGGGCCAGGGCCTATGCCAGAAGGCTCAAAGTTCCTCTGGCCATTATAGATAAAAGAAGGCCGGCAGCGGATAAGGCTGAGGTACTCAGTATAATTGGAGAGGTCAAAAATAAGGATATCTTTATTGTAGATGACATAATCGATACCGGAGGAACCCTACTGGCTGCTATTGAAGAGTTGATTAAGGGAGGTGTCAGGAGAGTATACGCCGGTTGTGCCCATGCTGTTCTGTCGGCCGGGGTCTATGAGAAAATTGAGAAGTCTTCTCTTACTCAACTGATTGTCACGGACTCTATTCCATTAAAAAAAGGAGAGCCGAGCAGTAAAATTGAAGTTCTCACCGTGGCACCCCTATTGGGCGAAGCCATCAAACGGATTCATGAGAACCGCTCTGTAAGTTCTTTATTCTTCTAACGGGGAGTGCAGGGGTGGGGAAAAAAAGAGGTAACTTAGTTATTTAAGGAGGAAGAAACTAAATGCAGGGATCAACATTAAAGGTGGAAGTAAGAGAAAAAAAAGGCAAGAGTTATGCTCGTAAATTGAGAAACCAGGGGAAATTACCGGCGATTCTCTATGGAGCCCATTTGAAGGAGAATATTCTTTTGGAATTAGACCTGGTTCAGGTCCGCCGATTTTTCTCGGGTTCTGCTCGGGGAGACACGGGGATAATAAGACTTGAGTTAGTAGGGCAAAAAGAGAATCGAGAAAGAGAGGTAATTATTAGAGATATCCAGTATAATTGGTTGAAAGAAGGGATTGAACACATCGATTTCTACGAAGTTACTCGGGGAGAGAAAGTGAGTACTACCGTTCCACTTCATCTGGTGGGGAAAGCTGCCGGAGCTAAAGAGGGCGGAGTCGTAGAACAATGGGTGAGAGAAGTAGAGATTGAGTGTTTACCCAGGAGTATTCCTTCCCACCTTGAACTAAAAATAGATTCTTTGGGAATAGGTGACTCACTTTTGGTTAAAGATATAGAAATTTCTCCCGAGGTAAAAGTAATTACCAATTCTCAAGAGAGAGTTGTTTCAATCATCGCTCCTGTTAGCGAGGAAGAATTGGAAAAAGCAGAAGTAGCGGTGACACCTGAAGAAGTGGAGGTAGTGGGAAAGGAGGAGAAAATAGAAGAGGAGGAGAGTCCAGAGGGTAAGAAAGGAGGGCAGAAAAAGTGAGAAATGAGGTTACTCTTTGGATTAGGGAATCCGGGAAGAGAATATGGGCGAACCCGACATAATTTGGGTTTTTTAGTTATTGACAATTTAGCTTCTCAACATAAGATTGAGTTGAGTAAACTTTGCTTCCAGGCAGTTATAGGGGAAGGGATGATTGATCAGGAAAAAATTGTCCTGGTTAAGCCCCTTACTTTTGTTAATCGTTCGGGTATCTCGCTGGTTCAAATTCTCAATAGTTATGGGTTGGATCCGGTGGATATTATAGTGATAAGTGACGACATAAATCTTCAGCCGGGGCAACTGAGGATTTCCCGAAGGGGTAGTGATGGAGGTCATAGAGGACTTAAGTCCATTATTGAATCCTTGGGAACAGAGGAATTTCCTCGTTTGAGAATTGGTGTGGGAATGCCCGGAGGAGAAAAGAGGGTGGTTGATTATGTACTGAGTGAGTTTAGAGAAAAGGAGTGGAAAATAATAGAGCAAGCCATAGAAAGAGCTACTCAGGCTTTAGGAGTTATTATCGGGGGGGGAATAGACAAGGCGATGAGGGAATACAACCGAGTTTGTTAAAGGGGAAGAAGGGACTAAAAAGAAGGAGGAAAATAGAGCAATGTTTCAGGTATTGATTTCGGCCGGGGCTGGTGTGGTGGGATTGATTTGCGTGGGTTTTTTGATCCGAGGAGTTCTTAAAGCTTCTCCAGGTAATGAAGTAATGAGGAATATCTCTCGGACTATTCAACAGGGAGCCCGAACTTTTCTTTATCGGGAATACAAGACGGTAGCAGTGGTAGTAGTCATCGTGGTTGCTTTTTTGTCTTTAGCTCCTTTTTTTGGAAAGAATGTGGGAGTTAATTGGGCCACTGCCTTAGCTTTTGTGACCGGAGTGGTTTGCTCCGCCTTAGCGGGATGGATAGGAATGAGCATAGCTACCAGAGCTAATAGTCGCACGACCGAGGCCTGTCGAGCCGGTCTTAAACCAGCTTTAAAGATATCTTTTTCGGCCGGTGGTGTCACTGGATTGTGTATTGTTAGTGTAGCTTTTCTTGGATTGGTGGCCGTTTATTTCTTTTCTCGCTGGCTCTCGCCCCTCATAATTAACGGACAGGCCGTGGGAAATCCCCTAATTGTTAATGGGTATGCCATGGGAGCTTCACTTATGGCCCTTTTTGCTCGAGCCGGAGGAGGCATTTACACCAAGGGAGCGGATATGGGAGCTGATCTGGTGGGCAAGGTAGAAATTGGGATTCCCGAAGATGACCCTCGAAACGCTGCCGTTATCGCTGACAATGTAGGAGACAATGTGGGTGATGTTGCCGGTTTGGGTGCCGATCTCCTGGAGTCTTATGTGGAATCGATAATTGCCACTTTAGCTATTGCTTCAGGATTAGCCTTTATTTCTCTTACCTATTTACCCTTCTTTTTGGCTGGTTGGGGAATTCTCTCCTCTGTAATCGGAGTACTATGGGTTAGGTTAGCCAAAGTCAAAGATCCTCAGAAGGCTCTTAATGGAGGAACTTATCTGGCCGCTATTTTGATGATTATCGGCTCTTTTTTTATTATTACCTATTGGGGATCCGCTTACGGAAATTACCTGCGTTTGGGTCCATTCTGGGCTATCGTGGCCGGCGTTCTTGCCGGACTGATAATCGGCAAGGTCAGCGAATACTATACTTCTGGTAAGTATAATCCGGTGAAAGAGTTAGCCCGGTCCTGTCAAAGCGGACCAGCCGTTGCCGTAGTCAATGGATTATCTCTGGGGATGCTTTCTACGGTGGTTCCGGTGGTGATAATTGCGGTAGCTACTTTGGTCAGCTTTATGGTAGCTGGTATGTACGGAGTGGCGGTAGCGGCTCTGGGGATGCTTTCTATTCTCGGAATTACCCTGGCGGTGGACTCTTACGGCCCGGTGGCTGATAACGCTGGTGGGATTGCCGAGATGGCCAAACTTCCCTCCAAAGTTCGCCAGATTACGGATAAACTTGATGCCGTGGGCAATACTACTGCTGCTATCGGAAAAGGATTTGCTATTGGATCAGCCGCCTTTGCTTCTCTGGGCTTGATTACTGCCTATATGGCTGTTACGGGAATTTCTCTTTCTCTTACTGATCCAAAGTTAATCGCCGGCCTCCTTATTGGTGGGATGGTACCTTATTTGTATGGCTCACTGTTGGCTCGAGGGGTGGGGCGATTGGCCTTTCAGATTGTAACGGAGGTCAGACGGCAATTCAAGGAAATCCCGGGATTAATGAAGGGGAAGGGAAAAGCTGATTCGGCGCGTTGTGTGGATATTGCTACCAGAGGAGCTCTTCATAGTATGATGCTTCCGGGGGTTTTAGCCATAGCTATTCCTGTAGCAATGGGAGTTTTCCTGGGTCCGGTAGCCCTGGGAGGTTTTCTCATGGGGGCTTTGGTGGTAGGTCTCCAACTGGGTATCCAGACAGCCAATACTGGAGCTGCTCTTGATAATGCCAAGAAATATATCGAAGAAGGATATTTTGGAGGTAAGGGCTCTGAGGCCCATAAGGCCAGCGTAATAGGGGATACAGTTGGTGACCCTCTCAAGGATACCGTAGGTCCCTCTATTAATATATTGATTAAACTGATGTCAGTAATTGCTTTAGTTTTGGCTCCTTTGTTTATGGTTTGGCATTAGGGAGGGTTGATTGTTGTTACGGGTGGGTCTTTAGGAGAAAGTGAAGAGATAATGATAAGAAAGGCCAGAGTGGCCGGCACTTTTTATCAAGGCGCCAGGGACAAGCTGCAGAGGCAGATTGAGGATTGTTATACTCACAGGTTAGGCCCGGGAAGTGTACCGGAACTTTCCCAAACTAGAGAAGGCAATATTCTGGGAATAATCAGTCCTCACGCAGGTTATATGTATTCGGGCCCTATAGCAGCCTGGAGTTTCCGAGAATTGGTTCAATCTCAGATTCCTGATACCGTCGTTATTCTCGGTCCCAATCATCGGGGTTTTGGTTCACCGATAGCCTTAATGGGAGAAGGAGAGTGGGAAACGCCCTTAGGGCGTATCTCCATTAACGAGGAACTATCCAGTAAGCTGGTAAGAGATTCAACCGGTCTTGTTGAACTAAATACTGAGGCTCACGAATGGGAACATTCCCTGGAGGTTCAACTTCCCTTTCTTCAGTATAGTTATGGAAACAATTTTCGTATTGTTCCTATTTGTATGATGGACCAGTCTGAATCAGTTAGTTCGCGTCTGGGCGAAATTTTGTACTCTCTAATTGAGGGAGAAAATATAGTAGTTATAGCCAGTAGTGATCTTACCCACTATCAACCTCACCGGGTAGCTGAGAAAGAAGATAAATTAATCTTAAAAGCTATCCTTTCTCTTGATTATAGAGAATTAGGCAAAATTATTCGCCGGGGTAATTTCTCTATGTGTGGACCTGGCCCGGTAATGACCTTAATGAGTGTGGCCACTCATCTGGGAGCAAAAAAAATTAAACTTTTCCAATATGCTACTTCCGGAGACATCACCGGGGATTACCGGGCAGTAGTTGGTTATGCCTCTCTTTTAATTGAGAAATAAATCATTTTTCTCTCGGATCTCTCCGGCAATTAAGGACAATTTTTTCCTCTTTAACGAACCTTTTCTGCCTTTGCATTAGTTCGTCAAAATCTACCAGATGGCCGTCAAAGTCAGGGCCATCCACGCAGGCAAATTTTGTTTGACCTCCAATCTTAACCCGGCAACTGCCACACATTCCTGTAGCGTCGAGCATAATGGGATTGAGGCTTACTATAGTCTTAATTTTGTATTCTTTGGTAATGTGGCAGACTGCTTTCATCATGGGGATTGGACCAATGACTATTGCTTCATTAATGGATTTACCGGTTTCGAGGATTTTCCTTACCAGATCAGTGACGAAACCGTGATGTCCAAAACTGCCATCGTCAGTGCTGTAATGAATTTGATTACTTATCTTCTCCATCTCTTCCTGGAAAAACATAAGTTCTTTGGTGCGAGCTCCCATTATGGAAATAACCTCATTTCCTATTTCCATATGTTTTTTTGCTTCAGGATAAAGGAGGGCTACCCCCACTCCTCCTCCCACACATAGTACCGTCCCTACTTTCTTAATAGGAGTAGGAATACCCAGCGGTCCCAAGACATCCTCAATAAGCTGGCCTTTCTCCATCCGGCACAACTCCCCGGTACTCCGACCGGCATCCTGAACTACTATGGTGATACTACCTCTTTTAGCGTCATAGCGGGCAATGGTTAAGGGAATACGTTCCCCCTCCTCATTGATGCGGATGACCACGAATTGACCAGGTTGACACCGGGCAGCAATCAACGGAGCTTCCAAGGATAAGAGTTTAATACGGGGTGCTAGATTTCTCTTTTCTAAGATTCTGAATTTCTTGGTCTTCATTTTTTCTCCTCATACCAGCGCATTAAAAATATAATAGTAAAATCTGCTCGATGGTCAAACTGGTGCCTCGCGCTTTGTTTGACTTGGTCGGTAAAAAGCATAAAATAGTAGTTTGGGTGACTAAGATGAGCCAGGAAAAAATAATAATAAAGGGGGCCAGAGAACATAACCTTAAGGGACTGGATGTTGAAATTCCTCGCAACAAACTGGTGGTAATTACCGGACTTAGTGGGTCGGGAAAATCTTCCCTGGCTTTCGACACTCTCTATGCTGAAGGACAGCGCCGCTATGTGGAATCTCTTTCCAGTTACGCCCGACAGTTTTTGGAACAAATGTCCAAGCCCAAAGTGGATTATGTTGAAGGTTTATCTCCGGCCATCTCTATAGAGCAGCGGAAAGCATCCAGTAACCCCCGTTCCACAGTGGCTACCCTTACCGAGATTCACGATTATCTGCGACTTTTGTTTGCTCATATGGGAATTGCTCACTGTTACCGTTGTGGACGAAAGATTTCTCCCCAGACTATTGAGAACATAACTGATCAAGTAATGAGCTTCCCCTCTGGTTCAGCGATACAAATTCTTTCTCCCCTGGTTCGGGGCAGAAAAGGTGAATACCGAGAACTAATAGAGCAAATAAGACGAGAGGGATACTTGAGGATCCGGGTGGATGGAAAAATAAGGATTCTGGATGAGGAAGATATTTTTTTGAACAAAAACAAAAAACATATCCTGGAAATAGTAGTTGACCGGCTTAAAGTCAAGAAAGGTATTGAGTCAAGATTGGTCGATTCTCTGGAGTTAGCCAGTGAGCGGGCTAATGGTCTGGTCATTGTTACCAGGAAAATCGAAGATAAAGAAGAGGAGTATATCTTTAGTCGTCACTTTAATTGTCCTGAGTGCGGGATTAGCTATGAGGAGATTTCTCCCCGGATGTTTTCCTTTAATAGTCCCTATGGTGCTTGTCCTGCCTGTAATGGATTGGGAACTCGGCAAACCGTTGATCCGGAATTAGTGGTGCCGGATAAAGAAAAGAGTTTGCAAGAAGGAGTCATTGCTCCCTGGGAGGAAGGGGTTGGATTCTATCGGTGGGCTCGTACTGCCTCCAGGTACTATTTTAGGCAATTTTCTGCCTTAGCTAAACATTATGATTTTTCTCTGGATACTCCGTTTAAAGATCTTTCTCCGAGAATTCAAAAAGTTATACTCTATGGGTCTGACTCGGAAGAAATTGAATTTACCGGAAGAAGAGGCAATGAGATTTATCATTATTCCACTCCTTTTGAAGGAGCTGTTCCTAATTTGGAGAGAAGGTACCGAGAAAGTGATTCTGAGTATGTTCGGGAAGAAATCCACAAGTATGTTCGGGAAACCCCTTGTTTTCAATGTGGGGGGGCTCGCCTGCGTCCGGAGAGCCTAGCGGTCACCTTAAGGAGACGATCCATTTATGATGTGGTTAAAATGAGCATTAAGGAAAGTCAAGATTTTTTCCAGCGAATTAAACTCAACGCACGGGAGAAGCTGATTGCGGAAGACATTGTTAAGGAAATAAGAAAAAGGCTGGGATTTATGGTCAGCGTGGGACTTGGCTATCTTACTCTGGACAGAAGGATAGGGAGTCTTTCCGGGGGAGAAGTTGAGAGGATACGTCTGGCTACTCAGATCGGCTCCGGATTAGTAGGGGTTATTTATATCCTTGATGAACCTACTATTGGACTTCATCAGAGAGATATAGGAAGACTTCTGGATACTCTTAAGAAATTGAGAGATCTGGGAAATACTATAATTATAGTGGAACACGATCGTTCCACTATAGAAGCAGCCGACCACATTATTGATTTAGGACCGGGAGCAGGAGAACATGGAGGGGAAATAGTAGCCCAAGGTTCTTTGAAGGATATAATTTCTTCTCCTGGCTCACTTACCGGTAAGTATCTCAAGGGGGAACTCAAAGTTCCTCTGCCTGTTTGCCGCCGTCATCCGGTTGATGATCATTATCTTAAAATTGTGGGAGTGTCGGAGCATAATCTGAAGAGTATAAACGCAGAAATTCCTCTGGGTACCTTCACCTGTATCACGGGAGTCTCTGGTTCAGGTAAGAGTACCTTAATTGAGGATGTTTTATACAAGGCCCTGGCCGTGCATTTTTATAAAAGTAGAGAAAAGCCGGGGAAATTTGAGCGTCTGGAGGGACTTGAATATATTGACAAGGTGGTGGTAATTGACCAATCTCCCATTGGCAGAACTCCCCGTTCCAATCCGGCTACCTATACCGGACTTTTTACTCCCATCAGGCAGCTTTTTGCCAAAATGGAGGAAGCCAGAATGAGAGGTTACAATCAGGGAAGATTCAGTTTCAATGTCCGCCGGGGGAGATGCCAGCAGTGTCGGGGAGAGGGGATGATAAAAATTGAAATGCAATTCCTTCCCGATGTTTATGTTCCCTGCGATGCTTGCAAGGGAAAAAGGTATAATAGGGAAACCCTGCAAATAAAGTATAAGGGTAAGAATATTGCTGAGATTCTGGGAATGACCGTGGAGGAAGCTCTGCAGTTTTTCCGTCGGATTCCTCAGATAAAATTTAAGCTTAAAACCCTTTATGATGTGGGGTTGAGTTATATACATCTGGGGCAGCCGGCTACTACCCTGTCTGGAGGAGAAGCCCAACGGGTGAAATTATCCAAAGAGCTTTCCAAAAAAGGAACGGGCAGGACTCTGTATCTTCTGGATGAGCCTACTACCGGTCTACATTTTGCGGACATTGAAAAACTTGTTGATGTCTTAAATCGACTGGTGGACAAAGGTAATACCGTGGTGGTTATTGAGCATAATCCTGATGTAATAAAGGTAGCCGATTATGTTATCGATTTGGGTCCGGAGGGAGGGGATGAAGGGGGAGAGATTGTAGCTTGCGGGACTCCGGAAACGTTAGCTCAAAATCCTCGTTCTCACACCGGAAAGATACTTAAAGAGGTATTCTCTAAGGACTCGCTTTTTTAATTGGTAAGTCTAAATTCATACTTCCCTGGCGGTATCCCTCCAGATCTAAGGTAATATAAGTATAACCAATATGCTTGAACTTCTCAATCAGGATAGATCTGATTTTCTCATTAACCAGGCGGCTTATTTGACTAACGGGGACTTCAATTCGGGCACAGGCTCCGTAGTGTCTCACTCTTACCTGAGAAATTCCCAGAGTTTCGAGGAATACCTCAGCCTCAGCCACCTTACGCAAAGCCGTTCTGGTTATTTTCGTTCCGTAGGGAAAACGAGAAGCTAAACAGGCTTGAGAAGGCTTATTCCAGGTAGGCAAACCCATTTTTCGGGAGAGATTTCGGATCTCCTCTTTACTTAGGCCAACCTCTATTAGAGGGGAACGTATTCCGAGTTCTTTGGCTGCCTGCATTCCCGGACGGAAATCGCCGAGATCATCCGGATTCGATCCATCTACCACAAAATTTAATCTATTCTCTTCAGCCAGATAACTAAGTTTGGAGAATAGTTCTTTCTTGCAGTAATAGCAGCGATTGGGAGGATTGGTGAAAAAAGACGGATTATCAAGCTGAGTTGTGTCAATGATTTGATGTTTAACCTGTAGTTTTTGAGTAATCTGTTGGGCTATTTTCATCTCTTCAGGGAGAAAGATAGCTGAGCAAGCAGTAACAGCTAAGATTTTATTCTTGTTCCTTAGCTCTTCCCGGGCAATCTTAAGCAAAAAAGTGCTATCGACTCCTCCGGAATAAGCTATCACCACACTTTTCATCTTCCGAAGAGTCTTTTTCAGTTGGATTAACTTTTCCCTTAGCTCAACTGAGAACCTGGATATGCGGGTCATAACTGTATCCTGGCAATAGTTTAGATTTCACCAAGGTAGTCGCAACCTTTAGCCTCTCATTTTCTTAGCTCTAAGATATTTCCAATTTTACCTAAAATATTGGCTTTGTCACCCAAAAGGCTTTTTTGTCTTTTTGCATTAGCCAAAATTTAATTACCAGGTTAGAGAACGGTTAGTTGACAAAACACAACATCAGCCTACAATAGGTGAACATCCAGCCAGTTAGAGTTTCCAGTAAAGATGAGGGAAAGCGCGATTTAAAGGTGTTCAGGTGAATAGAAAGGTAGTTTTTTTCCTAATAGCTGTAGTCCTGTTAAGTCTGGGAATTGGTTCCAGAATTTACCTTTATGTTTCTCATTCTCCCAACGAAGGAGAAACTATTCTGGTAGCTGATGAAAAACTTTTTCTGGACCGACTGTTTAAGACAGTAGAATCTGAGACCGTGGAAGAATACCGGGGAGTTCCTCTGGAGGCGGTAATAAAACAGGTGGGGATTAAAGCCCCGGGGCAGCATACCTATGTTTTATCGGCGGCAGATGGTTACCAGAAAACGGTTACCTGGGAAGACTTGCGACAAGGTCTCCTGCTCAGGGAAAAAAGGGTGGTGCTTCCCTCGCTGCCCAAACAATACTGGATTAAAAATTTAGCCAAAATTGAGGTAATAAAATGAGTAAGGCCAGGATAGTAACAGGAATTGTAGTTTTTGGCTCAGTATGGGGACTGACCGAATGTCTCTTGGGGCAGTATCTTCCCGGGGTGGTAATGACTGGACTGATAGCTCTGGGTTTAATGGCGCTGAGCCGGTCCGTCTATGAACAGAGAGGTATGCAACTGGCTATGGGGGTGGTGGCAGGCGTTCTGAGAGCTACAGTTCCCCTGGGACAGTGTGTCTTATGTTCAGTTATAGCTATTGTAGCCGAGGGAGCAATCTTTGAACTGATTTGGTGGACCGCTTCCTTGAACCTGAAAAAAGAAAAGAATTTTACTATCCTAATAAGCGCGGGAGTGGTGGCCGCTTATCTGTGCTATGGGGGAGGCTACGTGATTACTCAAATAGCGACGCCTCTGGTGAGCTCAGTTCCTTTCAAGCTCGGTGAGATAGCCATGCTTCTGCCCAAGATTTTCTCCAGGGCTACCCTGGCTGGCTTGCTCGGAGGAATCACTCTGCCTGTTTTAGCTATAGCAGTGGGAATCAAGTTATTCCCGGTAAGAAAAGAGGCATATTACCCGGTGGCCTCTCTTATTACTGCGGCTTGTTGGATGATTGCCTTATTTCTCATTTAACCATCGAGGTGAGGTGAATGAAAACGGATGACCACGTAAAAGTTGGGCAAATAATAGACCGCCATCGGGGAGAAGACGGCACTTTGCTGCCGGTCCTCCAGGAAGTTCAGGAAGTCCTGGGTTATTTACCGGAGGAGGCTTTGGTGGAGGTAGCCGAGGGGTTGGGGTTAGCCTTAAGTCGAATCTGGGGAGTAGTCACCTTCTATGGTCAATTCCATCTTTCCCCTCGGGGAAAAAATACTATCAAGGTTTGTCAGGGAACTGCCTGTCATGTGCGGGGTAGTCGGAGAATTTTAGATAAGATTGAATCAGTTCTGGAAATTCAGAGTGGGCAAACCACGCCAAATCTCAAGTTTACTCTGGAGACAGTCCGATGTCTGGGAACTTGTTTCCTGGCTCCAGTGATGATGGTTAACCGGGATTACTTTGGTAAATTGACACTGGACAGGATCGAGGGAATCCTCAATCAATTTTGCAAGGGATAACCAATGGGGTTTGACAATCTTGAGGAACTGGAGACTTACCGAAGGGAAATTCTATCTTGGCTGAAAAAAGAGAGAAAAAAGGTTCGTATATGTATGACCGGATGCCGGGCTTATGGAGCTCAGGAGATTAGAGATAAGCTTATAGAGGAGATTGAAAACGCCGGCCTGACCAAGGAAGTTCGGGTAGTTTCTACCGGTTGCCAGGGATTTTGTGCTCGAGCTCCGGTGATGGTCATAGACCCGGAGGGTATTTTCTATCAACAGGTCTCGGTGGGGGATGTCGGGGAAATTGTTTCCCAGACTCTCAGTAAAGGTCGAATTATCGAGAGACTTCTTTATCAGCATCCCCGCTCGGGTGAAAGAATAGTCCGGGCCAATGAGGTGCCTTTTTATGGTCAACAAACCCGGCGAATTCTGCGCAACTGTGGTGTAATCGACCCCACCCATATTGATGAGTACATAGCCCGTGATGGTTACCAGGCTCTGGGTAGGATTCTCTCCCGTCGGATATCCCCGGCAGAAGTTATCTCCTTGGTGAAAAGAGCTGGTTTAAGAGGGCGAGGGGGTGCCGGTTTTCCTACCGGTTTGAAGTGGCAGTTCACCAGAAATAGCCCCGGCCAACCCAAATTCATTATTTGTAATGCCGATGAGGGAGACCCAGGCGCCTTTATGGACCGCGCCCTCCTGGAAGGAGACCCTCATAGTGTGTTAGAAGGAATGATCATAGCCGGTTATGCCATTGGTGCTGGAGAAGGGTACGTGTATGTCCGAGCCGAATATCCTATGGCTGTGGAACATCTTACTATTGCTCTTAAAGAAGCGGAGGAGAAGGGTTTTTTGGGGAATTCCATTCTTGGTAGTGATTTCTCTTTTGAGATATACATAAAACAAGGAGCGGGAGCTTTTGTGTGTGGGGAGGAAACTGCCTTGATTGCTTCCATTGAAGGAAGAAGGGGAATGCCCCGGTCCCG
>DAOVGF010000067.1 GCA_030672545.1 Candidatus Aerophobota bacterium
TAAGCGGGTTGCCGCAAATGGTACCCGAGACACACACTCCGACCGGATTCTCCATCCCATCCGTCTGGTCGGTCATCTGCCAGGGCCAGGAGGAACAATCATACACTCTCAAATCATTATCGGCCGTGGTAATATACAAAAGACCAGTCTCCTGATCAACGGCCAAACCCACCACCCCGACCTCAATATCCATGGTCGTCTCAGTACCACTGCCTACATCGTACTGACTGAGAATCTCGCCTTCGACTTCGCCCCTGACAAAGGTTCCGCCAGTGTACACCAAACCGTTGGCGGAGTCGACGGCAACACTCACCATGTCCTCGCTGACCTCAAAAGAGCCCTGCCAGCTCCAGGTACCGGTGTCATAATAATGAATCGTGGTGTCGTTCTCAGTTACATACAGCAAATCCTCAGCTTCATCCAGGGCAACTCCAAAGATCCCCTCGTACTCCAGTGTTTTGTAGGTGCCACCGTCCAGAGTTAGGGTCCTCGTACCGGCGTTCCAAAAATAGGCCCATAATCTATTAGTAGTTCTCTCGATGACGTACACTTTTTGCTTTTCCTGATCCACCACGATTCCGGCCAGGTTTGTGGCGTCCGGAGCACTCACCTGCCCCAGATTGGCAAATGTTACTCCATCTACCAGGTAGATTCTCCCGTCGGCTTCCACGGTAACGAAGAGCGTTTTTGTATCGTTCTCGACGGCAATTCCTAATGCCCGGCCAACATAAGTGTTATCCGTATCCTCATACGCTACCTGATCCCCCTGGATCTCGTAGGTCCGGATGGGAGCCGATGCGTTTTCATGATCGGCCAGTACATATACCGACTTAGCCATGACCGTACCCGCAGCCGCAGCAATAACAGACAAGACTATCACCCAGATCAAAAAGCATCTTTTCAAATCATGACTCCTTGTCTTACTTCTCTTTCCGCTCCTTGGCATTTTTTCAACCTCCCCCTTAATTTTCTTAGTGCTTTCCACCGAACCCTCAAAATACAATACATCCTATCCCAGACAAATACCTATCAGTCTAAGTATGAAAAAGCAACTTGGCTTATTTTAGTGTGGTCAATTCTACAGGATAACCGATTATTTGTCAACCAACTTTTTTTTGCAGGAAAAGAACGGTAGCCGCAGGCTAAAGCCTGCGTTTATTTTTGCAAGTTAAAACTTGCGGCTACCAGGACCCTCTTGTGCAGCTTGATAGCTGCGGCTATCTTCTTCCTCATAGGTAAATTCACTCTAATTACCATCAAATAGTTAGGAGATTTGACTATTCTATAGTAATATGGTACGATGTCAACATTGTACCGAGCTAAAAATTTTGTTTCAACTATCCCGAAAGGAAAAGAGACTTCTATTGACTTCGGAGATTGTTTTGGTATTATTTATTAATCGAGGAGGATAGAGAATGTTGAGGAGATGTATGGTGGTGGGGATGGTAGTAGTTTGTTTGAGTCTAAGGGAATAAAGTAGCCAGTGGGATATACCTTTATATTGTTGCCGGCCCGTCCGGAGAGAAGTTCGGCAAATTAATAGTCATAACCTAAAAAAGGGAAAGGGAAACTGTCAAGGACACCTTTTTCCGGAGCTGATTGAAATAAAGGAGGGAGGAGCAAAAAGATGTGGAAAAAAGTTGCTATCGTGGTAGCCTGTGGTTTATTTCTTGGGCTGGGGTCTCTTACCTATGCCGCCGAAGTAGGTACTACCGCTCTTAATTTTCTCAAATTAGGAGTAGGAGTAAGAGCCATTGGAATGGGAGGAGCATTTTCAGCCGTAGCCGATGATGCCAGTTGTATTTATTGGAATCCCGCCGGATTAGTTCAGTTGGAAGATAACCAGGTTGAATTTATGCACACCAACTATTTGCTGGGCATAAATTATGAGTATATAGTCCTTGCCCAAAAGTTAGATGAGAAATCGGCTCTGGGTGTTAGTTTCGGTTGGCTTGATTCTGGTGATATAAAAAGAACGACCATAAACGAGCCGGGAGGAACCGGAGAGTATTTTGCCGCTAAAGATACAGTAGCTACCTTAGGTACTGCCCGGAAAATGGGAGAAAACTTATTTTTGGGAGTGGGAATTAAATTTATGGCGGAGAATTTAGACGATCAACAGGCTCAGACTTGGGCAGTCGATTTGGGAAGTATTATTAATCTGACCCCTGAGCTTTATCTTTCCGGTGGAATTCAGAATCTGGGTGGGAAAATGACATTTATGGAAGAAGAAGAGAGGCTTCCTCTTAATTACAGAGTAGGAATTGCCTATAAACCATCCTCTAATGGCTTCATTCTGGCTCTGGATTTAAATCAGCCGGTAGATAATGAGCTATGCGTAAATATAGGTACCGAGTTTAACAATGGTCCTCTGGCTCTAAGAGGAGGTTATGCCTCTGGTCCTGCTGATATTGGCTCAGGATTCAGTTTCGGTTTCGGCTTAAAGTTATTACAGTTTGGTCTGAATTATGCTTGGGTTCCCTACGGAAAATTAGGAGATGTTCACAGAGTTTCTCTCAATATTAATTACTAATCTCAGATAATCGTAAGAGGGTTTCAGGCGATGGAGATGGACATTTTACCAGAAGAAATCTGGGCCTGGAAGATAGAGAATGAGAAAAGTGATAGAATGGTCAGGAAAACTTATTTTTACGGAATAATTAGTGACTCCGGGCAGAGCCGGACAGGTAAAATTGTAGTCATAAACTTAGTATAATAGCGAGTGAGGTCTCAATAAAAAGAAGGAGTCGCTTCCGACTCCTTCTTTTTATTGTTACTAAACAAGGAAAACTCTTAGGAGGAATATAGTTCCGGGATGATGGAGATATGAATATTAGCGGAAAAACAAAAGTTGTAGGGATTTTTGGCTATCCCATTGCCCATTCTCTTTCCCCTCTTCTTCACAACGCTGCTTTTGAAAAACTAAAAATGGATTTTGTTTATCTTCCCTTTCTAATTAAGCCCCCAGAGTTAAAGAGAGCGGTCCAGGGAATAAAAGCTCTCAATCTGATAGGGATAAATGTCACGGTACCCCATAAACAAGCTATTATCCCCTTTTTAGATGAACTTTCTCCGGAGGCCTCCCTTATTGGAGCAGTAAACACAGTCCATCATTGCCAGGGAAAACTAATCGGCTATAATACTGACGGAGCAGGATTCATTGAATCTCTTTCTCAGGAGGGTGGCTTTGACCCTCGGGGAAAAAGAGTTCTTCTGTTGGGAGCAGGAGGTGCTGCCTCAGCTATCACTTTTTCTCTCGTTGAAAAAAAAGTCAGTGAGCTTTTTATCGCTAACCGAACATTCAAAAAAGCCCAAGAACTTGTCGACAGATTGAAAAAGACGGCCTCTTCATCCTGTTACCTCGCTCCTCTCAAACTCGGCGAACTTAGCGGTACTAATTTGCTCCCTAAAATTGATTTGCTAATTAATGCCACCTCCCTGGGAATGTTCCCAGAGGATCCTCCACCTCTCAGTCCTCACTGGCTACTCTCCTCTCTTTTCTATTATGACGTTGTCTATAACCGAAGAACTCAACTTTTGAAAGCGGCCGCCGATAAACAAATCCGTTACCTGGATGGACAGGAAATGCTAATTCATCAGGCCGCTCTTTCATTTAACATCTGGACTAATCAAAAAGCTCCCTTAAGAAAAATGCGCCGGGTTATCCAAGAAAAGGGAGGCTAAAGCCTCCCACCCAATAGAACAAGAATTTTCTCCATGGGTAGAGGCGACTTTAGTCGCCCTGGGGTAATTCATAAATTCCTATACGTCAAGAAAATGGTAAGTTAAAATTTCCTAAGAGGTCAAGAACAACTAAAAGAAAGGATGAGCTAAAATGTTGAGATACCTTACGGCGGGAGAATCACACGGTCGAGGATTAATAGCCATCCTTGACGGAATCCCCGCCGGTCTTTCTCTCCTGGACGAAGACATTAACCAAGAGCTTTTCAGGAGACAACAGGGTTATGGTCGAGGAGAGAGGATGAAGATTGAGAAGGATCAGGTAAAAATCCTTTCTGGAGTTCGGAGAGGAGAAACCTTAGGCAGCCCCATTGCTCTCTGGATAAGAAACCGCGACTGGGAAAACTGGAAAAAGATAATGAATTCAAAACCCCCTTCGGAGAGTAAAACTACTGATTTTCTCATTGCTCCCCGTCCCGGTCATGCCGATTTGGTGGGGGTGACAAAGTATGCCCGAGAGGATATAAGAGATGTTCTGGAAAGGGCTAGTGCTCGAGAGACAGCTATTCGGGTAGCTGTAGGAGCTGTTTGTCGCAAACTTCTAAAACAATTTGAGATAAAAATCTACAGCCGGGTAATTCAAATTGGGCCGATCAGAGACAATAGTCATCCCGGAGAGATAATTAGACATTATGAAAGGATAGAAAAATCGTCACTTCGCTGCTCAGATGAGGAAGCTGAGAAAAAGATGGTCCTTTTGATAGATCAGGCCAAAGAACAAGGAGACACTCTGGGAGGAGTTTTTGAGATTCTGATTACTGGACTCCCTCCCGGATTGGGTAGTTACGTCCAGTGGGATCTCAAATTGGATGCCAACCTGACTCGAGCTTTGATGAGCATTCAGGCCATAATAGGAGTAGAGATTGGTTCAGGTTTTAGCCTAACTGAGAAATGGGGATCGCAAGCTCAAGATGAGATTTTTTACGATAATTCCCGCCAATCATTTTACCGCCGGACCAATCACGCCGGGGGAATCGAAGGAGGCATAACCAATGGAGAACCAGTAATTATGCGAGCAGCCATGAAGCCCCTTTCCACACTAAGAAAACCCCTTTCTTCTATAGATATAAGAAGAAAAACTCAAGTGCGGGCCGGCCGGGAAAGATCCGATGTTTGTGCCGTGCCCGCGGCCAGTGTCATCGGAGAA
>DAOVGF010000051.1 GCA_030672545.1 Candidatus Aerophobota bacterium
AGGAATAATTGGTAGCGGTATGGGGGCAGCTTTGAAAGGTTTAAGGCCGGTCGTAGAGATAATGTATATTGATTTTATTCTTCAAGCCATGGATCAGTTAGCCAATCAAGCAGCGAAATGGAAGTATATGTCGGGAGGACAGCCAACCATACCTTTGACTGTAAGAACAACCATTGGTGGTGGTAAGGGTTATGCTGGCCAACATTCTCAAAGTTTAGAAGCTATAATAGCTCATTTTCCGGGCCTAAAGATTGTTATGCCCTCTAATGCGTATGATGCAAAAGGACTGTTGAAAATGGCCATCAGAGATAATAATCCTGTGGTATTTATTGAACATCAGAATCTTTATCGACATCCTCAGGGTCAGAGCAAAGTTCCTCGGGAGGAATATCTTATTCCTTTTGGTCAGGCAGCTCTGAAGAGAGAAATAAAGGGAGGGATGGGTAAAATTGCGGCTACGGTTATTGCCTGGTCGTATATGGTGCCCGTGGCCCTACGAGCCGCGGAGAGATTAGCCCAAGAAAAAATTGAAGTTGAGGTGGTGGATTTAAGAACTCTTTATCCCCTGGATATGGAGACAGTGCTCAACTCGGCCAAAAAAACCGGACGGGCGGTAGTAGTTCATCAGGCGGTTCGATCAGTAGGTTTTGGGGCAGAAGTGGTGGCCCGTATTCAGGAAGGGGCTTTTGATTATCTGGATGGTCCTGTCTTAAGAGTAACCGCCCCGGATGTTCCACCTCCCGCGGCGCCAACTCTGGAAAGAGCTTTCCTGCCGGCAGAGAAGGACATTGTGGAGGCGGTGAAGAAGGTCTGTGGTCGTTAGTGTACGAAATAGATATTCCGGTAAAGAGAAATTTCAGTAAAGTGTTTAAAGGCGAAGGAGGTTAATTGTAATGGTTACTAAGGTAATTATGCCCAAGTTGGGAGAGACAATGGAAGAGGGTGAAATTATTCAGTGGTTAAAAAAGGAGAGAGAGAGAGTAAAAGAAGGAGAGCCTCTTTTGGAAATTGCTACTGATAAGGCTAATATGGAGGTGGAAGCTACCGTTACCGGTTTTTTGAAAAAGATAGTCGCCGAACAGGGAAAAATTGTTCCGGTAACCGGAGTTATTGCTTATATTACTGAGAAAATAGAGGAGGAGATTCCTTCTGAGGGGTCTAAACAAGAAGTCAAAGAGGCAGAAACTCCAGCGGAAAAAAAGAGGGAAAAAGAAGAAAAGGTAACGGAAGTAAGAAAAACTGAGGTCATAAAGTCTTCCCCTTTAGCCAGAAAATTAGCTAAGGATCAAGGAATAGATTTGCGGGAAGTTGAGGGAACGGGTCCGGAAGGTCGAATAGTTAAAGAAGATGTCTTGAGATTGATAGAAAAAGAGAAGAAAGTTTCTGAAAAGAAGGAACTTACGCTTTCCCGGGTGGAAAAGTTAATTGCTGAGAAGATGACCAGAAGCAAAAGAGAAATTCCCCACTTTTATCTTACCATTGAGGTAGATTTTTCCCAGGTAGCGGTAATGCGACAGCATCTCCGGGAAGAGTTTGAAGAAAAAAAAGGTTTACACCTTACTTACACTGATTTTCTAATCAAAACCTGTGCCTTAGCTCTAGCACTGTTTCCCAGGGTGAATTCTTACTATGAAGAAGACCAGATAAAGTTAGCCTCCCGGGTAAATATAGGATTGGCTATAACCAGGGAGCAAGGTTTAATTGTCCCGGTTATTAAAGAGGCGGATAAAAAGAACCTTTTTGCCATTGGTCAGGAAAGGGTAAATTTAGTTAAGAAGGCTAGTGAAAATTCTCTTTCTTTAAAGGACCTGGAAGGGGGTACCTTCACCCTTAGCAATCTTGGAATGATGGGAATAAAGCGTTTTACTCCTATCATAAATCCTCCTGAGGTATGTATTCTGGGAGTAGGAGAGATCAAAAGTAAACCGGTGGTGGTGGGCGACCGAGTTGAGATAGCTCCTTTAATGGAGATGACCCTTTCTTGTGACCACCGAGTAGTGGATGGATATTTGGGAGCTCGGTTCCTGGAGCAGATAAAGAAGGGATTGGAAAGGCCTTCTCTTCTGCTAATGTAATGGCAAGTTTTAATTTGGGTAAATAAACCATGGTAGCCGCAGCCCAAGGTGAGGATGGTAGCCGCAAGTTTTAACTTGCGCAAGTGAACGCAGGCTAAAGCCTGCGGCTACCGGGTGATAACAGGGAGACTAAAGCCTCCCCTACACGGGGGCCGTCTGCCTGCGGCTACCGCAAAAAGAGGAATGTCATTGCGAGCCTGCCAAAGACAGACCTGACAATCTCTGAGGCGGCGCGCAGGCTTTAGCCTATGGCTACCGGGTCATAATGGAAGGACTAATGTTTACCGGTTTAGTGGAGGAAATTGGTAGGGTGAGTAGATGTGATTCTGTGTCTCCTCTGCGTCTTCTTATCCAGGCTGATAGAGTTATAGAGGGAACAAAGATAAGAGATAGTATCCTGGTCAACGGTGTTTGTCTCACCGTGGTAGGACGAAAAGGAAGTTCCTTCACGGTGGAGGTTATCTCGCAGACAATCAGCAAAACCAACCTAAGAGACTTAAGAGTGGGTGACCGGGTCAACCTGGAGAGATCTCTTTCTTTAGCTTCCAGATTGGGGGGTCATTTGGTAACCGGAGATATTGATGGTCTGGGACGAATAGAGCAGATAAGACAGGAACCAGATGAGTGGAGAGTTTGGATAAGACCTCCTCTTCATTTAATGAAATACATTGTTAGCCAGGGACGAGTTACCTTAGAGGGAGTCAGCCTGACTGTCGCTGAGCAAAGAGAGGATATTTTTGCGGTTTGCCTCATTCCTTTTACTTTAAATAATACCACTATTAAAGAGAAAAGAGAAGGAGGTTTGCTTAATCTGGAGATTGATCTTATAGCCAGATATGTGGAGGGTTTACTGACGGGAGAGAATATCTCCAGCGGGAAGATAAATGAGCAATTTCTGCGGAAAGCAGGATTTTGATAAATAAGTATAATAGGTGTTTCTATGGCTGTATTCAATAAAATTGAAGAGATTCTGGATGAATTTCGCCGAGGAAAGATGGTCATCGTGATGGATGATAAGAAGAGAGAAAATGAAGGAGATTTAATAATCCCGGCCAGTTGTGTAACTCCTGAAATAGTGAACTTTATGACCAAATATGCCCGGGGACTGATATGTGTGGCTATAACTAAAAAGAGAGCTGGAGAACTTGACTTATCTCCTATGGTTGATGAAAATACTGCTCTCCAAAGTACTTCTTTCACCGTGTCAGTTGATGCGGTCGGTCACACCACTACGGGGATCTCCGCTTTCGATAGGGCTCAAACTATTAAAGTGTTGATTGATCCCCAGGGGAAAAAGGAGGATCTGGCTCGTCCCGGTCATATTTTTCCTCTCATCAGTCGAGAGGGAGGAGTTCTGGTCAGGGCTGCTCATACAGAGGCGGCTGTGGATCTGGCCCGACTAGCCGGGTATTATCCGGCCGGAGTACTTTGTGAAATATTGGCTGAGGATGGGCGGATGGCCCAGCTCTCTGAGCTTGTTTCTTTTGCCGGCCAGCACAATCTAAAAATTTGTGCGGTGGCGGATTTGATAAATTATCGCTGGAAAAAAGAAAAGTTAGTGGAAAGGGTGATTACTACCCCTTTTCCCACCGCTTATGGAAATTTTACCCTGATGGGATATAAAACTTTGGTGGAGGAGAGAATCCATCTGGCTCTGGTTAAGGGAGAAGTGAGGGGGAAAGAGAATGTTTTGGTTAGGGTTCATTCGCAATGCCTGACCGGAGATGTGTTTAGGTCTCTTCGTTGTGACTGTGGTGAGCAATTGAAAGTAGCCCTGCGAATGATTTCTGCAGAAGATTGCGGAGTTCTCCTCTATCTCAACCAAGAAGGTCGGGGGATTGGACTTTTAAATAAGTTAAAGGCTTATCAACTCCAGGATCAGGGACTGGATACCATTGAAGCTAACCACAAACTTGGTTTCAAGGCTGACCTGCGGGATTACGGAATTGGAGCGCAAATTCTGGCTGACCTGGGCCTACATGGGATAAGGATCTTGACTAATAATCCTCGCAAAATCGTGGGTCTAAAAGGGTATGGACTGGAAGTAACAGAGCGTATTCCTTTGGAAATGAAGCCTAACCGAATGAATCAGAATTATCTGGCGGTCAAGCAGAAAAAATTGGGCCATCTTCTTCATGTAATCCCAGAAGAAGATATATCTCCCAACGGCCAGGAAGAAAAATAGCAGTTTGTTTGACTAAATATTTTTTGAGGAGAAGAAAAGGTGAGGGTTTATAAAGGAACCGTGAGTGGGAAAGGCTGTCGGTTTGGAATTGTTGTCTCTCGCTATAACGAATTCATTACCCAAAAGCTGGTGGAAGGAGCTATTGATACTCTGATTCGTCACCAGACTAACGAGGAAGACATTGAAGTAGTTTGGGTCCCGGGGTCGTTTGAAATTCCTGCGGCTGCTTCCCGTCTGGTCAAGAAAGGAACTTTTGATGCTATTATTTGTCTTGGTCTTCTTCTCCGGGGGGCTACTCCTCACTATGATTTGATTTCTAACCAGGTAGCTCGAGGAATTTCTACTTTGGGGATGAGGGAAAAAATCCCGATTGCCTTTGGAGTGGTTACTGCCGAGAGCATTGAGCAGGGAATTGAGAGAGCAGGAACCAAACGGGGAAATCGGGGTGGCGATGCTGCCCTATCAGCTATGGAAATGGTTAGTCTCTACCGGCAAATGGAAAAGTAGATTTAGCGGTCACGTTCCTGAGGAGAAGATGAGAGGCAGAACGGAAGTTGTTATTGATCTTGGGGCCATTGCTCATAATTTTCGTCAGATAAGAAGCAGAATAGGTCCGGCAGTTCGAATAATGGTGGTAGTTAAGGCTGATGGCTACGGTCATGGAGCAGTAAGAGTAAGTCAGACCGTGGTTAAAGAGGGAGCAGATGCTCTAGCTGTGACTACTGTAGCTGAGGGTATTGAACTAAGGAAAGCCGGCTTAAAAATTCCCATATTAATCTTAGGGCCCCTTTTTTCTTGGGAAATAGAGTCGGTTATTAATTATTATCTTACTCCTACTCTCTTAGATTTCAAAATAGCTGAACTTCTTTCCCAATGGGCCAGGAAAAGAGGAAGAATGGTGGGTATTCATATAAATGTGGATACCGGGATGGGCAGGCTGGGTATATATTATGAGAAGGCAGACCAGTTTGCCTTGGCGGTTTCCCAATTAGCCAATCTTCAGATTGAAGGGATATATTCCCATTTTTCTTCGGCTGAGTTTGATGCGGACTTCACTCTTCAACAAATTAGGCGCTTTAAGTCAGTTTTTCTCTCACTTAAGAAAAAGGGAATTGATCCTCCCCTTAAACACATTTCCAATAGTGCGGCTCTTCTTGGGATTCCGGAAGCCTATTTTAACATAGTCAGACCGGGTTTGGTCATTTATGGTTATTGCCCAGGATGTTCTTGGGCTGATGAGATCAAGTTCAGGCCGTCGATGAGTTGTAGATCCCGGATTGTCTTGTTGAAAACGGTTCCCGCCGGGGCATCTCTCAGTTATGGTAGAACCTATGTTACTTTTTCTCAGACCAGGATAGCCATTATTCCTGTTGGCTATGCTGATGGTTATCCTCTTTCTTTATCTAATCGGGGCTGGGTCCTTATCCGGGGGAAAAAAGCTCCGGTGGTGGGTAAAATTTGTATGGACCAAACCATAATTGATGTAACTCATATTGAAGATGTCCAGGTGGAGGATGAGGTTGTGTTATGGGGCTCACAAGGAGAAAAGAACATCCAGTTAGAGGAGCTTTCCCTTAAAGCAAAAACTATTCCTTATGAGTTCTTGACCGTGATAGGCGGAAAACTTCCCCGAGTTTATCGAGAATAATGAAGGAATGAATCAGAATGTCTGGACCATACAAAAAAGTCTGGAATGGGGTAGACATTATCTGGAAAAAAGAGGGATTAGAAGTCCCCGTCTGAACTCTGAATTTCTTCTCTCCCACCTCCTGGAAAAGTCTTACTCGAATCTCTACTTGGAGCGAAACCAGCTTCTTAAGCGGGGGGATCTAAAAAAATTCAAAATTTCCATCATTAAAAGGTCTCGTCACCTTCCTCTTTCCTACGTTACTGGTAGACAATCCTTTATGGATTTCATGCTCTGGGTAACTCCAGCAGTGTACATTCCGCGACCGGAGACAGAAATTCTGGTAGAGGAAACCCTGAAAATAATAAAGCGTGGTGGGGAGGGCATAAAGAGAGATGAACTAACTATTGTTGATTTAGGAACGGGAAGTGGAAATATTGCTATTTCTCTGGCCCGAGCAGTTAAAGAAGTAAGAATTTTAGCCGTTGACATTTCTCCGGCGGCCCTAAAAGTTGCCCGAAAAAATGCCCAAGCCTACAATGTCCTGGACAAAATTAAATTTCTGCCGGGGAATCTCTTTTCTCCTCTTCTTCAGTTTGATATGAAGGAGAAGGTAGATATGATCGTCTCCAATCCTCCTTATGTGAGCAGTCGGGAAATGAGAAAACTGTCTCTGGAGGTGAAGAGGGAGCCTCAAGAGGCACTGGAGGCAGGAGAAGACGGGTTAAGGTATCTCAGAGGTATAATTCGTAGAAGCTTATACTTTTTGAGAAGAGGAGGATGGTTGATTCTGGAAATAGGTTATAACCAGGGCCGGGCAGTTTCGGAGTTGGTTCTTTCTCGGCGACGATTGCGGATTGTCCGGATTATTGGCGATCTCAACGGCCATCAGCGAGTTGTAGTTAGCCGCAAGGTGGAATGATGGGGGGTAGCCTTGTATTTAAGGAATAGTTTAGGACCGGGGCGGGATCAATTCCAGAGGAGACTTAAAGTTATTTGGATAGGGGTAATCTGCGGTTTGATTCTACTTCTAATTAGAGTAGGCTGGCTTCAGTTAATAGAAGGGGAAAGATATCTACATTTATCTAAGACCCATTGTTTCAGATTGGTTCCTCTGCCCGCTCCTCGCGGTCTAATTCTGGATCGAGCGGGGAGAATTCTGGCAGACAATCGAGCTTCTTTTTCTCTGGCAGTAGTACCTCGTAACATCCGGGAAGCGGATTCTCTGCTGGAGGCTTTAAAAAAGGTGGTTTCCCTGGATATAGATAGAGTCAGAGAGAAAATTGAGAAAGCTCCCAATCCTTATCGTCCGGTTGTTTTGAAGAAAAATATAGATCTTGCTTTGATAACCTGTCTTCTGGAGTATGAAGAAGAATTCCCCGGAGTGATTATTCTTGATCATCCAGCCAGAAATTATCCTCAGGGTAGATTAACTAGTCATCTCCTGGGTTATTTGGGCGAGGTTAGTGCTGCAGAACTCGATACCCGGAGTAATCCGACTCTGGAATCAGGAGATATGGTAGGAAAGATGGGGATAGAAAAGGTTTGTAATTCTTACCTTTTGGGGCGAAAGGGGGCCCGGCAGGTAGAGGTTGATGTTATGGGCCGTCAATTGCGGACTATTCTGGAGAAGGATCCCACTCCCGGTGATAATGTTTATCTCACTTTGAATCTGAGAATGCAGGAGATTGCTGAGGAGGAGTTTGGTGAAAGAACAGGAGTTGTTTTAATTGGTGATCCCTTCACGGGAGAGATTCTTGCTTTATTGAGTCATCCCTGCTTTGATCCTAATTGGTTCATCCGGGGGATTTCTCAGGAAGAATGGAATAAATTAAGGGAAGATCCCACTCATCCTTTGGAAAATAGAGCTATCAGAGGAGAATATCCTCCAGCTTCAACTTTCAAGATAGTGGTGGCCTCGGCAGCTCTGGAAGAAAAACTGGCCGATGAGAAAACAACTTTTCTTTGCCCGGGAGAGTATCGGATAGGTGATCGGGTTATCAAATGTTGGAAAGAAGAAGGACATGGAGTTATTGATCTGGAACAAGCGCTGGTCCATTCCTGTAATATTTTCTTTTGTCAACTGGGAATTAAGGTAGGAGTGAGTAGGATAATTGAATTTGCCCGACGTTTTGGTTTGGGAAAACCTACCGGCATTGACTTACTTTCAGAAAAAGAAGGATTACTACCTACCCCGGCCTGGAAGCGGAATAGGGAAGGTGAGACCTGGTATCCAGGAGATACGGCTAATCTATCTATCGGGCAGGGTTATGTCTTGGTAACGCCGGTGCAAATGTTGAATCTGGTTAGTGCGCTGATCAACGGAGGACTACTGCTAAGGCCTTATCTGGTCAGGAGAATCGCTGACTTTAAAGGAGACACTATTGTTGAGTTTTCTCCCCACCGGATAAAGAACGTTCATCTATCTTCTGAGACAATAAATTTCTTAAGGGAAGCTTTAAGGGGAGTGGTAAAAGAAGGAACGGGGTGGCGAGCCAATAACCAGGTGGTCTCCATATCCGGGAAGACCGGAACTGCCCAGTTGGCCGGAGAGCAACCACCTCATAATTGGTTTGTGGGATATGCTCCTTCAGACAATCCTTCTTTAGCTATAGTTGTTCTGGTGGAGCACCGAGAGGAAGAAATTGCTATAGCTCCTGAGATAGCCGGAAAGATATTGACTCAGATATTTGAGGAGAAGCTTGTACCGGTCGGAAAGGACAAAGTGATGCAATGAAGGTATCTTTCCTAAAAAAACTGGATGTTTTTCTTTTAATGGCCACTTTAGCTTTGACTGGTTGGGGACTTTTTCATCTTTCCACTATTACCACTCATTATTTCATTCGGCAGCTCTGGTGGACCGGCCTGGGTATTTGTCTCTTATGGGTATTCTCTTGCTTTAGGTCGCGTCTATGGGAAAGATTGTCCTACCCTATATATTTGGTGGTGTTTCTAAGCCTGATCTTGGTTCTTCTGGTGGGAACAGAAATTAATGCTGCTCGCCGTTGGATTAGTTTGGGAGGGGTAACTTTTCAGCCTTCAGAATACGCCAAAATTGCTTTGATTTTTGCTCTGGCGCGTCTCTTAAGCAGCCGTAGTCCAATAGGTTGGAAGAAAATTTCTCTCTCTTTGTTTCTCACGGTCGTTTTTAGTATCTTGATTGCCCGGGAGCCTGACCTGGGAGGAGCTCTTCTCCTACTACCAATCTGGGTAGCGATTCTTTTTCTCTCCGGGGTTTCCCTGAAGAAATTACTCCCTCTCCTGGGAGGCATGATAGCTTTTTTACCCCTCTCATTTTTCTTTCTTCATCCCTATCAACGAAGGCGCATTCTTACCTTTATCACTCCTCAGGGTGATCCCCTGGGTAGTGGCTGGAACATCCGTCAGTCGGAGATTGCCTTGGGTTCAGGAAGACTGTTGGGTCGGGGTATGGGAGGAGCTGCTCACACCCAGCTCAAATTCTTACCTAATCCCTTTACTGATTTCATATTCTCCAGTATGGGGGAAGAATGGGGATTCCTTGGTGTTTTAGTGGTTTTGGGGCTCTACTTCGTTATCATCCACCGGGGACTAACTCTGGCCAGAGAGAGGGGCAGGAGTTTTCCCGGACTGGTGGCCGCTGGGATAGTCTTCGTTCTTTTTCTTCAGGTTTTGATCAACGTTGGGGTGGCCAGCGGGATAATGCCGGTGACCGGGATACCCCTTCCCTTAATCAGTTGTGGAGGCAACTCAACTTTATTGTTTCTTTCGGCCATGGGCATCCTCCTCGGCTTAAGAAAGGAGGGGTCAGGTCTCAACATTTGACATTAGGCAACAAATCGAGAAATTAAACAACATTATAAACAGGAGGGAGAAAAATGAGCAAGAGAAAAGTAGTACAGATATGCATTGTGGTGAGAGATATTGACAGGTCTATGGAGAAATATTGGAACACCCTGGGTATTGGTCCCTGGGATGTTTATACCTTCAGTTCGGAGACAGTCAAGGAGTTCACTTTGCACGGCAAGCCAGTGGAAGATTTTAAATATAAAATAGCTCTGGCTATGCTGGGAGATATGCAATGGGAACTCATTCAACCTATTAAAAATGTTCCGATTTATGAGGATTTTCTCAGGGAAAAAGGCGAAGGTATTCATCATATTAAGGAAAAAGTGAATGATGATGATATAGAAGAAATTTTGGAGAAATTCAAACAAAAAGGAATAGAGGTTACCGTAAGTGGCAAATTTGATGAGGATGTTTTTATTTACTTAGATACCGAATCTACTCTGGGCATGATTTATGAAATTGGGAATTGCGGCAAAATACGAGCTCCAGAGAGACGATATCCGCCTAAT
>DAOVGF010000028.1 GCA_030672545.1 Candidatus Aerophobota bacterium
ACCTTTAAGCTGAGAGAAGTGGGACGGAGTTTTCTCTTAGGGTTCCGGGTAGAAAAATAGTGAGAAATAGGAGGTTCCCGTTGAGCTGGTCATACTTCTTGTTTTTTAGGCGGGGAAGTTGGTCCGGAGCAGTCATTAGGTCTTGGCTGTTGGCCGGTATTTTTTTTCTGTTTTTGAGCTTAAGTGTGTTAGCCCAAACAGTTTATGTTAAAGGCTCAGTGGTTAATGTTCGACTGGGACCGAGCACTAAATATAAAGTGATTACTCAGTTAACCAAAGGTTATCCGGTGAAGATTGTCGGGAGCCAGGATAACTGGTACTTTATTGAATTTGGTGATGACCGGGGCTGGATTTATGGAAAATTAGTGGCCTCCTGGAAAAAAATTAATCTTTCCTACTTTTCCCTTGATAAAGCTCAACCAGCCTGGGTCAATTTATTCAAAGATGTCTCGCCGGGGAAAGTTATGTTAAAGCGCAACCAATTTGTTCCCTTAAACCAGGTGCGGATCATCAATCCCTTACCTCTCAGGATAAAAGATGTAAGTTTGGGAGTAGTTGAAGGAGAGACGGAAAATCTTTTAAGCGTCAGTATTACGGTAGAGGGAATGCCCCTTATTGAGCGATTAGCTCCCGGGAAAGTCTCCCTCAACTTCAAAGGCTTAATTTTTCAGGAAAGCATTGATTTGCCCGTCCGACACATCATTACCTGGAATCAGGAGATTTACTCCCAATCAATTGAACCCAAGAAAACAGTGGAGATTTTCCTGGTAGGAAGACCTGATTTTTCAGAAGTGGTCCTGAGTGAAAAGACCAGGATTTTGATTCTGGTTTGCTCTCCCGATTCAGTCTTATCGGCTGGGGTTCCGCCAGCCAGCTATTATCTCTGGGGGGCGCAAGCGATTGAGCTACCCGGGCTGTTTGATTTGGTCAATGGGCAAGAAGAGAAATGGTAGGAGAAAAGAGAGTTTATTGACTCTCCACAACAGCCAAAAAGGCTGATTGGGGAATGTTTATCTGACCAAATTTTTTCATCCTTTTTTTTCCTTTCTTTTGTTGTTCCAGAAGCTTTCTCTTGCGGGTAACATCTCCTCCATACAGCGGGGCGGTTACATCTTTCCTGAAAGCAGGGATAGTTTCCCGGGCAATTATATTCTTGCCGATGGCTGCCTGGAGCGACACCGGAAAAAGATGGCGGGGAATGGTTTGTTTCAATCGTTGCACCAATACCTTAGCCTGGGAATAGGCCTTCTCTCGATGGGTGATGAAGGAGAGGGCATCCAATACCTGCCCATGAACGAGAATGTCTACTTTGACCAGGTCTCCGGACTCATAACCAATGTGTTTGTAATCAAAAGAAGCATAACCCTGGCTGACTGATTTTAGCTCATCGTAGAATTTCAGGGCAACTTCACCGAAGGGAATCTTATAGAGAAGGATTACCCGCGAGGAATCAAGCCATTTCATCTCCAGATATTTACCTCTTCTCTTCTCCAGGAGTTCGAAAATAGCTCCTAAGTAATTCTGGGGAGTTATTATGCTGGCTTCGATGTAAGGTTCTTTTACCTCTTTGATTTTTTCTGTCGTAGGAAACTTAGCCGGGTTATCTACTTTTAATATCTGGCCATTTTGCCTGATCAAGTGGTAGAGAACATGGGGAGCAGTGGCTACTAACCTAAGATCAAATTCTCTCTCCAGTCTTTCCTGAATAATCTCCTTGTGGAGGAGACCCAGAAATCCACAGCGAAAGCCCAATCCAAGAAGAGGAGAGGATTCGGGATAAAAGATAAAAGCCGGATCATTAAGACTAAGTTTATTCAGAGATTGTCGTAGGTTTTCAAAGCTCTCCCCGTCAGTCGGATAAAAACCACAGAGGACCATGGGGTGAGGTTGTTGATAACCGGGGCAGGGATGAGCAGTTGGATTGACTGCATCGGTGATAGTATCACCCACCCGAAGGTCCGAAATCTCCTTAACATTGGCCATGAAATAACCAACCTCTCCGGAGACGAGTTTCTCCTGGGGAATTTTCTTAAGACGGAGTACTCCCACTTCTTCCACTTTGAATTTTTTTCCACTGGAAAGTACTAAGATTTGCTTTCCCGGATGAATTGAACCCTCCATCAAACGAATGTAACCTACTACTCCTCGGTGCACATCGTAAAACGAGTCAAAAATGAGGGCTTTAAGAGGAGCTCCAGGTCGGAAAGAAGGAGGAGGGATCTTTTTAACAATGGCCTCCAGGACTTCTCTTATTCCCCTGCCATCTCGGGCACTAACCAGAATGGCCTCCTCGGGATTAATTCCGGGAAGTTGTTTCAATTGTTCCTTAATTCTTTCAGGATTAGCTAAGGGAAGGTCCATTTTGTTGATGACGGGGATGATGCGTAAATTTCTTTCCTTAGCCAAATAGAAGTTAGCAATAGTTTGAGCCTCTACCCCCGGAACGGCATCAATAAGCAGTAGTGTTCCCTCGCAGGCTGCCAGGGAGCGAGAGACTTCGTAACTAAAGTCCACGTGTCCCGGGGTATCAATCAAATTAAGGATATATTTTTGTCCATCAGCTCCGGAATAAATCAATCGAATGGTATGAGCTTTGATAGTTATCCCTCTTTCCCTTTCCAGATCCATAGTATCCAAAGTTTGTTCTCTTATCTGGCGAGGGGCGAGAGTGTGAGTATATTCAAGGAGTCGATCGGCCAGCGTAGACTTACCATGATCAATGTGAGCAATGATAGAAAAGTTACGGATATTTTTTCCCGGCATATTTTTGACAAAGGCTCCAAGGTTTGATAACTTACTTTGAAACGAGTTTTTTGGCTATCCTGGATTTAATTCTGGCCGCTTTATTTTTATGCCAGACTCCCTTAGAGGCAGTTTTATCAATAAGGCGGACTGTTTCAGGTTGGATTTTTCTGGCCTCCTCGATATTTCCGGCCAAAAAGAGTTTATTTATTTTTTTTACCTGATTCCGAGCTTCATTTCTAATAGCCTTATTGCGGATTCTTCTTTTTTCATCCTGACGTAGTCTCTTTTTAGCCGATTTAATTAAGGGCATTATCTCCTCCTTTAGTTTAGTAAAGACTTAATTTCGGAAAAGGCATGATAAACCTTCTACCGGGGAACCAAGAGATTCTTGTAGTCATATATAATGAGTTATCATAGCATATTTGACGAATTTGACAAGAGCAGAAGTTTCACCCAGGTTTTTCTAAAAACGGGGAGGTGGGTTTGAAGAAAGAGACCCTGATTAAATCCGCTGGAATAGTAGGGTTGGGGACATTTTTTTCCCGTATTCTTGGACTCGTCCGTCTTCAGGTAATAGCTTATATTTTTGGGTATTCTCCAGCTACAGATGCTTTCTGGATAGCTTTCTCCATTCCCAATCTTCTTCGGTCTCTCCTGGCGGAGGGAGCTCTAAGTATGGCTTTTATTCCTGTTTTTAGTGAGTGGCTTTCTCTTCGGGGGGAAAAGGAAGCCTGGAAGTTGGCCAACAATGTATTAAATATTCTGATGGTGTTTTCTCTGGGGGCAGTCGCTTTAGGAATTATTTTGGCCCCTAAGTATATTCCTTATCTGGCTTTCGGTTTCCGGGAAAATGTATCTCAGCTTGGACTAACCGTAAATTTGACTCGGTTTATGTTCCCCTTTCTTTTTTTCATTAGTCTGGGGGCTCTGGCTATGGCGGTTCTTAACTGTCGAGGTCATTTTTCCTCTCCGGCTCTGGCTCCCGTATTTTTCAATATTCTGGTCATTTGTTCGGCCCTTTTTCTGACCAAAAGATGGGGAATTTATGCTCTGGGTTTAGGGGTGACCCTGGGTGGGATTGGGCAACTTCTGGTTCAGTTACCGGCACTTATCAGCAAAGGATTTAGGTATCATTCCTTTATATCTCTTAACGACGAGGGACTCCGGAAAATTGGGAAACTTTTCTTCCCGGCCGTACTCAGTGGACTTACTCTTCAGGTCAGTCTTCTGATCAATAGAATTTTTGCCTCCACTCTTCCGGTGGGGGGCGTATCTTCCCTTCTTTATGCTATGAGACTAATTCAGTTTCCCTTAGGACTTTTTCCCATAGCTTTGTCTGTAGCAATTTTTCCCAGGCTCTCTTCACTGGCTGCCCGAGGAGATAAGGAAGAACTGGGCAAAACAACCTCCTTAGGTTTAAGGCTGGTTTTATTTCTTCTTATTCCTTCTTCAGTAGGACTGGTGGTGATGAGAAATGACTTGATTTCTCTGCTTTTTGAACACGGAGCTTTTCTTTTCACCGATACATTATTGACCGCCGAGGCTCTTTTTTACTATTGTTTTGGTCTTTTTGCCATGGGCGGGGTAATGATCCTGACCAGGGCCTTTTATTCTCTCCAGGATATTTTGACTCCTCTTAAAGTCTCGGTGGGCGTAGTTGCTTTTAACGTAGTATTAAATTTCTTACTGATTTCCCCTCTCAAACAGGGAGGTCTTGCTCTGGCCACATCTCTATCGATGATTCTTAACCTAGTAGTGCTCTTTTTTCTTTTGAGAAGAAAGATTCCTAATATTGAGGGCAAAAAAGTTGTTGTCTCGTTTCTTAAAGTTTGCCTCTCGGCTGCTCTCATGGGAACTATTCTCTTTGTTGTGCTGGACATTTTTTCCCTGGGTGGAACTCCCACTTTCTGGTATCAATTGATTCGGGTAGTGCTGGTTTTGCTGGGAGGAATAGGAATTTGTTGTTTCTTTACTTACCTTTTAAGAGTGGAGGAGCTGAGTCTGATAGCCAGAAGTTTGCTGGGAGGGGAAAAATATAGAAAAATATTTTTTTGGTCTCGATCTAGCCGGTAGTCCCAGCCGAAGCTCGGGATGGGCCGTTATCGATGAGACCGGGACGCTCATTGCTGAACCAGGAGAAGTTTTCACGGATAAGCAGATTTTAGCGAAAATAAAGGAAATTTCTCCAGAGTGGATCGGGATTGACGCTCCTCTTTCTCTTCCTCGAGGGAAAACGGGAAGTTATGCTGTTCGGCCCTGCGACCTTGAACTAAGGAGTTTGGGTATTTCCACCTTACCCCCAGCACTGCTCGGGTCTCTCACTTTCAGAGGCATTCACCTGGCCGCTATTCTCGGGGAGGCTAATTTTGGGATAATGGAGGTTTACCCTCGAGCTACCGAGAAAGTTCTGGGGATCCAGGTGAAGGGAAAAAAGCCAAATCGTCTCTGGCGAAATACTCTTCAGAGAGAGCTGGCTACCTGGATTAAAGGTCTTCCCTCCTCTCGGAAAGTTCTTTTGAGTGCTCATGCTCTGGATGCTCTTTTATGTGTCTACACCGTTCTTTGCCGGTATCGGGGTTGCTATCGGGAGATCGGAGACGAGGAAGGTATCATTGTAATACCGGAAGGCCCCGGTTTTCCGAAAACCTCCAAGGCATAGATAACTACTGAGGACAGGGCCCGGGGGGAATTTTCGGGAAACTTCTGCATAGAAGAGTTTCTCAGTGACGAGAATTTGCTCTTATATAATTCAATTTTGACAAGACAAAAAAAGAGGGTTAAAATTAACTTAAGACAATAAGAATTATTGATATAAGAAAGGTAAAAAAGATGTCTACCAAGGTAAATTTATCCAAACTTTATCCTGATCCTTCGCTTCCACTCAGGACAAGCATAGATATCCCTGAGACTCTTTCAAATTTACTTGGCAAGTCGATAAAGAGAATTACTCCCGATTTTGTAGAGTTTGAGGATGGAGAAAAGATAGATGTTAAGAATTTGGATTATAAACTCATTAAACCTTTAATCTGGTGGTGAAATGCGTAAGAAAGAATCCCAGACCATAGAATTTAAACCTAACTGGAGAGATGAATATCTTAAAGTAATAAGTGCTTTTGCAAATGTGGATGGTGGGATACTGTTTATTGGTTTAGATGACAAAGGAAATCCTGTTGGATTTGAAAGTACCCAAAAACTTTTAGAGAATATACCAAGAGATTATCTTGGAACCTCTACAATTCAAATCAGGGTATATGAAGATAGGTTGGTTATAATGAACGAAGGTAAACTCCCTCCCGAAGTTCCAGTAGAAAAATTGAAAACCGATCATTTATCCATACCCAGAAATGCACTTTTAGCTAAAATTTTCTATTTTGCGGGATTTATTGAAAGTTGGGGTAGAGGAACAATAAAGATCGTTGAAGATTGCTTAAAACAAGGCATTCCAGAACCAGATTTTATAGAAGAATACGGTGTAATGAAGGTAATATTTTACAAAGATAGATTTACCGAAGAATACCTTAGAAAATTGGGGCTTAGCGAAAGACAAATTAAGGCAGTGATATATGTAAAGGAAAGTGGGAAAATTACAAATAGAGAGTATCAAAAGTTGAACATAGTTTCAAAACCCACAGCCACACGAGACTTGGAGGATCTTACAAGAAAATCCGTTCTGGAAAAAATAGGAGTGACCGGGAAAGGCACCTTTTACAAGATTAAGGGCTCATAAAGGACTCAAACGGCTCATAAAGGACTCATAAAGGGCTCATAAAGAAATAACAGGAAACAATAATGATGTCAAGAGTATTCTTGCAAGATATAATTGAAGATTTGAAGTTTGAAGATTTGCCTGCTAACTGGAATTCTTTTGATGATGATATTTCAAAAGTTCCGGATGAATATAGATCATACTCATTCGACAAGATTGAAAATATGATAGAGAGTTTAAGAAATAATTAACAGGATTTGGGTGGTACTTTGATAATGGATAAGAAATTGTCTTATTGAGAAGCTTTACATGATGACGATTCGATGCGAGGTGTTTGACAGGGATAGGTTTGATGGTATGGTAAAAAGGTTCAGTAAAGCTGAAGGCCAAAATGGAAGGAGAAAATAGGTTGAAGCATGTTATCGGGGTTGTGCTGGCCGCGGGCGAAGGAACTCGCATGCATTTGGACCATAGTAAGATGCTTCATACTTTGAATGGTCAAATACTGGTGAAATTTGCCGCAGATGCTTGCCTTAAATGTGGAATGCAAAAAGTTATTGTGGTGGTGGGATATCAAGCTGAAAAAGTGAAGTCTTATTTAGGAAACAATTTTGAATATGTTTGTCAAGAAAAGCGCCGGGGAACTGGTGATGCCTTAAGGCGTGCTGCTCCCCTCTTGGAGAACTTTGCGGGAGAATTAGTAGTTTTGCCTGGTGACGCGCCTTTTATTACCTGTTCGATTTTGAGGCGACTGGTTGAATATCACCGGAAAAAAAATTCTTCGGCTACGGTTCTTACGGCTGTTTTACCGAACCCTAATTCTTACGGGAGAATTATTCGGAATGGTTTTCGTTCTATAAAAAAAATTGTGGAAAGTAAGGTAGCTAGCCCCGCGGAGCTAAAAATTCGGGAGGTTAATTCGGGAGTATATTGCTTTAATACTTCTACCGTTCTTCCCCTTCTTTTTCATATCCCCCGTAATCCAGTCTCCGGTGAGTATTACCTTACCGATTTAATTGAAATCTTAAATGAACGGGAATTAAGGGTAGAGGCTCTTAGGACTGAGGATCCCCGGTTGGTTTTAGGAGTAAATACTGCTGAGGATTTACGAGAAGCCTGGGAAATTATGAAAAAGGATAAGGGAATTTCTCTCCGTTAGAAAGCATTTTTATGTTCAATAAGTTTATTTTAGCTCTTGATCAAGGAACTACGGGGACACGGGCGATTATCTATAACCGGGAGGGGGAAGTTATTTCCCGGGCTTACCGAGAGATTACCCAGTATTATCCTCATCCAGGCTGGGTGGAACAAGATGCCCAACAGATATGTCGGACTTCTTACCAGGTTATAGAAGAGGCGGTGGAGAAAGGTAAGATTAATCCAGGGCAAATCGCTGCTCTGGGAATTGCCAATCAGAGAGAAACTACTATTTTCTGGGATAAAGATACTGGTTTTCCTCTTCATCGGGCCATTACGTGGCAGTGTCGGAGGACCTCCTCTCTCTGTCGATCCTGGCTTGAAGCGGGAATGGAGAGGCAAGTTCGGGAAAAAACTGGCCTCGGTCTTGATCCATATTTTTCCGCCAGCAAAATCAAGTGGCTCCTAAAAGAAATTGAGGGGATAGAGAAGAAGGTAGAAAAAGGTAAGGTTCTCTTTGGGACGGTAGATAGCTGGCTCCTTTGGAATCTTAGTGGAGGCAAGGCCCATCTTACTGATTATACCAATGCCTCGCGCAGTCTCGTTTTCAATATTCATCGCCTGGAGTGGGATAAGGAGCTTCTGCATGCCTTGGAGATTCCTATTTCCATTCTTCCTTCTCCCCAACCTTCTGCTCATTATTTTGCTCAGATAGCCCCGGGTGGACCTCTTCCGGCTGGTATCCCCATTACGGCAGTAATGGGTGATCAACAGGCGGCTCTTTTTGGGCAAACGGCCTTTCATCCCGGAGAAGGAAAAATAACTTATGGAACGGGTTGTTTTTTGTTGGTTAACCAGGGGAGTAAGGTTCCTTCTCCATCTCCGGATTTTCTTATTACTTTAGCTTGCGATAGTGAAGGCAGACCCGTTTACGCCCGGGAAGGTAGTATTTTCAATTGTGGGTCGGTTATTCAGTGGTTGCGAGATGGCCTGGGGTTATTAGAGAAAGCCGAAGATAGTGAGAAGATCTCTGCCCGGATTAAAGGTACCGGAGGATTATATTTAGTTCCTGCCTTTACTGGGCTGGGTGCTCCTTACTGGGATAGCTTTGCCCGGGGGGCAATTTTTGGTATAACCAGGGGAACGCAGAAGAGCCATCTCATCCGGGCAGCTCTGGAAGCTATTGCTTACCAGGTAAAAGATCTTCTCGAAGTGATGCCGGATGAGGAAAGAGAGAAAATTAACTCTCTTCGAGTAGATGGTGGAGGGGCTAAGAATAATTTCTTAATGCAGTTTCAGGCTGACATTCTGGATTTACCTCTGGAAAGACCAGTTGATTTTGAGGTTACGGCTAGAGGGGTAGCTATGCTGGCTGGCTTGGTAGTTGGATTTTGGAAGAATGAAAGTGAGCTTCTAACTCTTTGGGAACGAGAGAGATTTTTTTCTCCCTCAAGGGAAAAGGATGAGAGAGAGAGGCTCTACCGGGGATGGAGGGAAGCGGTCCGGCGACTGATTAATAAGCCGATTTTTTAATTGGTGAATTAGAAATAGCTTCACCTCAATCATCATACTAAATCGTTATTCAAAGGAGGAATTGAGAGAAGATGTCATACGAAGACTTGAAGAGAAGAACAGTGATTGTTACCGGGGGTGTTTTAGGAATTGGAAGAGAAATAGTTAGCTCATTCGCAGAGAATTTCTCTAATGTGGTGGTGGCTGATATTAATGAGAAGGGACGAGATTTAGTTAATCAATTAAGTGAGGGTGAGCAAAGACACCTTTTTGTTCAAACTAATGTTACTGATTTGTCCAGTGTAGAGCGTATGGTAGAATTAGTTTTGGCTACTTATGGTAGAGTAGATGTTTTAGTTAATAATGCCGGGATCAATATGCCCAGGCTTCTGGTTGATCCCCAAGAACCTCAGGGTAAATATGAACTGGGCGAGAAAGAGTTTGATAAGATGGTAGCGGTAAATCAAAAAGGTCCCTATTTGTGTACTCAGGCTGTAGTCAGAGCGATGATTAACCAAAAAACAAAAGGAGTAGTAGTGAACATAGCTTCTGAATGCGGCCTGGAAGGTTCGCAGGGTCAAAGTTGCTACGCGGCGACCAAAGGAGCTTTATATGCTTTTACCAGGTCCTGGGCTAAGGAACTGGGAAAATACAATATAAGAGTAGTGGGGGTGGCACCAGGTATATTGGAAGCAACCGCTATTAGAACTTTGGAATACGAACAGGCTTTAGCTTATACCAGGGGAATAACCGTAGAACAATTGAGAGCCAGTTACGAAAAAGTTTCTATTCCTTTGGGAAGAGTAGGGAAGTTAAGAGAAATTGCCAACTTAGTTTGCTTTCTGTCTTCTGATGAAGCGGGCTATATTACTGGAACCACTTACAATATCTCCGGAGGCAAAACCAGAGGATAGAAGGACAAATTCTAAATACTATGACTATTTAGCGTGTAGGGGTGAGTTCAGTCGCTCAGGAAAGAAACCAGGGGAGACTAAAGTCTCTCCCACCCAAATAGGGGTTATGATCCGGTAGCCGCAGGCTAAAGCCTGCGGCTATTTGCGCAAGTTAAAACTTGCGGCTACCATAACCTCTGACAAATTAAATGAACCAAACGAACGAGATGAACCAAATGAACCAGAAGAACCAGACGAACGGAATCAACGAGACAAACGGACATATTCCGCCAGCGCGATTCTTAGCCAGGGAGTATAAGCATCGGAATTGCCAAATACATCTTTTTTCAGTTTGTCGATATCAATCCATCTGTAACCGGCCACCTCTGTTTGATCTGGTTTTACTTCACCATTGTATTTCCCCATCAACAAAGCACACATTTCGTTTTCAGAACCAATGTCTCTATACTTTGCTTGGTATTGGAATTTAGTCAAGAATTTTACCGGGCAAGAAAAACCTAATTCCTGTGGTAATCTTCTTTCTCCAGCCTGTTCATAGGTTTCATCGGGGTAAACGTGGGTGCAGCAAGAAGCATCCCAAAATGCGGGCCACAGAGTTTTTGATTTGGCCCTGAGGGCTATCAGCAACTGGACTTCATCATTAAAAATAAAGGTAGCAATTGCTCTGTGTAAAATCCCATCACCCGAGTGACACCTTTCTCTTATTTCCGTGCCGATTATGCTGTCATTCGCGTCTACCAGTATCAAAATTTCCTTATCCATAACCAACTCCCAGTGGCTGAACCA
>DAOVGF010000030.1 GCA_030672545.1 Candidatus Aerophobota bacterium
TTTTTACTTTGAGCTCTTGGCTAAAATCTTCATAATAAGGAGCCGAGGCCTTGAAGGTATAAGAACCAGGAGGAATGTGGGTTAATTCGAAATCTCGGCTGCGATATAAAATGCTTGAGCGGTTGTCCACTACAATATGCAGCGCTCTTACCGGATCTCCGGATCCTTGAGTTGCAACTGTTCCCTGAACGATTCCGTAATTGGGTTGACCTAAGACCAAATATAGGCTTATTCCTATAATTACTATTGCTAGGGCAATTATGTAGGGTACAGCTTTTTTCATTTGTCTACCTCCTTACCGCCCCTGGCCAGCAAAGAAATGTTTTCTCGAGTAATGGTAATAAAAGCTTCCTCCAGACTCATTTCTCGTACCTTCATTCCCAAAACTACTCCTCCCTCCCGAGCAATTGCCTCGGAAATATCCGCTCGGTAGTCTTTGTCATTCTTCACTTCCAGAATTGTCAGATTCTTCTCTCGAGTGATGTCTCTGACAAAGTCAAAGGCAGAAAAAATATCTAACATTTTACTTGGAAGTTTAGCTATTTCTACTTCTATTTGTATAAAATCACTAAGTCTATGCTTCAAATTTTCCATGGTGTCCTCAGCCAACAGTTTACCTTTATTGATAATTCCCACTCTCTGGCAAAGTCGCTCTACCTCGGATAAGAGATGAGAGGATATGAAAATAGTCCTCCCTTTCTTGTTTTCCTCCTCGATTAAATCCCTTATTTGTTTGATTCCTGTGGGATCCAAACCAGAGACTGGTTCATCCAGGAGGAGCAGATCCGGATTATGAAGGAGGGCTCGGGCAAATCCAATTTTTTGTTGCATCCCCCGAGAAAAAGCTCCTAATTTTCTATTTTTAACCTCTAATAAATCAAGGCAAGACAATAATTCGTCAATTCTTTTCTTTCTTTTCTTTTTGTTTTTTGATCCATATAGTTCGGCAAAGAAATCCAGATATTCACCAGCACTCATCTCTTTATATAGATACTGCTTTTCAGAGACAACCCCAACTCTCCTCTTTATGGACAGAGCATTTTTACCTAGTTCCTTCCCCAATAAATGAATTTTGCCACTGGTGGGTTTCAAAATTCCCAAAAGCATGAGAATGCTGGTGGTTTTCCCGGCCCCATTAGGCCCCAAAAAACCGTAAATCTCTCCTTCTTTCACCTCCAGATTTAAATTGCTTACGGCCCTGAATCCATCATACTCTTTGGTTAAATTCTTGGTTCTTATCATTTCTACCTCCTGGTTTCTTAAGTTACCAAGAAGACAACAATATAAATTGAAAAACTATTTTAGCACAATCGAAATTTTTGTCCAGTTTCAAAAATCAATTATGAAAAACATTAACATATTTCTTTTATCTTTAGGTGGTTCTTGGTTAATTGTCCTATCAAATCTATTTTTTCGGTATCATTTTTAGTTAGTAGTGGTGGTAAACTATCAATTCGCTTGATTATTTGATATGTATCCAAAGGCACAAGCAGCAACGGAATATTGCGGTCGGCCGCTTTTGAAATGATATTTGACGGAGGTAAAATGTTGTTGGTAAGAATTATACAGGCAGTGTCGCTATTTAGGGCGGCAAGTATCATATCGTTCCGGTCACCGCTGGTTATTATGAGTTTACTTTCTTTTCTGAATAGTGGTTTTCGGAGAGCGGCATCAGCGGACATAGCCCCAACGAAAATGTTCTTTACAACCTTATTCAGTCCGCCTTGGCCGGCCAGGACTTTGGCAAACAGGTAAGAAGATAAATAGTCAATTGAAAAGTATGTTAGCTCAGCCTTATAGGGAATAATACCCAGTACATTTATGCCCATTTCGGTTATGTTACTCAGGTAGGTAGTTTGGAAATCCTCTGGGTCATGCACCTTGTTTATGATTACACCTCCCAAGTGGCTGTCTCCGACGTCAAGATAATCTCTGAAAAATGTGATATCATCGACGACGGAGTCCTCGTTCCCACTAATAACGATGAGCAGCTTAGCGTCTAGGTGCTTGGCCACCGATAATGCATCCAGATGTACAGAAATACCATAGGTTAGGTTTTTTCCTCCCTCAATAAACAGAATATCTTTATCTTGCCCCAACTTAGATACGCTTTCTAGAAGTTTCTCTTTTATTCTCTCTTCATCGTACATATATCTGAGTTTGGAGTATTCAAACCCAATACTCATATCCTCTGGATTTTCTTTTAAAGTCAAAATATTTGCCATCAAGGCAGAGTCATAATCCCATAATCGTTTCTTATGATAATGCAATCTGTCTCCGAAAGGTTTCATATACCCGATTTTCTTTCCCGAAGCCTTAGCTAGGCCCAAGATTACACTGGTTTTACCGGCGTTTTTGTGCATTGATGCTACCACTAACTTCTCCATTTGTATCACCTCCCTACTTTAGAAATTATGATTTTCGCATCCACAGCTTTTGCTCCTTGGCCTTCTTGATATATTACCAGGGGATTAATTTCGATATCTGAGATAGCGGGGCTTTGTTGTAGTATTGTGCCTAATTTGATTATGGTGTCAATCACACTATTGATATCCTTTTTTTTCTCCCCTCTGACCCCCAAGAGAAGAGGATATGACTTAATTTCTTCTATCATAGACATTACTTCTTTTTTGTTTAAAGGAAGGGCTCGAAATGAAACATCATGCATAACTTCCACGTATATACCTCCCAGACCAAACATAACCAGGGGACCGAATACTTTGTCCCTTCGGGCACCAATGATAATTTCGGTGCCCGAAGGGACCATCTCCGAGACCTCAACTCCTTGCAGAATGGCATTGGGTTCATGTTCTCTACAGTTATGGATTATGGCCTGATAAGCATCCATCACTTCATTCCTATTTTCCAGATCCAAGGCAACCCCATCAACGTCACTCTTGTGAATTATGTCCTTGGAGACAATTTTCATTACCACCGGATAGCCAATTCTCTCAGCGTATCTTACTGCCTCATCAATATTGTGCGCTAGGTAGCTTTTAGGTATGGGAATATCTGCCGCTTTCATTATCTCCCGTGCCTCGTGCGGGAGAAGGAACTGTCTTTGGTCATTTACAACCTTTTTGATGATACCTTCAATTACCCGCTGATCAATTTTCATTTCCTCCGTTACATCAGTGGCATCTATGGGATGGTTTACATTATGGTAATAAGCGTACATTGCTCCTAAACACGATACCGCCTCGTAGACGTCAGAAAATATGGCTATGCCCTCAGCTTTGAGATAGTTTATACAATTCTCTGTTTTAACCCCGCCCAGAAAAGAGAAAACAATAGGTTTTACCGACTTATTCTTCAAAAAAACTCTTTGTATTGTTAGGGGAAGTTTTTCCACTTCAAGAACCGCTGTTTCACATCCCAGACAAATAATGGAATGGATCTTCTTGCTTTTCAGCCCGGCATGGAGAGCCCGTTCATAATCCTTAACCTTGGCTTGGCCGGTAATATCCACCGGATTCTTGACTGAGCCGAATTCCGGGACTAAGTCCGAGAATACTCTTTTCAAAGTCTGAGGATCATCGTAGAGACTTACGCCGTAGGCTTCACAGGCATCAGCAGCCAAAACACCCAATCCACCCCCGTTGGTGATGATTAGAGTATTCTCTCCTTTGGGCATGGGCGTATTGGAAAGGAATTTGCACCAGATAAGAGCTTCTTGGATGTTTTCTGCTCTGATGACTCCACATTGTTTCATAATCTCGGAAAAGATTTCGTCTGCACCGGCCAGAGAGCCTGTATGCGATGCCGCTGCTACTGCACCGCGCTTTGATCTACCCGACTTTATTACAATGGTGGGTTTCTTCCTGGTCGTTCTCTTGAGCACGTTGATAAGTTTCTCTCCATCTTTTATTCCCTCAATGTACATAAGGATGACTTTGGTATTTTGGTGCGAGACCAGATATTCCAGAAGGTCGGCTTCGTCGATATCTGATTTATTTCCCACCGAAACGACGGCCGAAAGACCAATATTTTCGGTTTTTGTCTTACCAAACATAGCAATACCCAGAGCTCCACTCTGGGTTATGATGGCAACATGGCCCGGTCTTACATCCCTGGGACCAAAGCTGCAGTTTATAGGGGCCATAGATGAGTATATGCCGAAGATGTTTGGTCCCAGAATGCGCATTCCATGCTCATGGGCATAGGTAACAATTTTTCTTTCCTCTTCAATATTTCCAATTTCGGAAAATCCTGAGGTTATGATCACTACAAATTTGACTTTCCTCCGGGCACAATCCTTAACCGCATCGAAGGTGTATTTGGCGGGTATGGCGATACAGACCAGATCGATTCCGTCCTCAATCTCATCCAGCGACCTAGATACAGGGAGTCCCAATATCTCCCCGCCCCGGGGATTCACTGGATATATCATCTCAGGATACCTACTGTGCACAATATTTTCCATGATTCTATACCCGACCTTATTTTTGTTATGTGATGCTCCTATAATTGCTACCGACCGCGGTTCAAAAAGATATTTTATCTGGGGAAGTCTGTTTTTCATCGTACTTCCTTAAAGGCCATCTTTAGTTCGTATACTCCTTCGGATCTTCTTCTTTGGATATCAAAGCCCATTTTTTCAAAGAGACTAAGCATTGGTTGGTTTTCCACCAGTACCTCCGCGGTAAAGCCTAAGAGTCCCTGCCTCTTGGCCAAATAGGTCACATAAAAAAGTAATTCCGCACCTATTCCCTTCTTCTGATAATTATCTCTCACCACGAAGGAAACCTCAGCCGTATGCATGGGCTCGTTTATGGCGTATTGTCCCATTCCCACAATTTTCTCCTTAGGTTCTCCTTCTATCACTGCTAAAATCACTGTTTCTTTGCTATAGTCAATAATGACGAATTCCTGCAAGCGCTCGTGCGGCATATCTTTTCGCACCGAGATAAACCGGCGATACAGGCTTCTATCCGAGAGTGAGTAGAAAAGATCTTTTACTAAAGGTTCATCACTTATTCTCACCGGTCTCAACAGGATTTCAAGTCCCATTTTAGTGGTTCGGTGGGTTTCCAGTTCTTCCGGGTACTCTCCTCTTTTTCCCGGCACAAAGGCCTGATCTCTGTATATTAGATTTAATTTTTTTGCTTCTTGCAGCAGCCAAGGTCTAAATTTTGGGTGGGCTATAGCAATCAATTCCAGGGCACGCTCCCGAATATTCTTTCCGTGCAAGTAGGCCATTCCGTATTCTGTGACCACGTAATGAACATCGCCTCGATTGAGAGTGATCCCTGCTCCCTCCTTAAGATATGGCACTATTCTTGAGACTTGGCCATTCTCCGCTGTTGATTGAAGGGCCAGTATCGTTTTGCCATTCCTGGACAAGACCGCGCCCCTCATAAAATCAGCTTGCCCTCCTATCCCACTGTAGAATATCTTGCCGATGGATTCTGCGGTGGCCTGTCCGGTAAGATCTATCTCCAAGGCACTATTTATTGCCGTCATGTTATCATGCTGGGCTATAATCAGAGGATTGTTGGTATATTCAACTGTTCTGAACTCTACCGACGGGTTATCATGAAGATAGTCATAGGTTTCTTTCTGGCCCATACAGAAAGTTGTCACTGTTTTCCCTCGGTTGATCTTCTTTTGGGTATTGTCAATAATGCCTCTTTTCATCAATTTGACGACGCCGTCACTCAAAAGTTCGGTGTGTACACCCAGGTGTTTTTTGTGGTGAAGACTGGACAAAATTGCGTTGGGTATACTGCCGTATCCCACCTGGATAGTATCTCCATCTTCAATGAGGCGAGATACATACTTTCCAATCTGTTGAAAAAGGCTGTTATCTCCATCTTCTTGGGTCCCATATTCCAATAATGGTTCATCATAAGGAACTATAAAGTCTACCTCCTTAAGGTGAATAAACCCGTCTCCATGCACGCGCGGCATATAGGAGTTAATCTGAGCTATAACCAAAGATGCTTTTTCGGTGGCTGCTTTACTAATATCAACACTAATCCCCAGACTCATATAGCCATGTCTATCTGGAGGCGATGTCTGGATTAAGGCTACGTCAATGGGCACTACTCCTCGATAAAATAAATTAGGAATCTCCGACAGGAATATGGGGGAATAGTCTGCCAGTCCTTCATTAACAGCTTGTCTGGTACTACTTCCGACAAAGAAAGAGTTATGGCGAAAATTATGCTTGAATTTTTCATCCGCGTAGGGAGCAACACCAAGGGTCCATACCTGGAATACCTCAGTATCAAAAAAAGCTTTTGGATAAGATTCTACATAATTCATTAGAGCACTAACAAGATACTGAGGCTCGCCACAAGCGGTACTGATAAATATTCGGTCGCCACGATGGATATGATTGAATATCTCGTTCTCTGAGACAAATTTCTCCGGATATGCCTTCTTCATACTGGGTAATTCTGCACTGTCTTTCAAGGCTATCTCCCTAAGTCTCTTTGTAGTTCTCTCTGGGTGCAAGAGAGTAATCTGAGGTTTTGGTCCGAACCGGCTTTTTTGTCCTATTGTAACCATTGAGTCTAAGAGAGTCAACTTTTTTGTCAATGCAAAGTAATTATGTCACCCTATCTCGTTTTTGGAAAATACCTTTGACTAAGCTATCCTGGTAGCCGCAAGTTTTAACTTGGGCAAAGAGGTTAGGGTAGCCGCAGCTTTCAAGCTGCGCAAATAAACGCAGGCTAAAGCCTGCGGCTACCGGATCATAACCGAGGAGTCAAAGCCTGCGGCTACCATAGTTTTTCCTGTGGAAGTTGGTTGACAATAATGACCTGATGTTGCAATAATATAGGTATTACGTAATAGGTAAGATTTCTCACTTTCCCTTCCCTTCGCTCTGGGCTTTGGCTTTAAACAGGCTCGCAATGACGGAAATGAGGGTGGTTTTGCTTTCAGGTAGTAGTGTTGTGCTTGGGAAGGTGAAAGATGACCATAGGGGTTTGTTGAGAACCAGGAGAATAACAGCTCAGGTTTGGTGGTCTGAGAAAGGAGTTCTGGCAAAATGAAGGGATTGATTATGTTTGGTCGAAAGGCGGGAATGGTTGAGTTAAGAGAAGTTCCACGGCCCAGCATCAAAGAGGATGAAGTGTTAATCCAGGTACAAGCAGCTGGTATTTGTGGGACGGATATTGATTTCTATTTGGGTAAAAACGCCCACTTATTAAATCCTCCGGTTATTCTAGGCCATGAGTTCAGTGGAAGGATAGTTGAGATTGGAAGTAAGATAAAGTACTGGCAAGAGGGAGAGAGAGTTGTGAGTGACAATACCGGATGGATATGCGGACATTGCCTGTATTGTTTAACTGGGAGGTATACCTTATGTGAGAGCAGAAAGGGTATTGGATATGGAATAGATGGAGCTTTTGCTGAGTATGTCAAAATAGGCGGAGATGTACTAAAACAGTTTCCCGGTTGTTTGATTAAGCTACCTGAGGGGATAAGCTTCGAGGAAGCGGCCATAATGGAACCAGCCTGTAATTCTTATAAAGCGGTGGTCCAAGAGGCACACGTTCAGCCAGGAGAAAAGGTGGCGATTTTTGGCCCTGGTCCTATCGGGCTTTTTTGTTTACAAATAGCCAAGATTGCTGGTGCGGCCAGAATAATTGTAATTGGGATCAAGGGTGATGAGCAAAGATTGAAACTGGCTAAAGAATTGGGAGCTACACGAGTGGTGAACGGTGATGAAGAGGATCCGGTTGAGGAGATATTGAGCGCTAACAATGGAAAAAAAGTTGATGTGGTTATCGATGCGGCAGGCCCACCGGTGGTGATAAAGCAAGCGGTGGAGATTGTGAGAAGAGAGGGTAGAATTATTAAGATTGCCTGGAGTTCTCAAGCTTTGGATATGAGCCTGGATCTTCTTGTGGCTGGTGCGCTAACCCTGAGAGGTCATTGGGGGTACGACTATCTTTCGTGGCTGAGGGTACTGAATCTAACCCGAGAAAAAAGAATAGATTATAAGTCTATGATTTCTGAGGTTTTGCCTCTGTCCAAGTGGGAACAGGCTTTTCAAAAGATCAAAGAGCGAAGGGCGGTTAAGATTGTATTGAATCCAGGCGAAGATTGATACGAGGAGGAGAGGATTGAGAAGACTAGAGGGCAAGGTAGCTATAGTAACAGGGGGCAGTAGAGGCATAGGGGCAGGTATTGCCCGAAGATTTGCCCAGGAGGGAGCCGCGGTAACGGTAAACTATGTGAGAGATGAGACGGCAGCCCAAAAGGTGGTTAGGGATATCAGAGGAAAAGGAGGAAAGGCCCTGGCGGTCAGGTGTGATGTTTCCCAAGTCAAAGAAGTTGAAGAAATGGTTTCTCTATCAATTGACCAATTTCAGAGGCTGGATATTTTGGTTAACAATGCCGGAATATTGCGGTGGTTCTTTGTGGAAAAAGAAGATATTCAGGAGTGGATGAGGATTATAAAAGTAAATTTGGTAGGTACTCTCAATTGTTCCAAGGCGGTGATTGAACATTTCAAGAGACAAGGTGGAGGAAGAATCATAAATTGCTCATCTGTCTCAGGAAAAATTCCTGATGTGGGTCAAAGTGCTTATGGAGCTTCAAAAGCAGCTATTGAGAATCTTACCCGGGTATTGGCAGCCGAGCTGGCTCCTTATAATATAACTGTAAATGCTTATGCTCCAGGAATCATTGTCACAGATATGACCAGGGATTTTGTAGCTGAGAGGGGCGACAAACAGTTGGATACAATTCCTTTGAGAAGATTTGGTCGACCTGAGGATGTGGCCAATCTGGTCGTCTTCTTGGCTTCTGAGGAATCAAGCTACATCACCGGAGCGGTAATTCCTGTAGACGGTGGCCTGTTAACTGTCCAGAATGCCTGGAGAGCCAAGGAGTTCACGGATGAAAGATGATAATAATTAGATTAGCTCAAAGGAGGAAAAGATAGATGCATCCTTTCTGGATTTATCTGATAGCGGTGGTCGTTGTCATTATTTCCTGGGTGGTAGCCAAGTTTGTTGATTTTATTCTCTCCTATTTCTTAAGAGTAGTGGTAAAGAAGACCAAAACTGTCCTGGACGATATTTTACTCTCCGCCATCCGAGTTCCGGTTTATTACCTTATCCTTATAGGAGGGATAACCATAAGTGTTAATATTATTATTCTCCCTTCCCCAATCAAGGATATTATTGATAAAATTCTCTCTTCCGTATTGATTGGAATAAGTTGTTACATAGCTGCCCTTATTATTAATATTTTCATCAAGACCTGGTTTACTGAGAGGAAAGCGGTTACAGGAAGAGTTAGAGGTGAGGCTCTGGTGGTCATCAGTCGCAAAATTCTGAATTTCATTGCTTTTATCATTTTACTTATTCTGATTTTGAAACTCTGGGGGGTTCAGGTGGCCGCTCTTCTGGCCAGTCTGGGGATTGCCGGATTTATCTTGGGTTTTGCCCTAAAGGACACTTTTGCCAATATGTTTGGAGGCATTGCCTTGATTGCCGACAGGTCTTTCAAAATCGGGGATTTTATCAGACTGGAGAGCGGAGAGGAAGGAGAGATTATTGACATTGGATTAAGGTCAACCAGGCTCAAATCTTTCGAGGCCGGCAATGAAATTATAATTCCCAATAGTGTTCTGGTTATGAGTAAAATCACCAATTTTGGACGTCCCCTCATTTCCCTAAAAATGGTAGTTAAGGTAGGGGTTGCTTATGGTTCAGATATTAACCAGGTTAAAAGGATTCTGCTTGATATTCTTTCGGAGATTGAGGGAGTCTTAAAGAAACCCTCTCCTCAAGTTTATTTTATGGAGATGGCCGATTTTTCCTTAAATTTTAATCTCATTTTTTGGATTAAAGATTATCGAAAAAGATTTAATATCAAGGATGAAGTTATTAGCCAGGCTTATCAGAAGCTTCAGAAGGCGGGGATAAAAATTCCTTTTCCTACCAGAACTATTTATATGGAAAAATAGCTTATATTTGGTAATTATTAAACCCTCTATGTTGAGTAGGGGAAACTTTTGTTTTCCTTTGCCCCTTTTCCCACCGAGAAAGTTCTCATTCTATTAGGTAGGGGAGGCTTTAGCCTCCCCTTTCTTGAGGTGAAGTCATCCCCCAAGACTGCAACCAACGAGATAAACCAAACAAACGAAATGAACCTTATTAGCCTTCCCTTGAGGGAGTAAAATAGTTTTCCTCTTGGATTCCTCCCAAATGGCTCTAATACTAAATAATGGGTTGACATTCCCCTCATTTTTTTTAATATAAGAGAAAACTCATAGGTCGAAGAAAGTGGGGGTAAGAGTTAAAATTTTTGGTAGAGAGTATAATCTCAAAGCTAATGAGAAAGAAGAGTATCTGCGGGAAATAGCTTCCTTTGTTGACCGGAGAATAAAGAAAATTGCCTTAGCTCTTCCCCAGAGAGAAAATGAAGAAATGAGTGTATTGGCCTGCTTAAACATAGCCGATGAATTATATAGACTTAAGGATAGGAACAAGAAAGCGCGGAACAAAATCCGGCTATTGATTGAAAAAATGGAAAAACTAAGCAAATGAACTGGATTGATATAGTTTTGTTAATTATCCTGGCCATATTTATTCTGCGGGGGATTAGCAAAGGACTATTTCGGGAAGTTTTCGCTTTAGTCGGAATTTTTGTGGGAGTGATAGTGAGTATAAACCGCTATGCAGTTGTTGGTGAGGTGATTAATCAGGAACTACCGGTTTTTTCCCTTAAGTTGGCCGGTTTAATTGCTTTTGTGTTGATCTTTGTGGGAATTGCTCTGTTGGGTGTTTTACTGGGAGCAGTTTTGCACAGTATGGCCCGGCGGGTGATGGGTCGTTTATTAGATGGGGGTGGAGGGGCTTTAGTTGGATTACTTGAAGGGGTCCTTATCTGTAGTGTAATTCTCTTAGTGGTTAGTGTTTCCCCCTTATCGGGAAAAGTTTCTAAGTGGACGAAAGGGTCAGCTTTAGCTCCATACTTGATGAGATTGGGTCCCTCAATTTATGACGGATTGATGAAGGTCACGCCAGGAGAAGCTAAAACTTTTATGGAGAGACTAAAAGAGTTAGACCATTTACAGAAATTAAGATCTGGAAGTAAGGCTTGACAACTTTAAGATAGGTGGGAAATGATTAATTCCAATCAGCTCTTTGACCGAGTGAAACAAGAAGAATTTGAAAAAGAATATCTATCTTCCTTTGCCTCCATAAGTAAACAGACCCGGGGACGTAAGAGAGATGAAGCTCCCTGTGTTTTGCGCACCGAGTTCCAACGGGACCGGGATAGAATCATTCATTCTAAGTCTTTTCGTCGTCTCAAGCATAAGACCCAGGTTTTTATTGCTCCTTTTGGGGACCATTATCGGACTCGTCTTACTCATACTCTGGAGGTAAGCCAAATTGCCAGAACTATTTCCCGGGCTCTTCGGTTAAACGAAGATCTTACCGAGGCCATTGCTTTGGGACATGACCTGGGACATACTCCTTTTGGTCATATTGGCGAGACGACTCTCAATCAGGTTTATTTAGGAGGTTTTCTCCACAACGAACAAAGTCTACGCATTGTCGATAAACTGGAGAGAAATGGTGGATTAAACTTAACCTGGGAAGTACGAGATGGTATCCTCAATCATTCCCAAGAGGGAGAAAGAATCCTTGATGTCTATACTAAGGCTCGACCAGGGACTCTGGAAGGGGAAGTAGTGAAGATGGCTGATCCGATTGCCTATGTGAATCATGATATTGACGATGCCCTTAGAGCCGGATTGATCAGCGAAGAGGATCTTCCTTCCCATTCCATGGTAGTGCTGGGAAGAACTCCTCGAGAGAGAATTAATACCATAGTTCAGGATTTGGTGACCAAAAGCCTGAACTATTCTAACCTGAGGATGTCAGATGGTATCCTTTTCGCCTTTAACCAGCTTCGAGATTTTATGTATGAAAAAGTTTATCAGTCTTCGTTTCTGACTGAGGAGGTGCAAAAGGCTCAACACCTAATAAGAGAGCTTTATTTTTTTTACCTTAATCACCCGGATCTTTTTCCGCAGTCTATGAAGAAAAATCTGGAAAGTGAGGGTGTTGAGCGGGTAACTGTTGACTATATTGCTGGGATGACCGATCGGTATGCTCTTAATATTTATCAGCAATATTTCTTTCCGAGGAGATGGGTTTAAGTGACTGGATTCCTCTCAGAGGAACTTATTGATAGGATTACGGAGAGGTGTGACTTAGTTGAGATAATCTCCCAGTACCTGCCTTTGAAAAAGGCCGGGAGAAATTATAAGGGTCTCTGTCCTTTCCATCAGGAGCGCACACCTTCTTTTGTGGTGTCTCCTGAAAAGCAAATTTTTCATTGCTTTGGCTGTGGAGTGGGGGGAAATGTATTTTCTTTTCTTCAAAAGCTGGAGAAATTATCTTTTCCCGAAGCAGTCAGGCTGGCCGGGGAGAAAGTGGGAATTTCCATCTCTCTCTCGGGAGATAAGAAAGAAACTGTTAGAGAAAATCTTTATCAAATCAATGAGGTAGTTTGTAGGTTTTTCCAGGAACAATTAGAGAAAACGCCGGTTGCTCTCAGTTATCTTGAACGAAGGAAGTTTAATAGTAAAACTCTGAAGACTTTCCGAATTGGCTATGCTCCTTCTTCAGAGGTGTTTCTGGATTTTTGCCGTCAAGAGAACCTTCCCGGGGAAAAACTGAGAGAAATTGGTCTTACAATGCCCTCAAGCAGGGGAAAAGGGGAATATGCCTATTTTCGAGGCAGAATTATTTTCCCAATTTTTACTCTCTACGGAAAGATTTGTGGATTTGGAGGACGAGTGTTGGATAATTCATTACCTAAGTATCTTAATTCGTCCCAGTCAACAATTTTTGATAAAGGCCGCCATCTTTATGCTTTAAGCTTGAGTAAGGAATTTATTCGGGAAGAAGAAGAAGCAATTCTGGTGGAAGGTTACACAGATGTCCTGGCTCTTTACCAGGGCGGAATTCGAAACGTAGTAGCTTCTCTGGGTACTTCTCTGACTACTTTTCAGACTCGGTTACTTAAAAGATGCACCAAGGATGTTTACCTTGCTTACGATGAAGATAGGGCCGGAGTTGCCGCTACCTTAAGGGGGATAGACTTGCTTTTGGAGGCGGACCTGGGAATAAAGATAATCTCCATGCCGGCTGGAGTAGATCCCGCTGAGGTGATGATAAAGCAAGGAAAAGAGGCCTTTACTCTTTTGAAAGACCAAGCTTCTCCCTATATTGATTACCGTATAGATATGGAGATATCGAGAAAGCCGAAGCTTGGGATTAGAGAGAAAATCGAGGTTATCCATTCAATTTTTCCTACTCTTCAGAAAATTCCCCATGCCCTGGAGTTTCAGGATTTAATCAAGAAATTAGCTGAACGGCTCAATATAGAGGAAAAACTTCTCCGGTCGGAGTTCAGGAAACTTGAGAAAAGGGAATGGACTTCAGATACACCGCTTCAGCTTATTTCCGATCCTAATGAGAGAGTGAAAAAAAAAGAAAGAGAACTGCTTCAACTTATGCTCTCGGGGGAGGAGACCATAGAGCTGGTAAAAGATCGGTGGGGATGGGATAAATTTGAGAGTGAAGAAAATCGCCGGATCGCCCGAGAGATTATTGATCTGTGGGAAAGGAAAGAGCTTTCTTTGCCCCGCCTACTTAATCGGCTAAAAGAAGAGAATCTTAGTTTTTTGGTCAGCTCTCTCTCTTTGAGAGAGCTGTTTCCAGATACAGTTGATAAGAAAAATCTAACTCTGGAAATAATTCAATCTCTGAAAAGGGAAATTATTGAGAGAAAGAGGAGAGAATGCCGACAGAAAATTGCCGAATACGAAAAGCAGGGTGATCATGAAAAGGTAGTTCTCTATTGCCGGCAATTTGATAGATTAGCTCGAGAAATAAATTTCATTGAGGTGGGAAATGAACAGGAAGATTGAAAAGCTCTTAGTTAAGGGGGAGAGAGAGGGCAAATTAACTTACAAAGATCTCGAGGAAGCTCTTCCCCGGAATATTTCTGTCTCAGAGGAAATGGAGGTATTAAATAGAATAGAGAGAGAGGGAATTGCCCTAATTCCGGAAGCGCCTGACGAGTATGACAAATGTGCTAGTTTTTCTATAGAAGTAGGAGATGGAATTGGCAAGTATCTCCAGGAGATCGGCAAAACTCCCCTTCTTTCCCCAGAAGAGGAAAGAGAATTTGGCAGAAAAATAAAGGAGAGTAAAAGAATTCTTCGGGGTAGGTCCCTGGAGATAGCTCAATTATTTCAGAATAATGATTGTGTTTTTGAGGTAGCTACGGGGGAGGGATTAAAAGAGGAAGATCTGCGTGGTTTAAGAAAGAAGTTTAGAAGAATTAAAAAGTTGGCTAATTTTGTCTTGAAGCTAAATGATGAGTTAACCGAACAGTTTCGCCCACCGGAGGACCGGAATAGATTTTTGAAATTACGTTGGGAAATTTGGCAAGCCAAGAGCTGTTATGAGAAATACTGCGATAGGATGATCCGAGCTAATCTACGTCTGGTAGTAAGCTTTGCCAAGAAGTACACTGGACGGGGAGTTCCTTTTCTGGATTTGATTCAGGAAGGAAACATTGGCTTGTCCCGAGCGGTAGATAAATTTGACTATCGACGGGGAAATCGTTTCAGTACCTATGCCAGTTGGTGGATAAGACAATCACTATCCCGAGCAATTTCAGACCAATCCCGTACCATCCGAGTTCCTATTCATATTACCGAATTAATGAAGAAAGTCAACCGAATTTCTCAGGAGTTGGAACAAGAAATGGGACGGTTGCCTACATCCACAGATATTGCTCTTAGGTGCGGGATTGCCGTAGAGAAAATTGAGCGAGTCCAACGAGTCATCGTTCGCTCTACTTCTATGGATACTCCTATCGGTGAGGATGAAGATAGTTATCTGATAGAATTGATTGAAAACGAAAAAGCTACCTGTCCTTTTGATGAAGTAAATCTTCGTTATCTTAAAAGGGCCATGGAAGATCTAATCGAGCAGGTTAAGGATGACCGGGAGAGGGAGATATTAAAACTACGCTTTGGTACCGAAGACGGTTGGGATTGTACTCTTCAGGAAATCGGTGAAAGATATGGCGTCACTCGGGAGAGAATCAGACAAATTGAGTCCAAGGTATTAGTCCATCTAAAAAAACTGGCAAAAAAAAGAATGCTGGAAGGATACCTGGATTGAGAAGATCCATATCCAAATTAGACTAAAGTACGTTACAGTAAAGAGGAGAGCGATGCGAGCGGGCCTATTGAATAATCCGGACGGGTTTCCTCAGCACCTGGAAGTGAGAGAGATAACCCAGCCTGAGACAGGACAAGATGGTGTCGTGGTTAAGGTAGCCGCTTGCTGTATTTGCGGAACCGACGTTAAGAAATATTTTCAAGGGCACAAACTAATAAAATCGTACCCGATTATTCCCGGACACGAGTTTTCTGGAGTTATCGTGGAAGTAGGTCCCCGAGCCAAAGAGTTTCAGATAAAGCAGGAAGACAAAATTGAGACTCGCCATTTCCGAGAAGGTGAGCGAGTAGTAGTGGCTCCTGTGGTTGCTTGCGAGGTTTGCCCTAACTGCCTGGAGGGACGTCCGGAGGCTTGTGAGTATCGAGAGGACATTGGGTTTAATTATAACGGTGGATTTGCTGAATATATGGTTGTTCCCTATAAGATTTTAAAGAAAACTATCCCAGCTATTTATTCTGTACCTGTGGGAATTTCCCTCTTTGAAGCTGCTTTGGCTGAACCCTGGGCCTGTGCTATTCACGCTCAGCAAAAAATTGTCCGGCATCTATCCTGGGATAAAGAGACCCAGAGTTATTCACTAAGAAGGGGAATTTGTCCGGGTGATACGGTGGTTATCATTGGAGGTGGACCCTTAGGGTGTATGCATGCTGAGCTGGCTAAAAGTTTTGGAGCGGAGAAGGTAATTCTTGCCCAGCGGTCGGTCCACAAACTTGAGTTGGCCCGTCAAATGGGAATAGCTGATTTCTACGTTAATAATTCAAAACCGGGGAAGTTGGAAGAGGAAATTAGGAAAATTGCCCCAGGAGGAAAGGCTGATATAGTAATTACTTCTTGCAGTACGGGACGGGCTCAGAAAGAGGCTTTTTCCATGGTAAAGAAAGGTGGTTTCATTAGTTTCTTTGGAGGAGTCAACGAGAAACTGGTGGATATCCCCACCAATGAGATTCATTACAATGGTCCCCTGGTGGGTGGAACCAGTGGAGCTTCCCCTTATCATCTGGGAATGGCTCTGGAACTTATGGCTCAAGGGAAGATTGATTCTCTAAAGTACATTACTCACGTCCTGGGATTGGGTTATTTGGAAAGGGTGTTTTTGCTTAAGGGTCTTCCCCGCCGCGATTTTGCTGGATTTGCTGATTGGAAGACTTCTTCTGAAAGTCTTCTACAAGAGAAAGGCAGAGAATTTTTTGATTTTTTGGATGAAGGGAAAATGGGGACTAATCTACCGGTAAAACTACAAGGATACAAGAACAGTATAATCAAAGCTATGGTGTTTCCCTGGCTTCCTAACGAAGCTGGAATAATTTGGCTGGGAGCTTTAGACGACCAGCAAAAGAAACAAAAGTTGGAAGAGCTGTATAAAAAAGATTGGAGAGAGGACAAATATGGATCTTGAAGAAAAATGGGGAAGAGCTCTAAAAGAAACCAAAATCCTGCGGTTACGGCTACGGAGCTTACTTTCTTTGGAAGCTACCGAGCTTTCTTATATTTCTTTAGCTGAGTCTTCAATAAATATTGGTGATTCAGTAGTTCGTCAGGGTAAGGTTGTGGCCCACAGGCCTTTGATAATACTTCCTCATTATTATTATCCCCAGTTTGAGGGATTTGAATTTGAAGAAAATCTGAAAGTAAATCCCGAGACCGTGCGGAGATTCTTACTAATGAGAGGAATATCTTTTCCTTCTCTGAAGTATAAAAATGTTTCTCATACGGTAGATATTTACGAAGGCCATCTGGAGAAAGCTATTGCTTACTATTCCGACCAATTGGAAAGAAGAGAGGATACTCATCTGGGGTTAATTGTCGGGCCGGAGGACTGCTGGCAGTTGTCTGTTCTTATTTACGTAGCTACTTTGGCCATCCGCTCCGCTCCCCATGATTTGGAGAAGTTGTTCGAAGAATTTAGAAGAAGACATAAAGATATGTAGTTGTCTTTGAGCAAAAACTGGAGAAAATGATTTCTTAGCATATCTCGGGAGAGAAAGGTCTCTATTTGGAGAAAGATAGCTCAGGAGGAAAAGGATAATAAGACAATCCAGATTCCTCTTTTTTTGGGGAGTGTTTTTTCTCTTAAGTGGAATCAATTTTCCTCTTTTTTCCAGCCAGAGTAAAGAAGGCAGTTTCTTAACTCCTCTCTCCCAGGAGGAAATCCCCTTTTTTGAAGACAGGGGAATTGAATCTCTTAAATTAGCTTTTGGAAGGGAGGTAAGATTCCTCTTGGAGAAAATATCCCGAGATCAAACTCTCCCTTTTGGTCAAGGAAGAGTGAGTCCTTCTCTTTTAATGGATAGTGCCCAACTTTTTCTTCAGACCTTGAGAGAAAGTAGTAGCCCAAAGGAACTCAACCGATTAATCAGAGAGAGATTTGACGTTTTCCAGGCTGGTGAGCAAGGTAGAGTTCTCTTTACCGGATATTTTGCTCCTATCTGTGAGGGTAGCCTCCAACCCGATCAGAACTACTGCTGGCCAGTTTACCGCCGACCTACCGACTTATTTGTTCTTAATTTAGCCGGTTTTCTTCCTGGACAAGAAGATGAGGAGCTCATTTTTCGAATAGATGAAGGGAGGGCGGTCCCTTACTGGACTCGAAAAGAAATTGTTAAAGAAGGGGCTTTAGTCGGTCAAGGTCTCGAATTGGTCTGGCTAAGAGACCAAATAGATAGATTTTTTCTTATGGTTGAGGGGGCGGGTAAAATCCGGCTACCTGACGGGAGTACTTTTTGGCTTAATTATGACTCTACCAACGGAAGACCTTATACCAGTGTGGGCTATCTTCTGGTAAAGGATGGCTGGATGAAGCCGGAAGAAACATCTATGGAGGGTATAAGGAACTACTTTAGAGAACATCCCCAAAAAATGGATAAGTATCTTCTGGCCAATGACAGATTTGTGTTTTTTAAAAGAGAAAATGATGGACCCTACAGTTGGATCCAGGCTATTCTTACCCCGGCAAGGTCCATCGCCACTGATAAAGCCATTTTCCCGTCGGGAGCTTTAGCTTATATAGTTTATCAGCTTCCCCAGTTTGATCTCTCAGGAAAGGTGGTGGGTGTGAAGCAGCAAGCCCATTTTGTCTTTGATCAGGACAAGGGAGGAGCTATTAAAGGCCCCGCCCGGGTTGATCTTTATCTTGGGGAAGGGAAAGAAGCGGAACGAATCGCCGGCGGTCTGCACTGCTGGGGCAGACTTTATTATCTTTTGAAGAAGTAGTCGAAAAATGCCCCCCGGCGTAATATGGTGTATGGTGAAGAAAAATAAAGACTTAGAAGAATACGTGTTAGTTTTCCCAACTTCTGTACTAAAAGAAGAGGAATATTTTCAAGGCTTATGTTTTGATATGGAGAAATATATGAAGGTTATTAACCATAATTATAGATTTATAAGAAGAAAGAACGCAGAGGCTAACTACAATTATAAACAATTGATACCTTATGTAATCTTAAACTACGACGATAAGATTTTTAGTTACCGAAGAGGGGCATTGTTGTCTGAAGAGAGGCTATTAAATAATTATTCTATTGGAATTGGAGGGCATATTTCTATAAGTGATCCCAATTTATTCACTACAACTTATAGTGAAGGGACAAATAGAGAAGTAAGAGAAGAATTATACCTAGATACTGAATATGTTGATGATATAGTTGCTCTGCTCAATGATGATTCAAGTGAAGTCGGTAAAGTTCATTTTGGAATTATTCATATTTTTAGATTAAGTAAACCCTTGGTTAGAAAAAAAGAAAAGTCCATTAATGAAGCTAAATTTGTAAGTATTAAAAAACTAAAGAAAAATATTGATAAATATGAAAATTGGTCTAAGATTTGTATAAGCAATATAGAAAAACTATTTAAAGTCCAAACCACCGTCTAACACGGACTCTGCGGTTTTGCCTCACTTTGCCAAACATTCACCTAGCCAACCAGAGAAAAAATTTGACTTATCACCCGATAAATGATTCAATGAGTACCTCTTCGGTTACATTTTAAGTGATTTGATGCGTTGACTTGTCCTGGACGCTGTGGTAACTTAGAGTCTTTGGAGCCAAATCCAAAAAATTCCTGTGCCCAAATTGTAACCGTTTGAGGCCGAAGTAGACACAAATAGGTGTAAGTATTTGGTACTCAATAAAACTTACAGATTATTTATAGAAGGTGATTAGAGGCAAAAATATTGGCTAATAATGGGAGGAGGTGAGGTTGAGACTTGCACTTTGAAGATCAAAAAAAGTAAAAAAGGAGGTCATAAGTGAAAGGAATAACAAGGAAAAGAGCATTAACGATAATATTGGCAGTTACTATGATATTAAGCTTGTCAGCGGCAATATGGGCTCAGAGTTCTCTGTCTGAGCGATCGGCGGAGGTAGCTAAACAGGCAAAGATTGACTGGGGACAGTTGAAGGGAGAAACCATACACCTGGCCCTGTTGCGATCCGTCCTGGCCGATTGGCAACTGGAAATGGTTCCCGACTTCGAAAAACTGACCGGAATAAAGATAACCTATGAAGACTACGCGGAAAACGCCCTCTGGCAAAAGGAACTACTTGATCTATCGACGGGTGCGGGTAGTTTTGACTATATGATGATGGGTCCCTTTTATGCGCCGCGCTACGTCAAGGAAAAATGGGTAGCCGATCTCTCCCAATTTATGGATAAGCCCCACCTATTCGACCAAGAATGGTATGACTACCCAGATGTATTAGCCTCTATTCGGGAAGCATATAACATTGGTGGGTACGTGGCGGCGATTCCTCTTGATGGGGTGACTCACGTGCTCTTCTATCGGACAGATGTATATGACAAGTACGGCATCACCGTTCCTGAGACTATGGATGAACTCCTCTCGGCGGCGGAAAAGCTTACTCTGGACACTAATGCCAATGGAAAAATTGATATGTACGGGATTGGTCTGCGGGGGTCTTGGCTAGCCATAACCCAACCTGCTTTCTTGTACACCTACGGAGGAGGTTTTTTGGACAGTAATTTTGAGCCATTGATCAGTACTCGGGAAAGCGTTTTTGGTATTAAGAGATATGTGGATTTGTGCAAAAACTATGCCCCTCCCGGAACTGCCGGCAAGATGTGGTCTGACGTTCTGGAGGACTTCCGGGGTGGATTAACAGCTACGATCGTAGACACAATTGCCTGGGCGACTCAGTTTGAGAACCCCGACAAATCCAAAATTATCGGTAAGGTAGGTGTGGCCAAAATACCCGGGCTGACACCCGATAAGCCTGGCGAACCGGGATGGTGGTCCTGGTCTGTAGGCATAAATGAAGCCTCAAAGCATAAGGAAGCGGCTTGGCTGTATTTGATGTGGACTACCTCAAAAATCCAGTCACTCAGATTCGCTCTCAAGCGAGGAGTTACCGGTAGAACCTGGGTTACTCAGCAACCTGAATATACCAACCTGGTGGGCAAGCTCAACTTCGGAAACTGGCTGAATTGCTTTAGTTATGGTATGGCGGAGGCCCGGGGCGATTATTTGGTCACTCAAGTCGGCGGTAGGGCCGTTCCCGAGGCCACCGAGGTAATGAAGAAGGTCCAAATTGAAGTATCTGCGGCTATAGCGGGACAGAAGACAGTAGAACGGGCTTTGAGCGACGCCAACAGAGGTATAAAAGAAACGATGAAGAAAGCCGGATACTATCGATGATTTATTGATGAAAAACTGGGAAATATAATCAAAGGCTCTGGATATCCTCTGAGAAAATGCTTCGTAGGGGGATACCCAGAGCCAACCGGTTTTACTCCGGGGAAATCCAATCCCAAGTTTTGCCCGGGCAATCTGAGAATAACTTCGATTCTTTGAGGGAGTCACCAAGGGATAAGAGAATGAAAAAGAGAAACATAGTCTTGATAAGTATGGATGAAGTTCGGCCGGATAGCCTGAGTTGCTACGGATACGGAAAAATAAGGACAGAGCACATTGATCGGGTAGCGGAAGAGGGAGTATTGTTCCAGACTTGCCTAGCGGCAAGTTGTTTTACTCCCCTGTGTATGTCCTCAGTCCTGTGCGGTGTTTACCCTAACAAACACCTGCTTCGCAATCCTTTTGGCCGCATCCGGCACAAAACGATAGCTGAAACTCTCAAAGAGTACGGCTACCGGACAGCGGGTTTTGTAGGGGTAGGAGTACTGGGAGCAAGACATGGCTTCAGTAGTGGTTTTGACTCATTCGATGAGCCTTCTGAGGATACCATCTGGAGACAATGGGACTTTGAGGATCCTTCAAGCGAGTTGTTCTATGAAGGTAACTGGTGGGTTGATCGAATGGTGAACTGGTTGCGGGAAAACCATTCTGCTCCTTTTTTCGTTTGGGGACATTACTACGAGACTCACGAAGGAGCTGAGAAGCCGTTATTACGAGATAAACTGATAAAAGAAGGGGAACTCTCCCAGTTCACTTACAAGGACGCTAAGATAAAATATATGGACGAAAAGTTGTTTGGCAGACTCCTCGGGGTATTTGAAGAACTGAGGTTATGGGAGAGTACTACCTTGGTT